>NZ_JBAKHV010000014.1:0-102013 GCF_036906775.1 Micromonospora sp. CPCC 205561 | reverse complement strand
GGAGGCCGGCGGCCCGGCGGCGGGCGGCCAGGGCGTGCAGGGCGCCGACGGCGGCGGCGGCCCGCTCCCGGCCGGCGGCGCCCAGCAGCAGGGCGGACGGGGCGAGGACGGTGAACGCGGCGGTCGGGAGCCGGGCCACCGCGTCGAGCGTCGCGGCGAGGCCGAGTAGTCGGGCCGCGCCCTCGTCGTCGGCCAGGTCGTCCTCCGACGGGCAGAGGAAGACACCGGCGGGCGGCTCGTCGCCCGCCCGGTCGGCGGGCAGCGCGACGGCGTCGGCTCCGGCGGCGGTGAGTTCGGCGGCCAGGTCCGTCAGGGCGGGCCCGGCCGTGGCGCCGATGTGGAGCAGCCGCAGCCGGCGGGCGCGGTGCGCGGCGACGAGGTGTCGGGTCAGGGCCGCGCCGGCCGGTCCGTCGGCGCCGGTGACCAGGATCGGGCCGTCCGGGTCGGCCACGGTCACCGGCCGCGCCGGCACGGCCGCGGGGGCCGGCACGAGGACCGCGTGCCGGGCGGCTCCGTGCCGCAGCGCGACCTGCGCGGCGCCGGCATCCACCACGGCGGGCAGCAGGGCGGTCGAACGGTGTCCGGCGTCGTGGTCGACCAGCACGATCCGGTCCGGGTACGCGGCCTGCAGGCTGCGCCCGATCGCCGGGACGGCGCCGGCCGCCGGATCGGGCCCGGCCCACCCGGCGGCGGCAGCTCCCGCGCCGGGGCCCGTGGCCGCGTCGCCGGTCACGCCGGTCACGCCGGGCGCGTCGCCCGCGGCGGCGTCGCCGGCCGGGCCGGTCAGCAGCACCAGCCGGGTGCCGGCGAACCGGTCGTCGTCGAGCCAGCCGCGCAGCCGGTCGGCGAGGTCCGCCGCGGCGGCGTCGGTCGACCCGGCCAGCAGTACCGTCACGTCGGGCACGTCCGGGGCGTCGCGCAGGGCGGCCAGGTCCCGGTGGGACCGGAACCGGTCCCCCGGCGACGCCGCGCGCAGCGGCGCCACCAGCGCCTCGCTGCCGGGACCGACGAGCGCCCAGCGGCGGGCCGGGGCGACGGCGGCCTGCGCGGCCGTCGGGACGGGCGCTTCGACCGGCGGTACGGCGTTCAGGTCCAGTGGCCGCCAGGCGAGCAGGCTCAGCGCCTCGTGGTGGCTGCCGTTGACGGCCCGCAGCCGCGCCGGCCGGTCGAGCAGGAGTCGCCGGGTGACCTTTCCGGAGGCGGTACGGGGCACCTGCCCGATCTCGTACAGCTCCTCCGGAACCTTGTGGTAGGACAGCTTCTCCCGGCAGGCGACGTACCCGGCGCGGGGGTCGAAGCCCTCCGGCCCGGGCACCACGAAGGCCACCGGCACCTCGCCGAGGACGTCGTGCGGGCGGCCGGTCACCGCCACGTCGGCGACGCCGGGCACGGCGCGCAGCGCCTCCTCCACCTCGGCCGGGTGGATCTTCTCGCCACCCCGGATGATCAGTTCCTGGTGCCGGCCGGTGACGAAGATGTTGCCCTCGGCGTCGCGGCGGGCCAGGTCACCGGTGCGGTACCAGCCGTCGCGCAGGGCGGCGGCGGTGACCTCCGGCAGGCCGTGGTAGCCGAGCATGACGCTCGGCCCGCTGACCCACACCTCGCCCTCCACGCCGGTCGGCACGTCCAGGCCGGTCTGCGGGCTGACCAGTCGGACCTCGACGCCGGGCACCGCGCGCCCGCAGGAGCCCTCGACCCGGGGCTGGTCCGGCCGGGTGACGGCGATCGAGCCGCAGGTCTCCGTGCTGCCGTACGCGTCGAGCAGCGGCGCGTCGAAGACCTCGTCGAACGCCCGGCGCAGCGCGCCGGTGGTGATCGCCCCGCCGACCAGGCAGACCCGCAGGGCCGGGGCGCGGAAGCCGGCCTCCCGGGCGGCGGTCACCAGGTGGTGGTACATGGCCGGCACGCCGGCCAGCACGGTGGCCTCGTCCTCGTCGACCGCGCGCAGCACGTCGTCGGCGGAGAAGCCGTCGATGAGCCGGGCCGTGGCACCGACCGCGGTCACGCTGAGTACGCATCCGATGTGCGACAGGCTGTGGAACAGCGGCAGCGGCCAGACCACCCGGTCGGCGGCGGTGAGCCCGGGGATCGGCACGTAGCAGGCGGCGACGGACCAGAGGCAGGTGCGCTGGGTGGAGAGGACGCCCTTGGGCCGGCCGGTGGTGCCGGAGGTGTAGAGCATCCAGGCGACCTCGTCGAGGCCCAGGTCGTCACGGGCGTCCACGCCCGCCTCGGTGTCGACCAGGTCGCGCCACGCGGTCACCCCGGCGGGCACCGGGCCGTCCCCCGTGACCACGAGCCGCAGGGCCGGCCGGGCGGCACGCAGCCGCAGCAGTTGGTCGAGGTGCCGCTCGTCGGTGACCACCAGCACGGCACCGGAGTCGTCCAGCAGGTGGGCCAGTTCGGCGTCGGTGCTGTGCGGGTTCACCGGTACGCCGACCGCGGCGGCCCGCGTCACGGCGAGCCAGGCCTCGACCGTCTCCACCCGGTTTCCGAGGCAGAAGGCGACCCGGTCGCCCCGCCCGACCCCCGACGCCGCCAGGTGACCGGCCAGCCGGCGGGTCCGCGCCGCCAGGTCGGCGTACCCGACCGCCCGACGGTCGTCGCGGAACGCGACCTTGTTCCCCAACCTGGCGGCGTGCGCCTCGATCAGATCGGACAACGGCTGGATCAGGTCGCTCCGAAGCAATGTCACCACATCCGTCCGTCGGCGAGACTCCTCATCCGCGGCGTAGACCTCGCTCGCCGTAGCGGCCCAAGTCTTCCGAGCACCCTGCCGACGTCCTACCCCTGTCACCCCCTAAGTCGTCCCCAGATCGGACCGCTGATCCGTTGGTGGAACGGGCCGCAGGTCGATGATGGTGCGACCCCCGCAGACCGTCGAATCCCGTGCTCCACCCGCCCGTCAGCCGAGGTGCCGTCGTTGGAACGCTGCTGGTTGTTCGCCCGCTCGGCCATGTCGGCCGAGGGACGCCCGGACACGCGGGTGGTCGAGCTGGTCGGAACCGTCCTCATCGACCTGGTCGCCGCCACGCGCCGGGCCGATCCGGGCATGGAGTGGTTCTTCGACCCGGAAGCTTCGCCGACCGGGTCGCACGTGAGCCTCGGCTTCCACGCCACCCCGGCGGCGCTCGCCGCGGTACGGGCCCGGCTGCTCGCGTACGACCCGGGGGTGTCCTTCCCCGCCGGCCGCTGCGTGGTGCGCGACGCCGCCCGGGGCGGCCCACTCGCATCCGCGGGCAGTGACCTGGCCCTGGCCCTGCTCGGCGGCGACGCCCCCTGGCTGGCCGGCGTCGAGCTGCCGCTGGCCGTGGCGCACCTGCGGCACCTGACGGCGCTGGTGCCGGCGGCCAACCGGCTGGCTTTCCTCTTCCTGCACTGGCAGGAGCGCGGCCAGCGACTCACCGCCGCGCAGCGGCGTGACCTGGCGGCGCAGGCGGACGCCCGGGCGGAGAAGATCGTCCTGTCGGCCGGCGACCTGCCGCTGGGCGGGGCCGTCGCGGTGGCGTGGAGGCATTACCTGGACCGGGTGGCCG
Organism: Micromonospora sp. CPCC 205561; assembly: GCF_036906775.1. Classification (NCBI taxonomy): domain Bacteria; kingdom Bacillati; phylum Actinomycetota; class Actinomycetes; order Micromonosporales; family Micromonosporaceae; genus Micromonospora; species Micromonospora sp. CPCC 205561. Next base: position 98,477 of record NZ_JBAKHV010000014.1, on the reverse strand, counting down.
ACGTGGTCGGCCGGGAGCACCCGGCGACGCCGTCCGGCTTCCTGCTGGCGCACCACGCGCAGCTCACCCACGACCGGTGGGGCATCGGGCCGGAGGTGGACTCGCTGGCCGCGCTGGCGCTGCGCCTGTCGATGGTCCGGGACCGCCCGGTCGTCGCCGCGCCCGTACCCGTCGCGCAGAGGAGGCAGCAGCCACATGCACGTGTCCGCACCTGACCGTCGCGGCCCCGCCGAGCCGGCCCGGATCGAGGTGGCGCTCGGGGAGCGCGCGTACCCGGTGCTGATCGGCCCCGGCGTGCGCCACCGGCTCCCGGCGGAGGTGGCGCGGATCGGCGCGCGGCGGGTCGTGGTGGTCTCGGCCCGGCCGCCGGAGTGGACGCCCGACCCGGGCGTGCCGCACCGGGTGGTGCCGGCCCGCGACGGCGAGCACGACAAGAACCTGGCCACGGTGGAGCAGCTCTGCCGGGCGTTCGCCGGGTTCGGGCTGACCCGCGCCGACGCGGTCGTCTCGTGCGGCGGCGGCACCACCACGGACGTGGTCGGGCTGGCCGCCGGCCTCTACCACCGGGGCATCGCGGTGATCCACCTGCCGACCTCGCTGCTCGCCCAGGTGGACGCCAGCGTCGGCGGGAAGACCGCGGTCAACCTGCCGGAGGGCAAGAACCTCGTCGGGGTGTACTGGCAGCCCAGGGCGGTGCTCTGCGACACCGAGCAGCTGGGCACGCTGCCGGGGCGGGAGTGGCGCAACGGGTACGGCGAGATCGCCCGGGCGCACTTCATCGGCGCGGGCGAGTTGCGCGACCGGCCGGTGGCCGAGCAGATCGCCGCCTGCGTGGCGCTCAAGGCCCGGGTGGTGGCCGCCGACGAGCGGGACTCCGGCCTACGGCACATCCTCAACTACGGCCACACCCTGGGGCACGCGTTGGAGCGGGCCACCGACTTCGGGCTGCGGCACGGCGAGGCGGTCGGCGTCGGCACGGTCTTCGCGGGCCGCCTGGCCGGCGTCCTCGGCCGTGTCCCGGCCGAGCGGGTGGCCGAGCACCACGACGTGGTGGCGGGCTACGGCCTCGACACCGCGCTGCCCGCCGACGTCGACCACGACGAGCTGATCGCGCTGATGCGCCGGGACAAGAAGGCCACCTCGGGCCTGTCCTTCGTCCTGGACGGCCCGGCCGGGCCCGAACTTGTCGCCGACGTCCCCGAGCACGCCGTCCGGGCCGCCCTCACGGACATGTGACGGTCTGGACCTCCACCGCCGTCGGGCCGCCGACCGAGCCGGGTCACCGGTCGATCGGGGCACGCAGGATCGGCTCGGCACGGGTCCACCGCACCGCGCCGACGATCTGCGGCACGAGGGCACCAGCGAGCGGGGCGGCCAGCGTCGCTCCGTTGCCGGGTGAGTGGCGGGTGTCCTGCTCGCCGTACCGGACGTCGACCGGGACAGCGATCTCCGCGAGGTCGGAGGGCCAGCGCCCCACGGCCAGGACGGTGTCCCGGGCGTAGCCCGCCGGGCCTCGGGTGAACCCCTCGGCCCTCCCCCGGACCGCGACCACGGCCCGGGGGACGACGCGTCACCTGCCCAGCGCCCGCTGGATCTGCGCGATCAGCACGCCGCAGGCGTAACGGTCCGAGGCACCGACCATGCCGACGATGGTCGCCGGCAGCGGGCCGTTGTCCGTCTCCGCCGGATCGTGGTGCATGAACACGACGAACTGCTCCCGGTCGATGAACGGCGCGAGGATCGGCTCGGCGTCGACGCCGGGGGCCAGCGAGAAGAACGTGGTCATGGCACAGGGGTGCCGGCCCAGCAGCGAGCTGCGGTGCAGCAGCGACGTGGTGGCTCCGCTGACGCGGAAGTTGGGGTCGATGACCCGCAGCTCGTCGTCGCGACCGATTCCGGCGTCGAAGGAGCAGTACCCCCGGTACCCGAGTTCACTGGCCTTTCGGACCCCTACGGTCAGCGCTTCGACCAGCTCCGCCGGCGGCTGGTCGTCGTCCATGACACAACCGACCCACGTCGAGGTGGGCTGCGGCAGGTGTACGGACGCACCGAAGTACTGCACCGCTCCGCTCTCGGTCACGCCGAACTGGAGGCCCCAGATCGTCCGGAAGGGCACCTCCTCCTCGACGATCCACCGGTCGCTCACCTGTTCGAGCTGGTTGAACAATGCCCGGTTCCGCCGATCCTGCAGGCGCCTGGTGAAGATCGCAATTCCGCTGTACACCTCGACACCGGCCGGTTTGATCACCGCCGGCCGGCGGTCCTGCCGCACCATGCGGCGTACCTCCTCGGGGGTGGCGACCTGACGCCGGGGCAGGTATTCCGGTGCCACCAGTGTTTCCAGCACGGTCTTGTTGTTGAGGCGGGCCAGCAGGTCCGGGGACACCCGGGCCCGAGCGGCCCGCAGCTGCGGATCGTGCGGGGGGAACTGGAACTCCAGCGTCTCGCCCCGCTCGGCGGCGTCCCGGGCGAACTGCACCGCCTGCGCACCGGAGCGGAACTCGCGCAGATCGCTCGGCGTCTTGAGACCACACCGGCTGATCAGCCGCAGCGACTTGTCCGCGCTGGACCCGGTGCTGCAGATGGCCGCCGACTGGTGCGGAAGGGTCAGGTGGAGGCCCGTGATCATGTCCAGCCCGTTGTGCAGGGCGGCGCCCGCACCGGCGAGATAGCGGCTGTCAGCGGTCGCCACCGGATCGGGTGGTCGGGCGAGGACCACCCCGTCGTGGGCGAACACCTGTACCTGGATAGGAACGTGCACTGGATCTCCTGACATGCCGGCCCACGGAGGGCCTCGGGGTGGCACGAAGTCGGGTTCGCCACGACGACCGGCGGAGAACGTGGCCGGAGGTGTGGGCTCCCGGTCCTGATGGGGCCGCTCGGCCACGAGAGTCGGGCGTGCCGCGTGCACCGACCGGACGGTCTCAGGCTGGACCGGCCAGGTAGCGGGCTGGCTTGTGGTCAGCGCTGCGTAGGCGAGGTGCACACCAGCAGTCGGTGCCAGATTCGCCGGCCGCCGACTGGGTCATGATCACCAAAGCATAGCCAGTCCTCATTGCCCGGGGATGGGCCGGTCAGCCGAGGACGGGCACCCTTTTCGCGACCGAAACCGCCAATTCTCCGAACCCGACCCCTCGACTCGGGTTGACCGAAAAGATGTTTTCGAAAGGACCGCGCCGGACCGTTCGCCATCGAACCGGGACAATCCTGCACCGCCCCTCTCGGAGGGTACCTACCGGCCGCTATAGAAAAGATATAGCGCCATGCGCTTTCGCAGGGAAGTTGGCGTATCCGGCCGAGATCAGGATCAGCGTTCCGGGCTGGACACCGCCCTGGGCAGCACACACGGGCGATCCGCCGCCGACGATGCGGGACGGGACCCGGGCCGGCCGATGCTCCGGGCGGGCCCTCGGCCGCCCGCGGCCCGGGATCTCCGCCTGACGCAATAGGGGTCGACGTGCGTTTCTCTAGGGGTGTACGCCACTCCGCCGGGCTTCGTAGGGTCGGGCCCCATCGGTTCGTCGTTCCCTTCAATCGCACCGGATCGGGGACGGTTGTGGGTGTGCGGCGCACGGATGGACGGGAGGTGCCGGTGATCGGGTCGGGCACCGGCCTGCTCTTTTCGATCAACGACGAGGCCGCGACCCGGGATCCGGACGGTGACCCCGTCCTGGTCGCACGGCGGTTCCCGCGCACCGGCCACACGACAGGGCCGCGCGCCCGGCGAACCGCCCCTGCGAACCGACCGGAATTCGCCCGGTGGCACCGTACCGGGTCCACGACGGGCCGGCGGGGCCGCTCGGCAACCGCCCTCCGTCGCCACCCGCACGGCCCACGAACCGCGTGCGGCACGACGGGGTGCGCCTCGCGGAGACAGCGGCCCGTGATCCACGTGGACGATGTCGGGGCTCCGCGCCCGCCACACCCCCCGTCACAGCGAGCCGTCCGGCGGACGGCACCGCGGCCGACCGGCCGTTGCGGCCGCGTGCCTTCCGGTCGCCCCCTTTCGATCGGAGGTTGAGCTGATGTCTGTCGGGTTCGATGGTGCCCGGAGCGTGGACGGTGCGGTTGACGCCGGGACCCTGGACCTGGTGGGCGACCTGCGCCGGCCGACGGTGTGGCCGGCCCGGGCCGCCTCGGTGCACCGGGTGCTGCCCTCCTGGCTGCCGGCCGGCGGTCCGGCCGGCGACGTCGTGGTGGCGGGGCTCGTGGCGGTCCTGGCCCGCTGGACGGCCCAGCAGGAGGTGGTGGTGGGCCTGCCGTCGGGTGGCGGCGGTTCGGCGCTGCGGGTGGAGGTGACGGGAGATCCGGGTTTCGCCGAGTTGGTGGCGCGGGTGGGTTCGGCGCTGAGGGCGCCGGTGGCGGTGGGCCGGGAGCCGGTGGGCCCGGTGGCGCTGGGGCTGGTGGACGCTTCGGTGGCCGACGCGGGGCCGGCGATGGTGGACGTCGACCTGGCGGTGAGTGTGGCCTCGGACGGGTCGGCGGTACGAGTGGACTACGCGGCGGAGGCGTTCTCGGCCCAGTGGGTGCGGAGCCTGCTGGCTCAGATCGTGGTGCTGGTCTCCGCCGGCCTGGCGGAGCCGGGGGTTGGCCTGTCGGGGTTGCCGTTGGTGGGGGATGCGGAGCGGGAGCGGTTGTTGGGGTGGGGTCGCGGCCCGGTGCGTGAGGTGTCGGGTCAGCCGATCCACGAGTTGGTGCTTCGGTGGGCGCGGCGCACGCCGGAGGCCGTGGCGGGTGTCGCCGACGGTGAGGTGCTGACGTACGGGGAGCTGGATCGTCGGTCGGGTGCGCTGGCGGTGTATCTGCGGTCGCTGGGTGTGCGGCCCGGTGACGTGGTGTCGCTGGCGTTGGAGCGTGGGTTGTGGTCGTTGATCGCCACGATGGGCGTGCTGCGGTCGGGCGCGGCGTATACACCGATGGACGTGTCGTGGCCGGCGGAGCGGATGCGGGTGCTGTTGGCCGACCACGGCGCGCGGGTGGTGTTGACCGTCGGTGCGGTGGCGCCCCGGATTCCGGCTGGAGACGGGGTACCGGTGGTGGCGTTGGATGACGACTGGTCGGCGGTGCGGGCGTGCGAGCCGGTGGGCCTCCCGGTGGTGCCGGCTGACGCGCCGGCGTTCGTGATCTACACGTCGGGCTCGACGGGTACGCCGAAGGGTGTCGTGCTGACGCACGAGAAATTGACGAACTTCCTGGTGTGGATGACCGACGAGTGCGCCATCGGGCCCGACAGTCGCATGCTGCACTGCTGCGCGCCGGTGTTCGATGTGGCGTTGGGTGAAATCTTCACCGCCCTCACCAGCGGCGCCCGGGTCGTGGTGTGTTCCCGCGACGACCTGCTCGACGCCCGCCGGCTCTCCGACCTGATCGCCAAGGAACAGGTGACCCACGCCTTCTGCCCACCCACCAACCTCGCCGCGGTCGACCCCGCCGACTGCCCGAGCATGTCGTGCGTGACCCTCGCCGGGGAGCCGGTCCCGCCCCACCTGGCGCACCGGTGGCTGACCGCCGGCACCCGGCTGGTCAACGCGTACGGGCCGGCGGAGGCCGCGGTGGCGTGCACCTGGTTCGACGCGTCGGTCGGCTGGAACGGCCCGTACGTGCCGATCGGGTGGCCCATGCCGAACCGGCAGATCCGCGTCGTCGACCCGGCCCTCAACCTCGTGCCCATGGGTCTGCCGGGCGAAATCCTCATCACCGGCTTCGGCGTCGCCGACGGCTACCTCAACCGCCCCGACCTGACCGCACGACGATTCGTCACCGATCCGTACGGCGGCGGGCTCGCCTACCGCACCGGCGACATCGGGCGGTGGAACGCCGCCGGAGCCCTGGAGATCCTGGGCCGCATGGACCACCAGGTCAAGGTCAACGGCATCCGCATCGAACTCGGCGAGGTCGAAAGCGTCCTCACCCGGCACCCCGACGTGAGCGCCGCGGTCGTCGTCCGCCGCGAGCACCGGGGCGCCGCCCGCCTCGTCGGCTACGTCACGGGCCGCGACGGCCGCACCCCCGCCGCCGCTGAGCTGCGGGAATACGCCGCAGCCGTGCTCCCGTCCTACATGGTGCCCGCCGTCATCATGACCCTCGACCGGTTCCCCACCGGAGGCACCGGAAAGCTCGATCGCCGAGCGCTACCCGAGCCCGGCTCACAGCGTCCCGAACTCGGCGTGGAGTTCGTCGAGCCGGCGACGAACTCCGAACGCCTGGTCGCCGGAGTGTTCGCGACCGTCCTCGGCGTCGACCGGGTCGGCACGCGCGACAGCTTCTTCGCCCTGGGTGGCACGTCGTTGCAGTCGGCGACCGTCGCCACGCGCATCGACGAGGCCACGGACGTGGTCGTGCCCGTGTCGCAGATCCACCGCACCCCCACCCCGCGCGAACTGGCCCACTGGCTCACCACCGCGCCCCGCCGCACCGGGACCGGGTCGACCGCCGGTCGGACCGGCCAGCGTCCCGGCCCAATTCCGCTCGCGCAGCAGGTGGCGAAGTGCCTGATGTCGCCGCTGGAGGTCGTCAACCCGGTCACCTGGTGGGTGGAGGGTGAGCTGGACCTGCGAGCGTTGATGGCCGCCCTGGGCGACGTGCACCGCCGACACGAGGCGCTGCACGCCCGCTACCGTCGCGTCAACCCCCCAGTCGCCATCATCCCGCCGAAGCCCGGCCTTCCCCAGCTGCGACTGCTCACCGACGCCACCAGCGAACAGCAGGCGCTGGACCAACTCGCCGAAGCCGTCCAGCAACCGCTCGACTACACCCAGGGCCACAACTGGCGCGCCGCCCTCATCCGCGAGAAGTCCAGCAACCGGATCCTGTTCGGCGTCGGCATCCACCACATCGCCTTCGACGGATGGTCACACTCGCTTCTCGTCCGCGACCTCAGCCACGCCTACACCGCCCGGCTCCGCGGCGCCGCCCCCGTCTGGGAACGGCCGGCGACGACGCTGCGGCAGTCGTACGACGAACACACCCGGCTGCGCGACGCCGCCGACCTGGCGAGCCAGCGGGCATACTGGCGCGACCAGCTACGCGGGCTGCCCCGTCAGGGTCACGGCCAGCCCACGGCGTCGCTCGAGCAGGCGCTGGCGTGGGGACCGAAGGCCGGTCACATCGTCACCGTCGGCCCCGAGACCATGCACCGCTGGGACGACGCGGCGAGGGAGCAGCGGTTCAGCCGGTCCAGTTGCTTCGTCGCCGCATTCGCCGCCGCGCTGCGCGCCGTGCACCAGCAGGACGACATCGGCCTGCTGATGGTCGTGGCGAAACGGGGCAGCCGCGTCCTCGACTGCGCCTTCACCACCCGGCTCAACCTCAACTGCGTCCGGGTCCGGTTCGACGGACCCGAGGACGGCGGGCTCGTCCTCCGGGTCAACGAGACCGTCAGCGACCTCATGCGGGCCCAGGACGTCCCCTTCGCCGAGATCGCCGACGACCCCACCGCCGGGATCCCCAGCGAGGTGGTCGCCAGCCTGCCGACCTTCGTCTACCAGGACAACGTCGTCCTTCCGCTGGAACTGCCCGGCTGCCGGACCGAGGAGGTCGTCGAGCCGTACGCCCGCGAGGTCCCCAACGGCCTCACGGTCGAGGTGCTGCCCCGCGCCGACCATGCTCTGCTGCGTGTCACCATCCGTACCGACTACCTGCCGTACAGCTTCGCGGAGGAGCTGAACGGCCACATGCTGCGGTTCCTCGAGGCCGGACCCGCGGTGGCCGCCACCGTTGGTTGAACCCTGGGTTCCCCCTGCCGTGCGCGCGGACGGTCGCGTCCACGGAGTTCCTGTTTTGCTGACCGGCCGTACCCGTACAGGTGACGCCGGCCCTGATCGGAGGTTCGCTGATGTCTTCCGGGATCGTTGATCGTGAGTCCGGGGCCGTGGGTGTCGCCGGGTCCGGCACCGACATCGAGGCCCTCGACCTGATGGCGGACCTGCGGCGACCGTTGGTGTGGCCGGCCCGGGCGGCGTCGCAGTCGCGGACGCTGGAGCTACCCGACCCGACGGGCCTGGAGCCGGCCGGTGTGGTGCTGCTGGCCGGCCTCGTCGGAGTGCTGGCCCGGTACACCGGTCAGGCCGAGGTGGCGCTGAGCCTGTCGGGGGGCGGGTCGGTGGTCCGCGTGGGTGTCCTGGACGATCCGGCGTTCGGTGAGCTGGTCAGCCGGGTGGGTGCGGCGTGGACCACGCCGGTGGTGGGAACGGGTCTGCCGGGGCCGGTCGTGGTGGGCATCGCGGACGGCCCGGTCGCCGAGGTGGGCCCGGAGTTGGTGGACGTCGACCTGGTGTTGACCGTGGCCTCGGACGGGTCCGGGCTGCGGGTGGACTACGCGGCGGAGGCCTTCTCCGCGGACTGGGTGCGCGGTCTGCTGAACCAGACCGAGCTGCTGGCGTCGGCCGGGGCGCGGGAGCCCGAGATCCCGCTGTCGGGGTTGCCGTTGCTGGGTGCGGCCGATCGCGACCGGCTGCTCGCGTGGGGACGGGGCCCGGTCCGGCCGGTGCCGGACGCGCCGATCCACGACCTGGTGCTGGCGTGGGCACGCCGGACACCGGAAGCGGTCGCGGGCGTCGCCGGCGGCGAGGTCGTCACGTACGGGCAACTGGCACGGCGGTCGGAACTGCTGGCCCGACACCTTCGCTCGGCCGGCGTCGGCATCGGGGACGTGGTGTCGCTGGCGCTGGACCGCAGCGTGTGGACCCTCGTCGCCACCCTGGCGGTGCTGCGGGCGGGGGCGGCGTACACACCGATGGACGTGTCGTGGCCGGCGGAGCGGATGCGGATGCTCCTGGCCGACCACGGCGCCCGGGTCGTGCTCACCGTCGGCGAGGTCGCCGCACGCGTCCCCCGGCCCGACGGCGTACGGGTGATCGCCCTGGACGACGAGTGGTCCACGGTGGAGGCGACCGGACCGGTCGACCTGCCGGTGGTGGACGCCTCCGGGCCGGCGTTCGTGATCTACACGTCGGGATCGACGGGCAAGCCGAAGGGCGTGGTGTTGACCCACGCGATGTTGACGAACTTCCTGAGCTGGATGCGCGAGGAGTGCGAGGTCGGTCCGGACAGCCGGATGCTGCACTGCTGCGCCCCCGTCTTCGACGTGGCCCTGGGCGAGATCTACACCGCGCTGACCTCGGGCGCCCGCGTCGTGATCTGTTCCCGCGACGACCTGCTCGACGCCCGCCGGTTGACGGAGCTGATCGCCCAGGAGCAGACCAGCCACGCGTTCTGCCCGCCCACCAACCTCGCGGCGGTCGACCCCGCCGACTGCCCGAGCATGTCGTGCGTGACCCTCGCCGGGGAACCCATCCCGCCCCGCATGGCCCAACGCTGGCTGGCCGCCGGTGCCCGGCTGATCAACGCCTACGGCCCGGCCGAGGCGTCCGTCGCCTGCACCTGGTACGACGCCAGAGCCGGCTGGGGCGGCGCGTACGTGCCGATCGGTTGGCCCATGCCCAACCGGCAGATCCTCGTCGTCGACGCGCAGTTGAATCTCGTCCCCATGGGGGTCCCCGGCGAGATCCTCATCACCGGCAAGGGCGTCGCCGACAGCTACCTGCGCCGACCCGAGCTGACCGCAGAACGGTTCGTCACCGACCCCTACGCCGGCGGGATCGCCTACCGCACCGGCGACCTGGGCCGGTGGAACGCCACCGGGGCCCTGGAGATCCTCGCCCGCATGGACCACCAGGTCAAGATCAACGGTATCCGCATCGAACTCGGCGAGATCGAAGCCGTCCTCGAACAGCACCCCGACGTCGGCACGGCCGTGGTCGTCCGCCGGGAAGACCAGGGTGTCGCCCGGTTGGCGGGCTATGTGACCGGCCGGGACGGCCGGACACCGACCGTGAGCGAACTACGGGCACACGCCGCGACCGCCCTGCCCTCGTACATGGTCCCGGCCGTGATCATGGTCCTCGACAGGTTCCCGGTCGGCGGCACCGGGAAGATCGACCGCCGGGCGTTACCGGAACCCGGTAACCGGCGCCCCGACCTCGACGTGGACCACGTCGCACCCGCAACCGACGAGGAACGACTGGTCACGGGCGTGTTCGCCACCGTGCTGGGTATCGAGGGCATCGGCACCCGCGACAGCTTCTTCGACCTCGGCGGCACCTCCCTACAGTCCGCCGCGGTCGCCGCCGCCATCGACGAAGCCGCCGACGTCGTCGTACCCGTCTCGCAGATCCACCGCACGCCCACGCCGCACGGCCTGGCCCACTGGCTCACCACCGCGCCCCGCCGCCCCACGGCCGAACCGGAACCGCCCGTCACCGGACGCCCCGGCCCGGCCAGGCCCGTCCCGCTGACCCTGTCGGTCGGCAAGTTCGTCTGGCTCCCCTTCGACCTGGTCTGCCCGACCACCTGGTGGATCGAGGGCGAACTGGACCTCCGCGCGCTGATGGCGGCGCTCGGCGACGTGCACCGGCGGCACGAGGCGTTGTACGCCCGCTACCGGCGGGTGGACCCGCCCGTGGCCATCGTCCCGCCGAACCCGGGCATGCCCACACTCCGGCTGCTCACCGATGCCACGAGCGAACAGGAGGCGCTCGACCAACTCGCCGATGCGGTGCAGCAGCCGCTGGACTACACCCAGGGCCGCAACTGGCGGGCCGCCCTGATCCGTGACAAGTCCACGAAGCGGGTCCTGTTCGGCGTCGGCATCCACCACATCGCCTTCGACGGATGGTCACACGCGCTGCTCGTGCGCGACCTCAGCCACGCCTACACCGCCCGCCTGGCCGGCCAGGCACCCGGGTGGGACCGCTCCGCACCCACGCTGCGCCAGTTCCATGACGAGCACACCCGCCTGCGGGATGCCGCCGACCTCGACGCGCAGCGGGCCTACTGGCGCGAGCAGCTACGCGGACTCGCCCGCCAGGGCGAGGGCCGGCCCCAGTCGCTCCTGGAGCAGACCCCGACCTGGGGCCCGAAGACCGGGCACGCCGTCACCGTCTCCGCCGACGTGCTGGACCGCTGGGACCGGGCCGCCCGTGAACACCGGTTCAGCCGCTCCACCTACTTCGCCGCCGCCTACGCCTCCGCGTTGCGCACCATCCACCGGCAGGACGACATCGCGATGCTGATGATCGTCGCCCAGCGTGGCAGCCGGATCCTCGACTCCACCTTCACGAGCAGGATCAGCTCCAACTGTCTGCGGGTCCGGTTCGACGGGCCGGAGAAGAACCTGATCCGAGCGGTCCAGCACACGGTGGACGGGCTGATGGCCGCCCAGGACGTCTCCTTCCTGGAGATGACCACCGACCCGGTCCTCGGCATGTCCCGCGAGGTGGCCAACAGCCTGCCCTCCTTCGCCTACCAGGACAACCTCGTCCTGCCACTCGAACTGCCCGGCTGCCGGACCGAAGAGGTCGTCGAGCCGTACGCCCGGGAGTGGTCGGGTGCCTGTCTCGCCGAGGTGCTGCCCGGTGACGGGGGCGCGCTCCTGCGCGTCACCGTCCGCACCGACCTGGTCCCGGCCCCCGTCGCCGAGATGCTGGCCACCGGCATGCTCCGCTTCCTGGAAGCCGGACCCGAGGCCGCCGACGAGGCGCGCTGAGAGGGAGCGATCGGCCTGCCGCATCCTCCGCCCGTTCCACGAGTCCGGTGGTGGCCAGGGGCAGGTCCGGCCCCTGCGAGATGATCCGTAGCGGCGGGTCCGGACGCTCGGTGCGAGACGCCCGGGTGACCGCCGCGAGGTCGAGGGCACCCAGCGCGGCGTGCTCGCTGTCGAAGACGACCGGCTCCGGGCCGTGCGTGTCCGGGCGACAGCGGGCGGGGCGGTGCGGTGCGGGTCTCGGACGGCCGGTGCGGGTCAGTGGACGAGGGCTGCGGGGCAGTGCGCGAGCAGGTCCGTCGGGGCGTGCAGGACCAGGTCGGGCCCGGCGGCGAGCAGCGCGGCGACGTCCCCGCCGTGCCAGGTGGTGGCGACGGCGGTCGCCCCGGCGTCCCGGCCGCTGAGCAGGTCGATGACCGCGTCGCCGACCATCATCGCCTGTCCCGGCGGCACGTCGAGGTGCCCGAGCGCCTGGAGCACGATGTCCGGGGCGGGCTTCGGGCGGGTCACCTCGTCGGAGCCGATCACCTGGTCGAAGAGGCCCAGCACGCCGAGCGTGTCCAGCAGGGAGCGGGCCCGGGGGCCGCTCTTGCCGGTGGCGATCGCCATCCGGATCCCCCGGGAGTGCAGCGTCTCCAGGGTCTCCCGGACGCCGGGGAAGAGCGGCACCAGGTGCGCCATCCGGTAGCTCTCCCGGACGAACGGCTCCTCCATCTCCAGCGGCAGCCCCATCAGGCGCATGATGTCCGGGAAGTACCGGCCCATGTGCCGGTTGTACTCCTCGAACGGCGCCGGCCCGTCGCCCACCACCTCGGCGTACGCGATGCTGAACGCCTCCCGCATGACGGCCGAGCTGTCGACGATGACGCCGTCGAGGTCGAACACGACCGCGCGGATCGGGCCGCGGGCCGGCGACGGCGCGGTCACGTCGACCGTGGACGATGGATGGCTCATGGCTGCTCCCGGAAGCGAGTGGGGCCGACGGTGGTTCTCACCGGTCGCGATGGCCCGCCAGCGCGTGCTGCCGCTCCGGCCGGGTGGGCCGGGCGGACTGGTAGATCCGTTCGATGATGTCGATGGTCCGGCGGGCCTCGGCGACGGCCGCGCCCCGGCCGGCCGGGTCGGCGAGCAACCCCGGCAGGGCGTCGAGCTGGCGGTCGTACTCGGCGCCGACCGGCTCCTCGGGCAGCGGGAGCCGGACGGTCTCGCCGTCGCGGGTGCGGGTCAGCACCGGCGTGGGCTCCCGGTTGGGGCTGAAGCCGAACGTGCAGCGCAGCGTCGCCGACCCGGCGGCGCCGTGCACGGTCACGGTGGTGCGGTCCAGCGACTCGTGCGAGGCCCAGCAGGCGTGCAGGGCGACCGAGGCCCCGTCGGCGGTGAGCAGGAAGCCCCGCGCGGTGTCCTCGACGTCACCGCGGTCACGGCCACCGGCACCGGCGTCGCTGCGCCAGGCGGCGTGGGCGGCGCTGTCGTTGACGAAGTCGTCGGAGACGCTGCCGATGGCGTGGGTGACCCCGGTCGGGCCGAGCATCGGCAGCACCGTGTCGAGCAGGTGCCAGCCGAGGTCCACCAGCGCTCCCCCGCCGGAGAGGTCACGGCGGGTGAACCAGCCGCCCGCGTCGGGCACCCCCCGGGCGCGGACCCAGGCCACGTCGACGTGCCGGATCGGGCCCAGCTCGCCGGCCACCGCGGCCAGCGCCCGGACGTCGGCCCGGTAGCGGGCGGCGCTGCCGGCGAGCAGCACCGCGCCACCGTCGCGTTCGGCGTCGGCCAGCAGGGTCGCCTCGGCGGAGGTCAGGCAGACCGGCTTCTCCAGGAACACCGGTACGCTCCGGCGCAGCAGCCGGACGGCGACGTCGGCGTGCAGGTGGTTCGGTACGGCGACCACCACCAGGTCGACCGCTCCGCCCGGCAGGTCGTCGACGTCGGCGTACGCGGACGCGACGTGGTGGGCCCCGCGGGCCCGGTCGCGGACGCCGGGCTCCGGGTCGACCACGGCGGTCACCTCGAAGCGCGGATGCGCGGCGAGGCGGGGCAGCCAGATCTCCCGTCCGGCCCACCCGAGGCCGGCCACCGCGACCCGCACCGGGCGGTCGGGCGCGGCGGCCGGGGGCAGGGCCGTCATCCGGCGAGGACGTCGGCGAGCACGGCGGCGATGTCGTGCATCTGCTGCTCCGTGCCGAGCAGGGTGCGGTGGTGCAGCCAGACGCAGTCGGAGTGGATCTGCTCGACGTTGGGGCAGCGGGCAGCGATCGCCTCGACCGACTCGTCGGGGGCACCGGCCTTCCAGAAGCCCTCGCACCGGTAGATCGCGCGGAACGCCACGAAGGCCGGGACGCCCCGGGCGATGAGCGCGTCCACCACTTCGCGGCGGCGCTCGATGGTGATCCCGGGAACGCGGAACATCGCCATGTAGTGCGGGTTGCGGTCGGTGCGGGGGTCGGTGGCCTGCGGAACCACGCCGGGGATCTCGGCGAGCAGGCTCGACAGCAGCGGCCAGCGCTGCTCGCGTAGCGCGATCTGGGCGTCCAGCCGGGACAGCTGGGCGCGCAGCACGGCGGCGGTGAACTCGCCCATCCGGTAGTTCGAGCCGGTGGTGCCGTGCAGGTAGTCCCGGTCGGTGCGGGGCCGCCCGCAGCTGTGCACGAGGAACGCCCGCTCGCGCAGCTCCTCGTCGGGGAAGACGACCGCCCCGCCCTCGCCGGCGGTCATCAGCTTGCCGTTCTGGAAGCTGAACGCGGCCACCGAGCCGAGCGCGCCGGCCCGCCTGCCCTGCCACTGCGCGCCGTGGGCGTGCGCCGCGTCCTGCAGCAGCGCCACGCCGGCGTCGGCGGTGAGCTTGTCCAGCGCGTCCATGTCGGCGAACTGACCGGCCATGTGCACCGGCATGACGACCTTGGTGCGGGGGGTGATCGCGGCCTCGACGGCGGCCGGGTCGATGCAGTAGGTGCCCGGGTCGACGTCGACCGGCACGGCGACCGCGCCGAGGCGCTGGGCGGCCAGCGAGGAGGAGATGAACGTGAAGGCCGGTACGATCACCTCGGTGCCCGGCCCGACGCCGAGCACCTCCAGCGCGACCTCCAGGGCGTGGGTGCCGTTGGTGACGGCGAGCGCGTGGGGCGTGCCGTGGTAGTCGCCGAACTCCCGCTCGAAGGTGTCAACCTCGCTGCCGCCCATCCGCCACCACTGGCCCTGTTCGAGCGCGCGGATCAGTCCGGTCCGCTCCTCGTCGCCGAACTGCGGCCACTCGGGGAACTCCGACACCGTCGAGGGCTGACCACTCATGACTTCCCACTTCCCAACTCGGGCAGACCAGGGGCTTCGCCGGACCATCGGCCGGGACGGCCCGGGACCGCCGGTACGCGGTCCGGGCACACCGGGGCGCCGGATGGCCGGTTCGAGGTAGGTGACACTCCCGTTGGAGCCGGCAGCGTCGTTTCAGCAGGGAGGACGGTAACCGACCCGGACGCACGGTCACCGCCCCTAACAGCCCCTAGGCACCCCTTAGTCCGCCCGTGCCGCGGCCGCCGCCGGTTCGCCCGGCGCCGCGGGCGTAGTAAGACTGCGTGGACCAGTCATCGGGCCTTGTCGGGACAGGGCCGCGCCCAGCGAGGTGAAGCGTGTCGGACGTGCTGCTGCTGAACGGCCCGAACCTGGGCATCCTCGGCCGACGGGAGCCGGAGATCTACGGCACCGACACGCTGGAGGACATCGAACGCGCGGTCGACGAGGAGATCGCGGGGCGGGGCTGGCGGGTGGTGGCCGAGCAACACGACTGCGAGGGCGCCCTGATCCGCGCGATCCAGGAGAACTACGACACGGTGGGCGCCATCGTCAACCCGGGCGCCCTGATGATCGCGGGCTGGAGCCTGCGCGACGCGCTGGCCAACTACCCGCGCCCCTTCATCGAGGTGCACCTGTCCAACGTCTGGGCCCGGGAGAGCTTCCGGCACGACTCGGTGATCGCCCCGCTGGCCAGCGGCCTCATCGTCGGGCTCGGGTCGCTGGGTTACCGGCTGGCCGCCCGCGCCCTCGTCGCGACCGTCCGGTGACGACCGGAGACCTCGCCGTCCGGCGCGCCCGGCGCCGCCGCGGCAGCGGTACGGTCGTCCGCACGTCCCGCCTCTTCCCGAAGGACCTCACGTGCACATTCCGATCCTCGTCCTGACCCTCGTCCTCGCCGCGGTCTTCCTGGGCACCGCCGTGCCGAAGCTCACCGGGCAGGCCCAGATGCGCGAGCGGATGGACCATCTCGGCGTCTCGCCCGGGCTGACGCGCCTGCTCGGCGTGCTCGAACTCGCCGCGGTCGCCGGCCTGCTGCTCGGCCTGCTCTGGCCGCCGCTGGGCATCGCGGCGGCGATCGGTGTCGCCCTGCAGATGGTGGGCGCGGTGGTCTACCACGCCCGGGCGAAGGACCCGGTCGGGGTGACCCTGACGCCGGTGATCTTCGCCGTGGCCGCCCTCGCGCTCGTGGTCCTGCACGTGCGGCAGGGCTGAGGCCGGGCGTGTCCGGTCCACAGCACGGCGACGGCGTGCTGGGTGTCGACATCGGCGGCACCAAGGTGGCGCTGCGCGCGGAGGCGCCCGGGCGACCGGCGTACGACCGGACCTTCCGCTGGCCGCGCGACGCGGACCCGGCCGCGGACCTGGCCGCGCTGGCCACCGAGGTGGACCGGCTGCGCGACGCGTGGGGGCCGGTGGGCGCGGTCGGCGTGGCGATGCCGGCGACCACGGACCCGGCGGGCACCGTCACCACCTGGCCCGGGCGGCCCGGCTGGGCGGGGCTGGACCTCGCCGGCTCGTTGCGCCGGCTCTTCCCGGACGCGGCGACCGCCGTCGCCGACGACGGTGACCTCGCCGCGCTGGCCGAGGCCCGGCGCGCCGGCGCGGCCGACGTGGTCTACCTGGGCGTCGGTACCGGGATCGGCGGCGGGGTGGTGTTGTCCGGGCGGTCGGTGCCCGGCCGGTCCTCCGCCGAGATCGGTCACATGGTCGTCGCCCTCGACGGCGAACGCTGCGACTGCGGCCGGCTCGGCTGTCTCCAGTCGATCGCTTCCGGCCCCGCCACCCTGCGCCGCGCCGCCGCCGGTCGCGACGGCGGGAAGGTAAGCTTCGACGACCTGCGGGCAGGGCTCGACGAGAGCCGGCCCTGGGCGGTGGCGGCGGTCGACGCGAGCTGCCGGGCGCTGGCGGCGGCGGTGGTGAGCCTCGGCGAACTGCTGGACCCGGCGGTGGCGATCGTGGGCGGCGGGTTCGCTGCCAACCTGCCCGGCTTCGTGCCGCTCGTCGCCGAGCGGGCCCGGTCCGCCGGCCGTCCCGGGCGGCCGGCGCCGCCGGTGCGCGCCGCCGCCCTCGGCGCGTCGTCGTCCCTGCACGGCGCGGTGGAGCTGGCCCGTGGCCTGACCGACGCGTCGCCGCCCGGTCGTTCCGTCCCACCCCTCGAAGGAGATCAACCATGGTCAGGATCGGTGTCATCGCCGGAAGCACGCGGCCCGGCCGCAAGGCCGACGCCGTGGCCCGCTGGGTGACCGACGTCGCCGCCAAGCGGGGCGACGTCTCCGCCGAACTGGTCGACATCGCCGGCTACGACCTGCCGCACTTCGACGAGGTGATGCCGCCGTCGATGGCCCCGTCGAGGCGCCCCGCCGTACGCCGGTGGGCGGCGACCGTCGCCGGATTCGACGGCTTCGTCTTCGTCACCCCGGAGTACAACCACTCGATCCCGGGCGCGCTCAAAGACGCCGTCGACTTCCTCTTCGAGGAGTGGCGCAACAAGTCCGCCGGCCTGGTCAGCTACGGCGTACACGGCGGGACGCGGGCCGCGGAGCACCTGCGGCTGGTACTCGGTCAGGTCGGCGTCGCCGACGTACGCTCGCAGGTCGCGCTCTCGCTGGTGACCGACTTCGCCAACTTCCGCGACTTCCGCCCGGCGCCCCAGCACGAGCAGGCCGTCGGGACCATGCTGGACGAGGTGGTCGCCTGGGCCGGCGCGCTGCGGGCGCTGCGCCGGGCCTGACGCCGGTCGGTCGGCGCCGAAGTCCCCTCCGTCCAGGACCATCCCCGAGAAGCCGGGGTCGTGGCCCGCGCCAGGTGCGCGGGTGGTCGTCGGGCAGTGGAGGCTGTCGCGGATGAGCCGGATGACGGTGTGCCCGAGTTGGCGTTCCTGCCTGGCACCCGCACCGCCCGGCTCACCTGCGACCCCTCACGCACCACGGCATCGTGACCGGGCGACGCCACCGTCCACAATTCACGGTCGGTGGCACGGGCGGCGGGTGCCACCGGGCGCGAGCGCGCCAGACGGCGTCGTCCCCGACAACCGTCAGCGCAGGTCGGACGGTCCGGCCTCAGCCGGCTCGCTCGGCGCGCAGCAGCAGCGCGGCGGCGACGCAGCCGCCCGCGAAGACGGCCACCGCGCCGAACGTCTGGCCGGTCTCCAGCGCGGCGCGGAACGCCGCGGAGACGGCCGCGCGCTCCGGCTCGCCGCGCGCGGCGGCCAGCGCGGCGGGGAACGACCCGGCGCCGGCCACCGCGGTGGGCAGCAGGGCGGCGAAGCGGGCGTTGAGGATCGCGCCCAGCACGGCGACGCCGAGGCTGCTGCCGACCTCCGTCATGGTGCCGTCCACGCCGGCCCCGGCCCCGGCCTTCTCCGGCGGGATCGCGCTCATCACGGCCTCGACGATGGCCGGGTTGGCCACGGCGCAGCCGGCGCCCATCACCAGCAGACCCGGCAGCAGCACCCCGTAGCTGTCCGACGGGGCGTGGGTGATCAGGGCGAGGCCGCCGGCGAGCAGCGTCATGCCGAGGGCGATCGACCAGGGCAGGCCGATCCGGCGGATCACCCGCGCGGCGACGCCGCCCACGTTGAGCAGGACGATGGAGAGCGCGAACGGCATCATCCGCAGCCCCGCCTCCCAGGCCGAGTAGCCGCGCACGAACTGCAGGTGCTGGGTCAGCAGGAAGAGCGCGCCGGTCGCGCCGAAAGTGATCAGGACGACCCCGGACACCGCGCCCACGAAGCGGGGGTTGCGGAAGAAGTGCATGTCGAGCATGGGGTCGGCGACCCGCCGCTCCCAGGCCACGAAGGCGGCGAGCAGGAGCACCCCGGCGACCGCCGCGCCGAGCACGGGGGTGGAGCCCCAGCCCCGCTCCGGCCCGGCGATGATCGCGTAGACGACCGCGGTGAGGCCACCGGTGGAGAGCAGCACCCCGCCCAGGTCGAGGCGCCCGCCGGCCGGCCGGCGCGACTCCGGCACCAGCGCCCACGCCGCCGCCAGGCAGGCCAGCACGATCGGGACGTTGACCAGGAAGATCGCCCCCCACGGAAGGTGGGCGAGGACGAGCCCGCCGAAGGGCGGCCCGGCCGCGAAGCCCAGCGCGCTCGCCGCGGCCCAGAGGCCGATCGCACGCGACCGCTCGGCGTCGTCGAAGATCTGCATCGCCACCGCGAGGGTGGCGGTGACCAGGAACGCGCCGCCGATCCCCATGCCGGCCCGTGCCGCGATCAGCTGGCCGCTGGACTGGGCGAGCCCCGCCGCCAGCGATCCGAGCCCGAACAGCACGAGTCCCGCCAGCAGCATCCGCCGGCGGCCGTACCGGTCGGCCGCGCTGCCCGCGGTGAGCAGCAGTCCGCACTGCACCAGCGCGTACGCGTTGATCATCCACTGGACGTCGGCGGTGCTGGCGGATAGCTCGGTCGTGAGCACCGGGATCGCGACCGTCAGCACCGTGTTGTCGAGCACCACGGTGACCTGGGCGAGGCAGAGCACCGCGAGGATCAGCCACCGGCCCCGTAGCCGGGCGTCGACGCCGCCGGCCGGTGCCCCGGCGGCCGGCGTGACCGTCGTGGCCGTCATCGGGCCGGGGCGAAGCGGGCGAGGGGGTTGGTCAGGGTGCCGACCAGTTGCAGCGCGGCCGACGGGTCGGCGAGGTCGACCATCTGCTGGTTGTTGCGCAGCTGGAGCCGGTTCAGGCAGGAGAGCGCGAACTCGGGGGCGAACAGGTCGTAGCGCCGCAGCCGCTCGGCCAGGTGCGGGACGCTGTCGGCGTAGTCGGCCGCGCACTCGGCGACCGTCCGCCAGAAGGCGTCCTCGTCCAGGACGTCCTCGGTGACGAGGAGGGCGCTGAGGTAGCGCAGGAAGCCGTCGAAGACGTCGGTGAAGATTGACAGCAGCTTCATGTCCTCCGGCACCTCGGCCCTGATCCGCCGGACCTGCGGCGGCAGGTCCGCGTCCGGGTCCATCACCACGATCTCCTCGGCGATGTCCTTGAAGACCGCCCGCTCCACCGTCGCGCCGTCCAGCACGAGGATGACGTTCTCGCCGTGCGGCATGAAGGCCAGGTCGTAAGCGTAGAAGCTGTGCAGCAGCGGGGTCAGGTAGGCGTCGAGGTAGCGGCGCAGCCACACCCGCGGCGCCAGCCCCGACTGCGCGATCAGCGCGGCGGCCAACGAGCGGCCCTCCCGGTCGGTGTGCAGCAGCGACGCCATGGTGGCCAGCCGCCGCCCCGGCTCCAGCGCCGGCACCGGGCTCTCCCGCCAGAGGGCGGCCAGCATCTTGCGGTACGGGGAGTACCGGTCGGTCGCCGCCTCGTACTCCAGGTGCCGGTACCCGACGGCGGCCCGCTCACGGATGATCGTGAGCCCGGTGCGCTTCAGCACGTCGTCGCCGTCGATCAGCTCGGCGAGCCACTCGTTGATGGCCGGGGTGGCCTCCATGTACGCGGCCGACAACCCCCGCATGAAGCCCATGTTCAGCACGGACAGCGCCGTCTTGACGTAGTGCCGGGACGGGTCGGTGACGTTGAAGAAGGTGCGGATCGACTGCTGGGCGAGATACTCGTCGGGGCCGGGGCCGAGGCAGACCAGCCGGCGCTGCGCCACCTCGGCGGCGAACGTGACGGAGATCCTGTTCCACCACTGCCACGGGTGCACCGGGATGAGCAGGTAGTCGGCCGGGTCGAGGCCCAGCCCGGTCAGGGTGTCCGTGAAGCCGGCGAGCGTGTCGGCGCCGAGCTCCGCGCGGATCAGGGTGTCGTAGTCGAGGTCGTCGGCGCAGGTGAAGGTCGTCCGGTCGCGGTGCCCCGCCACCCAGACCAGCCGCACCGGCTGGCCGGTCTCCGGAGCGTACGCGCGGTACTCGTCGATGCCGAAGCCGATGCGGCCGTTGTTGGCGACGAAGCCCGGGTGGCCCTCGGTCATCTGGGTCTCGATGGTCTGGAAGTCCGCCCGCGCGAGCTCGGCGGCGCTCGGCGCCGGCCGGTCCAGCTTGTACGCGGTGCTGGCCAGGGTGGAGCTGATCTCCTCCAGGTAGACGGGGAGGATCTGGTCGGTGAGCCCGAGTGCGCCCCGCAGGTCCAGGCAGAACTCCAGGGCGTCCAGCGGCAGTTCGGTGTCGCCGCGGTGGCGGGTGACGCTGTCGGCGTCGATCCGCCAGTGGTCCAGGGCCAGCAGGCTCGCGGTGAACCGGTAGACGACCTCGCCGTCGTCGCCGCGGACCTGGTACCGCCGCGGCCCCGTCGCGGGCGCCGCCGGGTCGGCGTCGAGCGGCTCGGGCGTGAGCAGGCGTTCGTGGGCGAACTCGGCCAGCGCCTTGCGGACCAGCAGCCGGTTGGCGTGGGCCCAGTTCGCGGGCGTCAGGTGGGCCACGGATGCGAGCGGGTTCACGCGGGCACGTCTCCTCGGGTTGCGGCGGCGAACTGGTCACGGGTGCAGACGCTGAGCAGCGCGTCCTTCTCGGGCTTGCGGATCGGACCGACGACGGTGAAGCCGACGGCCGCGTTCAGGGCGTGCACCGCCGTGTTGCGTACGTCGGGCTCCACCACGACCCGCCGGGTGGCCGGGTCGGCGAAGAGCCACGCCATCACGGTGGTGATCACCGCCCGGGTGAAGCCGTGCACCGGTGCGTCCGCGGGCGCGCAGAGGAAGTGCATGCCGACGTCGCCCTCGGCCGCGTCGTGGAGGCCGACGAGCTCGACGTGGGCGGGGTCGTACCGCTCGGCGAGGAACGCCGGCCGGCCGGCGTGCAGGCCCAGGAACGCGTCGTGGTGCGGGTGCGCGGCGATCCGCCGGTACTCCTCGGCGACCCGCTCCACGTCGGCGTCCTGCATGAGCCAGAACGCCGCCTTCGGGTGGGTCACCCAGCGGTGCAGCAGCGCGGCGTCGCCGTCCGGGTCGAGGGTACGCAGGGCGAACTCCCCGAGCCGGTCGTCGACCCGGCGGTGGACCACCTCGGTCACGACGCGGCCCCGGCCGGGACGCCGAACTCCTGGAAGGCGATGCGCTTCTCGATCGGGTAGTGCTCGCGGCCCAGCAGCTCGCGGATGATCCACGAGTTGCGGTACGGGCCCATGCCCAGGTCCGGCGAGGTGATGCTGTGCGTGTGGGTGCCGGCGTTCTGCAGGAAGATGCCCCGGCCGGTGTGGTCGATGCTGTAGTTGCGGGCCACGTCGAAGCGGCCGTGCTCGTCCCAGCGGATCCGGTCGCGTACCGGCTCCAGGAACTCCGGGACCTGGTAGTGGTAGCCGGTGGCCAGCACGAGCCCCTCGGTGTCCAGGGTGAAGTCGCGCTCCTGCTCGACGTTGCGCAGCCCCAGCGTGTACGTGCCGCTCGCCTCGTCGTGGGCGGCGCTGGTCAGGGCGGTGTTGGTCAGCAGGCGGGTGTCCACCGGCCCGCCGATGCTCTTGGCGTAGAGCAGGTCGTAGATGTCGTTGATCAGATCGGCGTTGATGCCCTTGAAGAGCCCTTTCTGCTCGGACTCCAGCCGGTAGCGGGTGGTCTCCGGCAGGGCGTGGAAGTAGTCCACGTAGTCCGGCGAGGTGATCTCGAGGGTGAGCTTGGTGTACTCGAGCGGGAAGAAGCGGGGCGAGCGGGTGACCCAGTTCAGCTGGTAGCCGCAGGTGTCGACGTCGCCGAGCAGGTCGTGGTAGATCTCGGCCGCGCTCTGCCCGCTGCCGACCACCGTGATGCTCCGCTTCGCGCGCAGCGCGGCCCGGTTGGCGAGGTACTGGGAGTTGTGGATGGCGTCGCCGCCGAGGCCCCGGCAGGCGGGGGGCAGGTGCGGCGGGGTGCCGGTGCCGAGCACGAGGTGCCGGGCCCGGTAGGTGACCGACTCCCCCGTGGCCGTCAGCGTCGCCCGCACCGTGTAGTGCTCGTCGGCCGGGTCGAACCCGACGGCGGTGACCCGCTGGCCGAAGCGGACACCGCGCAGCCTGCCGGCGGCCCAGCGGCAGTAGTCGTCGTACTCGCTGCGCAGCGGGAAGAAGCTCTCCCGGATGTAGAACGGGTAGAGCCGTCCGGACTCCTTCAGGTAGCTGAGGAAGGAGTACGGGGAGGTGGGGTCGGCGAGGGTGACCAGGTCGGCGATGAACGGGGTCTGCAACCGGGTCGACTCCAGCAGCATCCCGGGATGCCAGCTGAAGCTGTCCCGCGCCTCGAGGAAGAGGCCGTCGAGGTCGTCGATCGGCTCGGTCAGGCACGCGAGGCCCAGGTTGTACGGGCCCAGCCCGACGGCGATGAAGTCGTGCGTCGACATGTGGTTCTCCAGAGCGAGGGGCGGATCGTCAGCCGACGGGGCAGGACAACTCGGCGGTGGCCCTGGTCTGCGCGTACCACGCGGCGTGTTCGGCGATGAGGTCGAGCACGTGGGCGATGTCGTCCAGCGTGGTCTCGGGGTTGAGCAGGGTGAACTTGAGGTAGTGCGCGCCGTCGACCTTGGTCCCGGCGACGAGCCCGGCGCCGGACGCCGCCAGCGCCTCCCGGGCGTAAAGGTTGGCGTCGTCGACGACGCCCCGGCCGGCGCCGGGCGGCAGGTAGCGGAAGACCACGGTGCTCAGCTGCGAGCGGGTCACCACCTCGAAACGCGGGTCGTCGGTGAGCAGCTTCCAGGCTTCGGCGGCGCGGTCCACCACCTCGTCGAAGAGCGCGCCGATCGCGTCCGGCCCCATGATGCGCAGGGTCAGCCAGAGCTTCAGCGCGTCGAAGCGGCGGGTGGTCTGGATGCTCTTGTCGACCTGGTTGGGGATGCGCTGCTCGACCATCCGGGCCGGGTTGAGGTAGTCGGCGTGCCAGGTGGCGTGCCGCAGCGACCGCCGGTCGCGCACCAGCAGGGCGCTGGAGCTGACCGGCTGGAAGAAGGACTTGTGGTAGTCGACGGTGACCGAGTCGGCCCGTTCGATGCCGTGGAGCAGGTGCCGGCGGGTCGGCGACACCAGCAGCCCGCAGCCGTACGCCGCGTCCACGTGCAGCCAGACGCCGGCGGCGGTGCAGATGTCGGCGATCTGCGGCAGCGGGTCGATCGTGCCGAAGTCGGTGGTGCCGGCGGTGGCGACCACCGCCATCACCACCAGTCCCTCCGCCCGGCACCGGTCGATCTCCCGGGCCAGCTCGGTGGTCCGCATCCGCCGCTCGGCGTCGGTGGGCACGGTGACCACGGCGTCCGCGCCGAGTCCGAGCAGCTTGGCCGCCTTCTGCACGCTGAAGTGCCCGGCCGCCGAGGTGATGATGCGCAACCGGGAGAACAGCTCCGGGCGTGACGGCCGCTCGGTCGCCCGGCCGACCAGGCTCGCGCAGGTCTCCTCGCGGGCCAGCAGCATCGCCTGGAGGTTGGACTGGGTGCCGCCGCTGGTGAAGACGCCGTCGGCGGCCGGACCGAGGCCGATCCGGTCGGTGGTCCAGTCGATCAGCCGGCGCTCGATCAGCGTGCCCCCGGCGCTCTGGTCCCAGGTGTCCAGCGACGAGTTGACGGCGCTGAGCACCGCCTCGCCGAGCAACGCCGGGATCACCACCGGGCAGTTGAGGTGCGCCAGGTAGCGGGGGTGGTGGAAGTAGACGGCGTCGCGCAGGTAGACGTCGTGCAGCTCGTCGAGCGCCGCGCCGGCCTCCCCCAGCGGCCGGTCCAGGTCGATGCCCGCGATCCGCGGCGCCAGCTCGTCCGGCGTCACACCCGTGAACGGCCGGTCCGCGCTCAAGACCCGGGCGGCCACCCGGTCGATGCCGTCGGCCAGCACGCGCCGATAGTCCTCGATCGAACCGGCGTTGAACAGGTGGGCGCGGGCGCCGTCGGACCCGGGGGTCACCCCGGTCGAAGGCGCCTGGACGGTGGATCCGGGCAGGCTCATACGGGTCCTCAACGTTCGGGGATGGACGGTGGGCGGCGACGGGACGTCGGACGTCACTCTCCGCCCGCAATCCGGTTCTGTGCGCAAGTTAGGGTACCCTAACCTAAGCTTGTGTCAAAGTTGTTGCGCGTTTCGCGGGTGCCGCTCAGCCCGGCACCGGCGCCAGCGGCCGCCCCTCGGGCGCCACTTCGGACGGGCGGCGGAACCGCCGCTGGTGCCCGACGCCCAGCGCCACGCCGGCCGCCACCAGGACCACGGAGGCCACCGCGACCGCCGGGTAGCCGACCAGGTCGGCGGCGGCCAGCGCGATGGAGGCGGCGACGAAGGAGCAGACCAGGCCGAACGACGACAGCACCGTGAAGTCCGTGCCGCCGGTGCCGGGGCGCGAGTAGTCCATGTTGACCGTGTAGAGCACGACGTTGGCGACGGTGTACGCGGCCATGAAGCAGCAGAGCGCCGCGACCGTCCCGCCCAGCGGGGCCCGGCCGTTCATCAGCGGCAGCAGCATCGCCGTGGACAGCCCGAGGGCCACGCCGCCGGCGACGAGCACGCCGCCGCGCCCGAAGCGGCCGACCGCGGCGCCGCCGACCAGGCCGGCCACGATCGCCGGCAGGCTGGTCACCACGCCGGTCACCACGCCGACGCGTCCCAGCGACCAGCCCGCGTCGACCAGGGCCGGCGTCACCAGGGCGTACGTCGCCCCGGCTCCGATGTAGACCAGCGGCACCACCCCGAAGGTCCATCGGCGGCAGCCGGGCTGGCCGAGCACGGAGAGCAGCGCCCGGTACGCCTGGCCGGCGCTGACGACGCGGTCCGTGCGGGCGGGCTCCCGGAACCGCCACACGACCAGCAGGCCGACGGCGGTCAGCCCGGCGAGCAGCAGGACGGCCGGCACCCAGCCGAACCGGTCGTAGACCACGACGCAGGCGCCGCCGCCGAGCAGGTTGCCGACGTAGCTCGCGGCGACCTGGATACCGTTGCCGGTCCCCCGGGACCGCTCGGAGAGCAGCCGGACGGCGACGGCGTCGACGGCGATGTCCTGCGTCGCCGAGAGGAAGACGTACGCGACGCAGATCGCGACGACCGGGCCGAGCTGCGCGGCCGGGCGGTCGAACGGCAGCAGCGCCAGCAGGGCCAGCACCAGCCCGCCCTGGAGCACCAGCAGCCAGGACCGGTAGTGGCCCCGGCGGCGCGAGCCGTACCGGTCGAGGATCGGCGCCCAGAGGAACTTGATCGGCCAGACCAGGCCGACGAACTGCAGCAGCGCGAGCGTGTCCAGGGAGGTGCCGCCGTCGCGCAGGATGGCGGTCAGCCCGACGGTGATGAAGCCGATGCCGAGGTACTGGGTGACGTAGAGCGCGGCGAGCGTGCCCAGCCGACCCCTCACCGGGCGCTCCAGTAGGCCAGCGAGGTGAGCTGGTGCTTGCCGACGCCCAGGTTCCGCCGCACGTGCTTGGTGATGCCCCGGGTGCTGGCCGCCTCGCAGGCCACCCAGTAGTGGGCGTCCCTGGCGGCGGGCAGGGCCGCGCAGACGGTCTCGACCAGGTGCCTGCCGTCGTCGCGGCGCGGCACCCAGTTCACGTCGTGCGGCCCCTGGGTGCGCGGCGCCAGCGCCTTCTCGCCCTCGTGGGCGTACTCCAGCCAGACCGTCGCCGGGACGTCGGGAGCCGAGGCGAGCAGGCTGTTCACCGCCGGGAGCGAGGCCGCGTCGCCGACCAGGTAGAGGTGGCGCGGAGCGGGGTCGGGCAGGCTGAACGCGGTGCCCTGCACGGTGGCCTCGATGGTGTCGCCGACCTGCGCGGCGGCGGCCCAGCGGGCGGCGCACCCGTCGTGGATGGCGAACTCCAGGTCGAACCGGCCGGTCGCCGGGTCGGGGTCGACCAGGGTGTACGCGCGCTGGTGCGGCTTGCCGTCGTTGTCGAACCAGAGCCGCGCCCACATGGTCGGGTGCACGCCGCACGCCTCCAGCAGCCCGCCGCCGTCCATGCGCAGCCGGCGGTAGTGCTCGCCGACGGACTCGGTGCCGAGCACGGTGAGCCGGAACTCGCGGCCGCCCATCGCCTTCAGCACCAGCGCTTCCCAGTTTCGCTTCACGCACCCCTCCAGGTAAGGTCTGCCTCAGTTAGGGGAGGGTAGCCTAAGTTGACATTCCTGTGGCAGTGGGGCCGTCCGTCTCTGCACCGGGGCACGCGATGACCGGCGTCTATCGCGACCGGTGGGGCATTCCGCACCTGCGCGCCGACAGCGTCGACGGGCTCGCCCGGTTGCAGGGACGCGTCGCCGCCGTCGACCGGGCCTGGCAGATCGAGGTCGAGCGGTGGCGTTCGGAGGGCCGGCTGGCCGAGCACGTCGGCCCCGCCGAGCTGGGCTGGGACCGGTTCGCCCGTCGGGCCCGGCTCGACGACACCGCCCGGCGCTGCTTCGAGCGGCTCGCCCCCGCCACCCGGCGCTGGGTCGGCTCCTACGTGGACGGCGTCAACGAGGGGCTCGCCGGGGGCGCCGCCGCGGCGCCCGAGTTCGCGGCCGCCGGCTGCGCCCCGGGCCGCTGGCGGCCGTGGTCGCCCCTGGGCGTCTTCCTCGTCCAGCACGTGCTCTTCTCCACCTTTCCCAACAAGCTGTGGCACGCCCACGTCGCGGCCACCCTCGGCCCGGCGGCGACCGACCTGTTCGCCGTCGAGGGCCCGGGCGGATCGGGCAGCAACGCCTGGGCGACGCCCGGCGACCCGGCCGCCGGTCGGCCACCGGTCGTCGCCGGCGACCCGCACCGCATCCTCGAACTGCCCGGCATCTACCACCAGGTGCGCCTGGCCTGCCCGGAGTTCGACGTGCTCGGCTTCGCGTTTCCCGGGGTCCCCGGCCTCCCCCACTTCGGGCACGCGGGCGAGGTGGCCTGGGCGGTCACCAACGCGATGGCCGACTACCAGGACCTCTACCGCGAGCAGCTGCGCCGCGACGGCGACCGGGTGCTGGTCCGCGACGCGGACGGTTGGACACCGGCGCACCGGCACGTCGAGCGGATCGAGGTCCGCGGCGGCGAGCCGGAGTCCGTCGAGGTGATCGAGACGCCGCGCGGCCCCGTCGTCGACCACGACCGCGGCACCGGCGAGGCGATAGCCCTGCGCACCCCCAGCCGGGTGGAGGGGCGCCTCGGCTTCGACGCGCTGCTGCCGCTGCTGCGCGCCAGGAGCGCCGACGACGTCGCCGACGCGCTGCGGGACTGGGTCGAGCCGGTCAACAGCGTCCTCGTCGCCGACCGGCACGGCGGGGCGCACCAGCTGGTCGCCGGGCTCGTCCCGCTCCGCGACGACCGGTGCCGGCGGGAACCGGTGCCCGGCTGGGAGCCACGATACGGGTGGCACGGCTACGCCGCACCGCGCCGCACCGCCGTCGACGGGCCCGCGGTCTGCGCCAACGACCGCCGCCCCGACGTGGCGGACCTCGGCGTCGACTTCGCCCCGCCGCACCGCGCCCGCCGCATCCGTGCCCTGCTCGCCGACGGCGCCGAGGCGGAGACCGTACACATGGACACCCGGCTGGAGGCCGGCGCCCTGCGCGCGGTGCTCGACCGGCTCGACCCCGACGGCCTCAGCGCACCGGCCCGGCGCCTGCGCGACCGGCTGACCGCGTGGGACGGACGGATGGCCGCCGAGAGCGCGGACGCCGGCGCCTACGCCGCCTGGCGGGCGGCCCTCGCCCGCCGGCTGCACGAGCACCCGGCCCTGCGCCCACTGCGCGCCCCGGGCGCGTTCGACGAGCTGTTCGCGCCGTGGACCAACCCGACGGCGCGTGTCGGGCACGCCCTGGACGGGGTGGCCACCGGCCTGCACCGCCTCGGCGGGGAGATCGCCCCGGTGGCCGTCGGCGCCCTGGAGGACGTCGCGGCCGGCGACCCGCCCGGGCCGTGGGGACGGCGGCACGTGCTGCACCCGGTCCATCTTCCGGTGGCACCGGAGGTCGCCGAGGCGGTACGGGCCATGCGGTCGCGGGTCGCGCTGGCCGGTGACACCGACTGCGTGCTGGCCACGTCGAGCGTCCCGGGGGTCTCCGACGCCTGCTGGCGCGGCCCGGTGGCCCGCTACGTGTGGCACCTCGGTGACCGCGCGAGGAGCCGGTGGATCGTCCCCTTCGGCGCCTCCGGGCGCCCCGGCGACCCGCACTTCGACGACCAACTGCCACTGTGGGCCCGCGGCGAGCTGATCCCGGTGGTCACCGACTGGCGAGAACTGAACCGAGAACCAGGAGACGAGACACCGTGACATACCAGGAGAAGATTTCCGACCTCGGCGAGCTCTCGCTCGTCGTGCTCGACCCGGAGGCGCACGCGGAACTGGTGCACGGCTGGGTGACCGAGCCGCGCGCGGCGTTCTGGGGCATGGGCTCGTACTCCGTGCAGGAGGTGCGGGACATCTACCGCTTCGTCGACGGGCTGGCCACCCACCACGCCTACCTGATCCTGCTCGACGACGCGCCCATCGGGCTGTTCCAGACCTACCAGCCGGAGGCGGACCCGGTCGGCGAGTGCTACGTCGTCCAGCCCGGTGACGTCGGGATGCACCTGCTGCTCTCCCCCGGCAGGAACCCGCCCCGGAACCTGACCACCACCATCGGTCCCACCCTCGCCCGTTTCCTGTTCAGCGACCCCACCCGGCAGCGGATCGTCGTCGAACCGGACGTCCGCAACCAGCGCGCGCTGCAACGGCTGGAGCGGGAGGGCTTCACCTTCGGCGACGAGATCGACCTGCCCGACAAGCGGGCCCGGCTGGCGTTCCTGACCCGGGACCGGTTCGAGTCCGACCACCGCGTGCCGGCGTGACGACCGCGCTCGCCGGTGCGGGACCGGGCCGGCACGCGACGAGGCCCCGCCGGACGCCGGCGGGGCCTCGCGCGGTCGGTCAGGAGGTGGGGAAGTTGTCCGGGGTACGGATGCGCTCCCGCATGAAGGCGCCCGACTGGGTGAGCACGGCCGGGCCGGCGTAGGTGCTGCCGGCGCAGGTGCCCGGCCGCAGCGCGGCGCTGCCCTCGGCCTTGTCGGAGAACGTCCAGTTCGCGTAGCTGATCTTCAGGCGGTCCAGCAGGTCGAGCCAGGCGGCGCTGCTGGCGAGGTCGACCCCGCCGTCGCCGGTGTAGTCCACGGTGCCGAACTCGGTGACGAACAGCGGCAGCCGGGCGGCCGCCCGCTCCACCTCGGCCCGGTAGTTGTCCCGGTGGGACGCGGCGTAGAAGTGGAACGTGTACATGACGTTCGTCGCGTTCACCGGGTTGTTGATGATTTCGTTGGCGTT
This sequence comes from Micromonospora sp. CPCC 205561, assembly GCF_036906775.1. NCBI lineage: Bacteria > Bacillati > Actinomycetota > Actinomycetes > Micromonosporales > Micromonosporaceae > Micromonospora > Micromonospora sp. CPCC 205561. The sequence goes on along the minus strand of NZ_JBAKHV010000014.1, from coordinate 68,540 downwards.
GGAGCCTTCGGAGACCCCCAGCGAGGACCAGCCGCGGGTGCCGACCACGACCACCGCGTCCGGGTCGTTGGCGCGGATGACCGGGATGACCTGCTCCGCGTAGCTCTTGATGGTCGCCCAGCCGACGCCGTTGGGCTCGTTGGCGATCTCGTAGATGACGTTCTTCTTGGCGGCGTTGCGGGCGGAGACCGCCGCGAAGAAGGTCTTGGCCCGCTCGAGGTTGTACATCGGGTCACCCGGGGTCAGGGTGTGGAAGTCGATCAGCGCGTACATGCCCCGCTGCTCGGCCTCGTCGACCAGCGCGTTGACCCGGTTGGTGAAGCCGGCCGGGTCGGTCTCGTAGCCGTCCTCCTGCACGTACATCGCGATGCGCAGCAGGTCGGCCCGCCAGTCGTCGGCGAGCGCGTCGAGGGACGCGTCGTTGTAGCACCGGGCGAACCACTGGATGCCGTGGGTGCTCATGCCGCGCAGCTGGATCGGCCGGCCGTACTGGTTGCACAGGTTGGCCCCGCACACCCGCAGCTGACCGTTGATTGCGACCGGCGTCTGGCCGCCCGGCGGCGGGGTGGTCGGCGGCGGGGTCGTGGGGGGCGGCGTGGTCGGGGGCGGGGTCGTGGGGGGCGCGGTGGTGGGGGGCGGCGCGGTGGTCGGCGTGGTCGCGCCGGTGCAGGCGGTGCCGTTGAGGGTGAACGCCGTCGGGGCCGGGTTGGCGCCGGTCCAGGTGCCGTTGAACCCGATGCTGGTCGACGCGCCGGTGGCCAGCGCGCCGTTCCAGCTCACGTTGCGGGCGGTGACGGCGGCGCCGCTCTGGCTCCAGGTCGCCGACCAGCCCTGGCCGACCCGCTGGCCGGCGTCGGGGAAGGTGAAGCCGAGCGTCCACCCGTCGACGGCGTCGCCCAGATTCTTGATCGTCACGTTGGCCGTGAAGCCACCCGACCAGGTGCTGGTGGTGTAGGTGACGGCGCAACCGGTGGCGGCCTGGGCGTCGGCGGCGGGGACCGCGGCCGACGCCGCGACGGTCAGCGCGCCGACCGCGCCGGCCATCACGAGGTTGCGCCGGGACAGGCGCGGTAGCAGTTTCATGCGGGTGCCTTCGCTTCCGATCGGTGGTGGGGGTGGTGCCGCCCGGCCGGGAGGTGGCGGGGGACGCCGGTCCCGCCGGACGGACGGTGGTGTCCGGCCGGGAGGGGCGGCGCTCACGCGCAGCCGCCGACGCCGCAGCGGGCCGGCCGGAAAGCCCTTCGCGGGAAACGCCCTGCCCAGACACCCGGGAGCGCTCCCATGACCGGCAGCTTAGGCGGATCGGAACGTCCCCGCAACATGGAGACACGTCGAAGCCTGCCGTCGCGGTCGCGCCACGACGGGCACCGGCCCCGAGGCGGTGTACGCCTCGGGGCCGGTGCGACGGACGCGGTCGGTCAGAAGGTGGGGGCGAGGTAGAGCAGGCGGTTCGGCGAGCCGGTGCCGGGGTTGGTGATCACGTTCGGCGTGGCCTGGCCGACCAGGTACGAGTGCACCTGGGCCGGCGTCCAGCCCGGGTTGACGCTGAGCACCCGGGCGGCAGCGCCCGCCACGTGCGGCGAGGCCATCGAGGTGCCGCTGATGGAGCTGGTCGCGGTGTCGCTGGTGGACCAGGCCGAGAGCACACCCACGCCGGGCGCGAAGATGTCGGTGCAGGTGCCCCAGTTGGAGAACGACGCCCTGGCGTCGTTGCTCTGCGACGCGTTGACGGTCAGCGCGGTCGGGACGGAGGCCGGCGAGAAGTTGCAGGCGTTGGCGTTCGAGTTGCCGGAGGCCACGGCGTAGCTGATGCCGTCGGCGATCGAGTTCGCCACGGCGCTGTTCAGGGCGCTGTTGGTGGAACCGCCGAGGCTCATGTTGGCCACGGCCGGCTGGCCCGCCTGGTGGTTGGAGGTCACCCAGTTGATGCCGGCGATGACCTGCGCCCAGCTGCCGCTGCCCTGGCAGTTCAGCACGCGGACGGCCACCAGCCGGACGTCCTTCGCGACACCGTAGGTGTTGCCGCCGACGGTGCCCGCGACGTGGGTGCCGTGGCCGTTGCAGTCGGCAGCCGGCAGGGCGTTGTCGATCGCGTCGTAGCCGTCGACGGCCTGGCCGGCGAAGTCCACGTGCGTGGTCCGGATGCCGGTGTCGATGATGTACGCCGTCACGCCGGCGCCGGTGCTGGTGTAGCTGTAGGTGCGGCTGAGCGGGAGGGCGCGCTGGTCGATGCGGTCGAGGCCCCACGGCGGGTTGTTCTGGGTGGCCATGGTCGACACGGTGTGGTTCTGCTCCACGTAGTCGACGTCGGGGTGGGCGGCGAGCCGCTTGGCGGCCTGCTGCGACAGCTTCACCTCGAAGCCGTTGAGCGCGTCGCCGTAGACGTGACCCACGGCCCCGCCGTAGCGCGCGGCGAGGAAGCCGGCGGCGTTCCTCACCGCGGCCTGCCGGGTGCCGGCACGGCCGCCGACGCTGCTGTCCTTGAGTACCACGATGTAGCTGTCGGCCAGGGCGGTCGCGCCACCGGCGCTGCGGATCTCGCCGGTGGCCGGGGCAGCCGCCGCCGGTGCGCCGATCATGGTGGTGACCATGGCTGCGCTGGCGAACACGCTGGCCGCGGCGGCGAGGGTACGCCGGCGAGTGCGAGGGAGCGTCATCTCCCGGTCCTCCTACTGTGGTGGCCTGCGGGCGGCTCGTGGCCCACCCCGCGGGCGGTCTGGACGATGAGGAAACCTTAGCCGTCACATTCACACTCGTAAATTTTGTTGATGTTCACGATGTGAGGAAGATGTTGGGGATCGGGGCCGTGAATGCCTTGCGTGAACGGGCATTCCATTGAGATACGCCATCGTCTCTGGTTGACTGCCGGGGGAGCACCGGGCCGTCACACCACACACCTCGACCTGTGACAGGAGTTCCTCCACCATGCTCCGAAGGCCCCTGCTGCACGCCCTGCTCGCCGCGCTGGCGGCGATTCCCGTCGCCCTCGTCGCCGGGCCCGCCGCGCCCTCCCCCGCCCTGCCGGCCCTGCCGGCCGCCGCCGTGCGGGTCATGCCGCTGGGCGACTCGATCACCGGCTCGCCCGGCTGCTGGCGGTCCGTACTGTGGAACCGCCTCCAGTCCAGCGGGCACACCGACGTCGACTTCGTCGGCACCCTCGGCCCGCAGGGTTGCGGCCAGCCGCACGACGGCGACAACGAGGGACACGGCGGCTACCTGGTGACCAACGTGGCCAACCAGAACCTGCTGCCGGGCTGGCTCGCCGCCACCCGGCCCGACATCGTCCTGATGCACTTCGGCACCAACGACGTGTGGAGCAACATCGCGCCCGCGACCATCCTCGCCGCGTACGGCCGGCTGGTGGAGCAGATGCGGGCCGCCAACCCGGCGACGAAGGTGCTCGTCGCGAAGATCATCCCGATGGCGCCGGCCACCTGCGCCGAGTGCGGCCAGCGGGTGGTCGCGCTGAACGCCGCGATCGACGGCTGGGCGGCGGCCATCGGCACCGCCGCCTCGCCCGTGGTGGTGGTCGACCAGTGGACCGGCTTCAGCACGGCCACCGACACCTATGACGGGGTGCACCCGAACGCCTCCGGCGACCGGAAGATGGCCGACCGGTGGTACCCGGCGCTGACCGCCGCGCTCGGGGGCGTCACCCCCACCCCCACCGGCGGCCCCACGCCGCCACCGACCGGCACCCCCACGCCCACCGCCAGCGCCACGCCGCCTACCGCCGGCTGCACGGCCAGCTACCGGGTGGTGGGCCGGTGGCAGGGCGGCTTTCAGGGCGAGGTGACGGTCCGCAACCCCGGCACCGCCCCGATCGCCGGGTGGACCGTCCGCTTCGCCCTCCCCGACGGCCAGCGGATCAGCCAGTCCTGGAACGCCCGGCTCACCCAGAGCGGGGCGGAGGCGGTTGCGCGCAACACGGACTGGAACGGGTCCCTGGCACCCGGCGCCCAGGCCGCCTTCGGCTTCCTGGCCAACACCGCCGGCACCCCCGCCGAGCCGCCGGCGGGCTGCACGACCGACTGACCCACGCCACCCACCCCCGGCCGCCGGAACGCCCCGCAGGGCCGCGTCCCGAAGATGCGGGGCGGCCGGAGGACGCGGACGACGACCGGCGCCGCGAAGCGGCCACCGGCGGCGCGCGGCCGGACCCTGGACGCCTCACGGCGGCGTCCGGGCCCGGCCGGCGGCGAGCATGCGAGGGCGCCGGAGCGCCCCTTCCCCCGCCGGTGTCGCCCACGTCTCCGCCGGAACATGCATGATATTCGTCACAGTCGACCGCCCGCGACGTGTCGGCGGGTTCCCGGGGGCCCGACAACGGAATTCCCTTCCGGCGGCCCGGATTACGGCCCCCCGGCCGACCCGGAGCGCGGCACGGCCGGACACGTACGGACCCGTAACCTGCACCCGTTGTCACCGAAGCGCAGGCCCGCGCGCGGCGGCGGGCCGGAGCGGGACCGCCGCTCACCATCACGGTTTGCGGCGCTCACTACCCTGTTCGATGACCCCGTGCCTGGGCACACGTCGACAGCGATAGGGCTACACATGAGCGACAGTTACCCTCCGTACGGAGGGCAGCAGCCGGACCCGAACGTCACCCCTTGGAGCGGGCCGCCGGCCCCACAGCAGGGCGGGTACCCGGGATACGGGCCGCCGCAGGCGCCGCAGTTCGGCGCCCCTCTTCCCCCGCAGAAGAAGTCGAACAAGGGCCTGATCATCGGGCTGGCCGCCGGCGCGGTCGTCCTCGTGCTCGCCATCTGCGGCGCCGGCATCGGCTTCGTGCTCGTCAACGGTGACGACGAGCCGGACCCGGTCGCGTCCTCCAGCCCCAGCACCGACCCGGGCGGCGCCACCGGCACGCCGGGCACGGACACCTCCCCCACGCCCGGGCAGCAGCAGACGCAGGAGCCGAGCAACAACGCGGTGACGGCCCGCTACTCCAGCGACCTGTCCAACGTCTGCGAGGGTGGCCAGATCCTGAACGCGGCGCCCTACAACGGCCCGTCCGGTGCCAAGGCCTACACGTTCTCGAACAACCCCGACCGGCCGACCTACTGGTCCTCGAAGTCCGTCTCCTCGGACAAGCCCTACTACGCCAAGAGCGCCGACTTCACGACGGTGTCGGTGGTCGGCTGCCTGAAGTTCGTGGAGGGCAGCGAGGGCGCCCCGAAGAAGTGCCAGTACAAGGACAGCTCGCAGAAGCAGGTCGTCATCGACTACATCTCGTCGCGCTACACCCTGACCTTCTACGCCGCGAAGACCGCGGAGAAGATCGGCGACGGCGGCACCGTGAGCGCCCCGGCGGCCCGGTGCCCGAGCTTCATCTCGTACAACAAGACCACCATGAAGTCGTACGCGGCGCCGGACTCCGGCAGCATCGAGGCGGCCCTGGACAAGTTCCTGTCCTGAGCGGCACCGTCGACGGCGGGGAGGGACGGAGCTCCGTCCCTCCCCGCCGTCGTACCCGGGCGACGAGCGGGACGGCTCAGCACTCGCCGAAGTACTCGACGTACTGCGGCTCCCGGTAGCCCGGCAGCGATCCGAGCAGCTCCCGCGCCTCGCTCTCCAGTCTCGACGCGGCGCTCCGGTCGCCCGCCGCGCGGGTGGCGTGGCCGCGGGCCTGCCGCGCGACGGCCAGCAGGTAGCGGTCGCCGATCCGGGCGGCCGCCGTCTCCGCCTCGTCGGCGTCGCGGGCGGCGGCGGCGTGGTCGCCGAGCCGGAGGTGCGTCGCCGCGCGGGAGAGCAGGGCCTCGCAGCGCGACGGCAGGTCGCCGGAGCGGTCGGTGGCGACCAGCGCCTCGTCGAGGCAGTCGCGGGCCTCGGCCCACCGGCCGGTGCGGCAGAGCAGTTGGCCGCGCATGCTGAGCGCGGCGCCCTCCAGACCGACCGCCTCGATGTCGCGCGCGATCCGCAGCGCCTCCGCCACGTCCGCGAAGGCCTCCTTGTCGGCCCCCGCCGACAGGCGCGCCTGTGCGGAGTTGCTCAGGGTGGCGCCGATCATGAGGGGTCGCCCCGACTCGCGGCGCAGCGCGAGCGCCTCGTCGAGGTAGGCGAGCGCGCGCGGCACGTCGCCCATCCGGTGGCGCAGGTTGCCCAGCGCCTCCAGGCAGGTGGAGACCCGTTCGCGGTCCCCGAGGGACTCGAGCAGTTCGAGACAGCGCAGCAGGTCCGACTCGACGACCGACGGGGGCGCGGTGCCCTTGTTGAACGCCGCCCGGTAGAACAGCGCGGCGGTGTGTTCGAGCGTGAGGCCGAGCCGCTCGGTGGTGGCGGCGGCGCCGTCGACGAGGGTGAGGGCCTCCTGCAGGTAGCCGTGCCGGCGCAACGAGGCGAGACTCCCCCAGGCCAGCTCGGCGGCGAGCTTCGCGGTGCCGGCGGACGCGGTCGACGCCTGCTGGAAGACGGCCAGGATGTTCAGGTGCTCCTCGGCCAGCCACCGGACGGCCTGCGCGGGGGTCCGCGGCGGGTCCTGCCAGACGGGCCGCTCCCGGTTGTCGACGCCGGTCGGCGACCAGCCGGCGTTGGTCATCCGTTCGAGTTCCCGGGCGCCCTGTACGTACGTCTCCAGCAGCCGGCGCAGCGCGGCCTCCCGGTCGTCCGCCGACTCGTCCTCGGACCGTTCGACGGCGTAGAGCCGGACCAGGTCGTGGATGCCGTAGACGCCCGGCTCACGGGGCTCCACCAACCGCTCGTCGGCGAGCCGTTCCAGCACGCTCTCGGCACGGGCGGGCGACTCGCCCAGCAGCGCGGCGACGGCGCGGGCGGTGACGGCGGGCAACCGGCCGCTGCCGATCAGGCGGAAGGCGCGGGCGCAGAGCCGTCCCCGGGCGTCGCCGTCGCAGAGCGCGGCGTAGGTGAGCGCGATGGAGGGCCGGACGCTGAGGTCGTCGAACTCCAGCTCGCTCAGGCGCAGCCCGGGGTCGGCCAGCCGCTCGGCCAGGCGGGCGATCGGCCACTCCGGCCGGCTGGCCAGGCGGGCACCGACGATCCGGATCGCCAACGGCAGCAGGCCGCAGAGTTCCACCAGGCGGAGCGCCGCGTCCGGCTCGGCCGCCACCCGTGCGGTGCCGCACTCGCCCGCGAGCAGTCCGACCGCCTCCGCGCGGGACAGCAGTCCCACGGCGAGGTGCCGGCCGTTGGGCAGCGTCGCGAGCATCCGCCGGCTGGTGACCACGACCCCGCACGAGGGGTCGGCCGGTAGCAGGCCGCGGACCTGGGCGGCGTCCCGGGCGTTGTCGAGGACGACGAGTACGCCGCGCCCCGCGATCTGCGAGCGGTAGGCGACGGTGGCCTCGCCCGTGTCGGACGGCACGGCGTTGCCGGGCACCCCGAGCGCGCGCAGGAAGCGGCCGAGGACGTCCAGGGGCCGCAGCGGCGGCAGGTCGGCGTCCGCGCCCTGCAGGTCCACGTAGAGGGTGCCGCCGGGGTACCGGTCGGCGAGCTGGTGGGCCAGCCGCACGGCCAGCGCCGACTTGCCGGCCCCACCCGGGCCGTGCAACGCCACGACCGGGCTCGTCGTGGACTGGTCGAGCCAGCCGCGTACGGCATCGATCTCGGCCCGGCGGCCGACGAAGGTGTCGACGGCCGGCGGCAGCCCGCGCACCACGATTCGCGCGGGTGGCGGTCGCTGCGGCTCGCCCGCGAGGTGCGGGCTGTGGTCGAGGATGTCGCGGTAGAGCGCCTCCAGCCAGGGGCTGGGATCGATGCCGAGCTGCTCGGCGAGCACCCGCCGGGCGCGCAGGTACGCCTCCACCGCGCCGGCGACGTCACCGGTGCGGTAGAGCGCGGTCATCAGCTGACCCCAGCCGCGCTGCCGCAGCGGGTGGTTCTCGACGTGCTCGCGCAGCCGCCCGACCAGGTCGGCGGAGGCACCCAGGTCGAGCCTGGCCTGGACGTGCTCCTCCTCGATCATCAGCCGCTGCTCGTGCAGGCGGGTCAGGCGCACGGCGATCGTGCGGGGCAGCGGCAGTCCGGCCAGCGGCGAGTCGCGCCAGAGGGTGAGCGCGTGGGCGAGGCTCGCCTCGGCCTGCCGCAGCTCGCCCCGGGCACGCGCGTCGCGGCCCTGCTGGGCGGCCTCCTCGAACTCGTCGAGGTCGCGCTCGCCCGGGTGCACCTCCAGCAGGTAGCCGCCGGTGCCCGTGTGCAGCCGGCTCGCGCCGCCCGACGGGTCGCGCAGGGCCTGACGCAGCCCGTGGGCGTACGTCCTGAGATTCGCCGCCGCGGACGCCGGCCGGGGCTCGTCCCAGAGCATCTCGGCGAGGTGTTCGGTGGGCAGCACCTCGTTCGGGTGCAGCAGCAGGGTGGCGCAGAGCAGTCGTTGCTTCACCGTGCCGAGCGACACGGGCCGGCCGTCGACCCACACCTCGAGCGGCCCCAGGAGCTGGAAACGCATGGCGGCCACCCGGGCTTTCTACCACAGCTGCGCGGGCGTACCCATCGTCGCGTCGCTGCTTCCCGACAGGCGACGCCGGCGCCCTCCCCTACGTCACCACGCGTGACGTCTGCGCCGCGGTGACCGCGCCCCCGCGGCCCGCCGGGAGGCCGCCCGACCGACCGCGCGACAGCCATCGACCGCTTTCAGCACAGCTCGGGCGGTGTGACCGGCTCGTGACGGGGACGGTATTGACCAGGCCCCCCGGCTCGATCACGCTCGCATCCGACAGACAACCCAGGGAGGTCACATGCGGACGGTAGTCGACGGTCGCCCCGGCACGCGGCTCCTCGTATCGGGCGCGCTGCTGCTCCTCGCGTTCGGCGCGCCGGCACTCGGCGGCTCTTCCGCCGGCGGCTCCGGCGACCGCGTCGCGGCCGGGATCTCGCCCGTCGAGGGCGGCCTCGTCCTGCCGCCCCTGTCGGGCTGCCGCCAGAGTCAGAAGCCGCAGCTGTGGGACAACATCTTCCCCGCCTGCAACGAGTGACCACGGGCGGCGGCGCCGGCTGAGCCGACTCTCGCCACCGGTGTCGTCGACGGCGTGGCGCCGCCGCCGGAGGCGCCGGACGACCGGGGCCGCCGGACGACGGTGGCGGCCCCGGTCCCGTGGACGGGGTGTCAGCGGCGGGCCGGCGTCTGCTCCGCCGCGTCGACGCCGACCTGGTCGGGGGCGGGAGCACCGTCGACGGCGTCGGCCGCCACGGCCGCCGAACCGGCCGGGTCGGGCAGGTCCAGGCTGGTGCGCAGGGCGACCGGCTTCAGCAGGACCGCGGCGATGACGCCGACCACGGCGATCGCGGCGGAGATCAGGAAGATGTGCCCGGTGGCGTCGCCGTACGCCGCACGCACGATCTGCCGCACCACGGCGGGCATGGCGTCGATGTTGAGGCTGCCGGATCCGCCGCCGGAGGCGGGGATGCCGGCGGCCGTGAGGTCCGTGGTGATCTGGTCGGTGACCCGCCGGGCGAGCACCGCGCCGAGTACCGAGACGCCGATCGTGCCGCCGAGCGAGCGGAAGAACGCGACGGTGGAGCTGGCCGCGCCGATGTCCCTGAGCGAGACGGTGTTCTGCACGGCGAGGACCAGGTTCTGCATGGTCATGCCCACTCCGACGCCGACGATGAACATCGCCACGCCCACCAGCACCAGTGAGGTCTGGTGGTCGATCGTGCCGAGCATCGCGAACCCGATCACCAGCACGACGGCGCCGAAGACGATGTACGGCTTGATCTTTCCGGTCCTGGTGATCAGCCGGCCGGCGATGATCGACGAGCCGAGGACGCCGGCCATCATCGGAATGGTGAGCAGCCCGGCCTCCGTGGGGCTGTAGCCGCGGCCGATCTGGAAGTACTGGCCGAGGAAGACCGCGCCGCCGAACATCGCCATCCCGACCGCCAGGCTGCCCAGGATGGCCAGGGCGGTGGTGCGCTGGCGGACCAGGCCGAGCGGGACGACCGGCTCCTCTGCCCGGGACTCGACCCGGACGGCCAGGGCGAGCAGCGCGACCGAGGCGCCCACCATGGCGGCGGTCTGCCAGGAGGCCCAGGCGAACGCGTCGTCGACGAAGGAGATCCAGATGAGCAGCACGCTGACCCCGGCCGCGATCAGGGCCGCGCCCAGGTAGTCGATCTTCACGTTCTCCCGACGGACGGTCGGCAGGCGCAGGGTGGCCTGGAGCAGGATCAGCGCGACCACCGCGACGGGGACGCCGACGAAGAAGCACCAGCGCCAGCCGAGCCAGGACGTGTCCACGATGAGACCGCCCAGCAGCGGGCCGCCGACCGTCGCCACGGCCATGACGCCGCCCAGGTAGCCGTTGTACCGACCACGCTCGCGGGGCGGGATCATCGCGGCGATGGCGACCTGGACGAGGGCCTGCAGGCCGCCGACGCCGATGCCCTGGAACGCGCGGGCGGCGATGAGCTGACCGGCGCTCTGGGCGAAACCGGCGACGACCGAGCCGACCAGGAAGACCACGATGGCGATCTGCACCAGCAGCTTCTTGTTGAACAGGTCGGCGAGCTTGCCCCAGATCGGGGTGGTCGCGGTCGCGGTGAGCAGGGTGGCGGTGACCACCCAGGTGTACTGGGTCTGCGACCCGTTCAGCGCCCCGATGATCTGCGGCAGCGCCGTCGAGACGACGGTGCCGCTCAGCATCGCGACGAAGAGCACCAGCAGCAGGCCGCTGAGGGCCTCCAGCGTCTGCCGGTGTGTCATCGGCGTGGCGCCGGCCGTGGTGGTGGGTGCGCTCATCGCGCGGCCTCCAGGTTGTCGTGGTGGTCTGCGAGGGCGGTCTCGACGTCGCGGGTGAACCGGTCGAGCGCGGCGGCCAGGGCGGCCACCTCCCCGGTGGTCCAGTCGGCGAGGGCGGCGTCGAGGATCCGCCCGTACCAGGCATGGGTGTCGGCCAGGGCCGCGCGCCCGGCCGGGGTGACGGTCAGCAGGCTCGCCCGCTTGTCGGCGGGGTCGGCGTGCCGCTCGACCAGGCCGTGGCCGACGAGCGAGGACACGGCGCGGCTGACGGTCGACGGGTCGAGGCCGCTGCGCGCGGCCAACTCGCGGGCGTGACAGTCCGCCGGAAGCTGCTCGATCTGCATGAGCAGGCCGGCCAGGCCGATCGGCACGGCCGGCCGGGCGTCGGCCCGGCCCCGCCTGATCAGTCGCACGCTCCTGACGAGCGCGTACAACCTCGCACCGAGCTCACGACCGGCGTTCTCCATCCCGTCCCCCTGGTCTCAGATGGTTGCCGCACACAAGCATCTTCCGATCTTGCCCAAAGAGCAAGTTTGCCCGATGAGAACTGTGTCACCGGCCCGTAGGCTGTGGGCCATGGAGGAGACCATCGGGCTGCGGGAGCGGAAGAAGGCGGCCACGCGCCTCGCCCTGCACGAGGCGGCCCTGCGCCTCGCCACGGAACACGGGCTCGACGGGGTCACGGTGGAGGCCATCGCCGACGCCGCCAACGTCTCCCGCCGGACGTTCTCCAACTACTTCTCCAGCAAGGAGGAGGCGATCTTCCACGGTGACGCCGTCCGGCTGCGCCGACTGCTGGAGTTGGTCCGCCGGCAGCCGACCGACGCGCCGCCCTGGTCCGCGCTGCGCGGGGCGGCCGAACGGCTCGCCGTCGAGGCGTACGGCAACGCCCCGCCCTCCTGGCTGGTGCACCGCCGGCAGCTACGCGGGCACACGGGTCTCGCCGCGCACCAGATCGCCGCCTACACCGCCATCGAACGCGAACTCGCCGAGGAGCTCGCCCACCGGCTGACCGGCCCGGACCGGACACTGCGCTCCCGGGTCCTGGCGGCCACCCTCCTGTCCACCCTGCGCGTCGCCGTCCAGCACTGGATCGACCACCCCGACGGACCGCTGCTCGACGTCCTGCACACCGCGCTCGCGGAGGCGGCCCGCGCGCCGGGCGTCGACGCCACCGACCTGCCGGCGGTCCGACGCTAGGCCGATAACCGCCATTTCCGAATGCGCCCACCTCCGCGCGACCCGGCGGAGGCCGCCACCTTTCCGTGCCGGACGGGCAGACACGGGATTGACGGGAGCCGACACGCGCGCGATTGCCGGCACGACCAGCCGAGGGGCGAAAACCCGGGCGCCGGCGACGGTCGTCCGTACGGGCGGAAAGAGCGGTCACCCGGCGCTTGATCAATTATCGGGGCGCCCCGCCGGGGCGGCGAAATCACTTAGGACAGCACGCGAGGAGTAGCCCGGCGCCGACCGCATCGACCATCGGGCGCAAGCGCAGGAATTTCGTCCCATCGGCCATTCCTGACAAACCATCGGTCAGCCGGGATCGTGATGGAACGCAACATGCACCAGAATTAACAAAGATCCACGTCACTGTCTAAGACTGGAGCATGTGTGTCTTCGATGAACAGAAGGAACCTGATCGCGCTCGGCGCCGGCGCGGTCGCCGCGACGGCGACGGGCACCGCGGCCCAGGCCGCTCCGTCCACTGACGGCGCCCCGGCCGCCCCGTCCGCCGCCGCCCTCGCGGCCAGCCTGCCGGGCGGATTCGCGAGCAGGTACGCGGAGGTCAACGGAGTCCGGCTGCACTACGTCGCCGGCGGTCGCGGCGAGCCGCTGTTCCTGCTGCACGGCTGGCCGGAGACCTGGTGGGAATACCACAAGGTGATGCCCGCGCTGGCCACCCGGTACCGCGTCATCGCCGTGGACCTGCGCGGCGCCGGCGGCTCCAGCAAGCCGGCCTCCGGATACGACAAGAAGACCATGGCGGGCGACATCGCGGCGCTGGCCGCCAAGCTGGGCTACGCCCAGGTGAACGTCGCCGGCCACGACATGGGGGCGATGGTCGCCTACAGCCTGGCGGCGAACCACCCCGGCGTCGTCAAGAAGATCGCGTTGCTCGACGTCGCCCACCCCAACAGCGGTTACTACGAGTTCCGGATGCTGCCGGTGCCCGGTGCCCCGTTCCACCCCTGGTGGTTCGCCTTCAACCAGGTGGCGCAGCTGCCGGAGCAGCTCGTCACGGGCCGGTCCCGGTTCCTCATCGACTGGATGTTCGACAACCTCCTGGTCAACCAGGGCGCCGTCAACGAACTCGACCGGTCGATTTACGCCCTGGCCTACTCCACGCCGGACGCCATCCGGGGCGGCAACGGCTGGTACAAGGCGCTGGGCCAGGACATCGCCGACAACGAGACGTACGCGCCGGTGACCCTCCCGGTCCTGGGCATCGCCCACGACGTCTTCTATCCCAGCTTCGCCGCCACGCTCTCCGCGCAGGCCACCAACGTGCAGCTGGTGCAGATCGCCAACACCGGGCACTACTTCGTGGAGGAGCAGCCCCAGGTCGTCATCCAGCACCTGACGTCCTTCTTCGGCTGACGGTCCCGGGACGGCCCGCCGGGCGTCGGCCGGGCGGGCACCGCGGCCGGTCCGTACCTCCCGGACGACGGGGCACCTCCCAGACGACGCCGCCGCACCGCGCGGCGAGGGGCCGTCTCGGTCTTCGAGACGGCCCCTCGCCCGTGTCCCCGCGCCGGAGCCGCGCCGCGCGGGCAGCCACCGGGCAGACCCACCGGTCGAACCCGTCCCGGCACCCGGGATGTCAGGCCGGCACCGGCTGATCGAACTGGGTGCGGTACAACTCGGCGTACCGGCCACCGCGGGCCAGCAGGTCGGGGTGCCGGCCGCGTTCCACGATCCGGCCGTCCTCCAGCACCAGGATCTGGTCGGCCGAGCGGATGGTGGACAGCCGGTGCGCGATGACCACGCTGGTCCGGCCGGTCAGCGCCTCCCCGAGCGCCGCCTGCACCGCCGCCTCCGACGTCGAGTCGAGGTGCGCGGTGGCCTCGTCGAGGATCACCACCCGGGGCCGCGAGAGCAGCAGCCGGGCGATGGTGAGCCGCTGGCGTTCGCCGCCGGAGAGGCGGTACCCCCGCTCGCCGACCACCGTCTCCAAGCCGTCGGGCAGTGCCTGCACCAGGTCGGCCAGCCGAGCCCGGCGCAGCACGTCCCACAGGTCGTCCTCGGTCGCGTCCGGGCGGGCATACAGCAGGTTGGCGCGGATCGTGTCGTGCAGCAGGTGGCCGTCCTGGGTGACCACGCCCACGGCGTCCCGGATCGAGTCGCCGGTCAGGTCGCGGACGTCGCTGTCGGAGAGCCGCACGGCCCCCTCCTCCACGTCGTAGAGCCGCGGCAGGAGCTGGGCGATGGTGGACTTGCCCGCGCCCGACGAGCCGACCAGGGCGACCATCTGCCCGGGCTCGGCGCGGAACGAGACGCCGTGCAGCACCTCCTCGCCGCCGCGGCTGTCGAGCTTCGCCACGTCCTCCAGGGAGGCCAGGGAGACCTTCTCCGCGGCGGGATAGCCGAAGCGGACGTCGTCGAACTCGACCGCCACCGGCCCGTCGGGCAGCGCCCGCGCGGTCGGGCTGTCCTCGATCATCGGCTTCAGATCCAGGATCTCGAAGACCCGCTCGAAGCTGACCAGGGCGCTCATGACCTCCACCCGGGCGCTGGCGAGCGAGGTCAACGGCGCGTAGAGGCGGGACAGCAGCAGGGCGAGCGCGACGACGGCGCCCGCGTCGAGCTGCCCGCGCACCGCGTACACGCCGCCCAGGCCGTACACCAGGGCCAGCGCCAGCGATCCGACCACGGTGAGGGCCGTGATGAAGACCATCTGCAACATGGCCGTGCGGACGCCGATGTCGCGGACGCGCCACGCGCGGGCGGCGAACTCGGCGGACTCCTCCGCCGGCCGCCCGTAGAGCTTGACCAGGGTGGCGCCGGGCGCGGAGAACTTCTCGGTCATCCGGGTGCTCATCGCGGCGTTGATCTCGGCGGCCTCCCGTTCGAGGCGGGCCAGTTTGCGGCCCATCCGCCGCGCGGGCAGCACGAAGACGGGCAGCAGCAGCAGCGCCAGCAGGGTGATCTGCCAGGAGAAGGTCAGCATCACCGCGAGCGTGAGGACCAGCGTCACCACGTTGCCGACCACGCCGGAGAGGGTGTCGCTGAACGCCTGCTGCGCCCCGATGACGTCGTTGTTGAGCCGGGAGACCAGCGCGCCGGTGCGGGTCCGGGTGAAGAACGCGACCGGCATCCGCTGCACGTGATCGAAGACGGCGGTCCGCAGGTCGACGATCAGGCCCTCGCCGATCCGGGCGGACTGGTAGCGGGTGAGCAGGCCCAGCCCGGCCTCGGCGAGCGCGATCAGGGCGATCGCCGAGGCCAGCCACACCACCGTGGAGACGTCGGCGCCGGAGACCATCGCGTCCACCACCCGCCCGGCCAGCACCGGCGCGGCCACGGTCAGCACGGCCACCACGACGCTGCCCGCCAGGAACCCCGCGAGCAGACGGCGGTGCGGGCGCGCGAAGCCGGCGATCCGCTTGAGGGTGGCCTTCGAGAACGGGCGCTCGTCGCGCTGGTTCACGGCGTGGTGCAGGGACATCCAGGCGGTGACTTCCATACTCATACCCGCGAACCTAGAACCTGGACGAAGGTTCAGGTCAAGCGAAACCGCCGGCGGGACAGCGGCGACCCGTCACCGGCCCGCCGCGCCTTTCGGTTCGGCGGGCGTCCCGCCGGCCGCCTTCCGTTCCCGCCCGGCGCGCGCGGCGTACGCCCGGCGCATCTTGACGTAGTTGCCGCAGCCGGCCATGGAGCACCAGCGGCGCGCCTGGTTGCGGGAGGCGTCGTAGTAGGCCCAGCGGCAGGTGTCCCGGGCGCACGCCTTCAACCTGGCCCAGCTCTGCTCCTCACCGCACTGCCGGACCGCGTCCAGCAGCGCCGCCAGGGCGTGGTCGAGGGCGCGGTCGCGGGCCGCGACGAGGCGGTGCCCGTCGACCGTGAAGGCCATCCGCACGGGCACCCCGGCCAGGACCCCGTCGAGCCGGCGCAGCGCCGCGGGCTCGGCCGGATGGCCGGCGTGGCCGAGCAGCACCGCGCGCAGGCCCTCGCGGACGGTCACGGCGGCGGCCAGGTCGGCCGACCGCAGCCGGGCGTCGGGCGGCAGCAGCCCCCGCTCGGCGAACCAGTCGCGCAGCCGGTCGGGCGCGGTGAGCGACTCCTCGTCGACCTGCGGCTCGTAGGTGTTGACGAAGTCCCGCAGCAGACGGGCGGCGGGCGGGATCACCTGCTCCTCGCTCATCGCACCCCCTCGGTCCACACCAGCGTAACGGCTTGACAGGTGTCACCGAGTCTTACACCATCGAAGCGGTTTCGCTGGTGTAGCAGGGACATGACGAGGACGGGGAAGGCGCGATGCCCACCACGCTCCGCGACGTGGCGCGGTTGGCCCAGGTGTCGGTGAAGACCGTCTCCAACGTGGTCAACGGGCGTCCACACGTCAGCGCCGAGGTGCGCGGCCGCGTCGAGGCCGCCGTCGACGCGCTGGGCTACCGGCCGAACCGCTTCGCGCGCACCCTGCGGACCGGGCGCAGCGGGGCGCTCGCCCTGGTCGTGTCCGAGGTCGACCTGCCCGGCCTCGGCGGGCTCACCCGGGCCCTCGCGGGCGCCGCGGCGCGGCGCGGCTACCGCCTCGTCATCGACCCGGTGGACGCCGACCGTGCCGCCGGGCACCCCCCGCCGGTCGACGGCTGCCTCCTGCTCACCGACCTCCCGGCCGGGCCGGGCGTCGACGCGCTCCCCCTCGTGCGGCTCGGCCGGGTCCCCGGCGACGGCACCGCCGACCGGGTCGGCATCGACCACCTGGGCGCCGGCCGGGACGCCACCGCGCACCTCCTGGCCACCGGCTGCCGGCGCATCGCCGCCATCGACGCGGGACCGGACGACGCGGCCCCGCCTCCGCCGGTCCTGCGGGGTTACGCCGAGGCCGTCCGCACCGCGGGCCTCCCCCGGCTACCCGGCCACGTCCAGCGGGCCGCCGCCCACCGACGCGCCGACGGCTACCGGGCCGCCCGCGCGGTGCTGGCCCGGCCCGATCACCCGGACGCCTTCGTCTGCGCCTCCGACGCCCTGGCGATCGGCGCCATGTGCGCCGCGTTCGACGCCGGCCTACGGGTCCCGGAGGACCTCGCGGTCATCGGCGTGGGAGGCAGCGAAGAGGGCCACTGGATGCGCCCGGCGCTCAGCACGGTCGCCGCCGACACCGGCTTCATCGCCCGCCAGGCCGTGGCCCGCCTGCTCGCCCGCATCGCCCGGCCGGACGCCGCCCCGGTCGACGTGGTCGCACCGCACGCCCTGCTGTCCCGCGCGAGTACGCGAGGAGCGGACCGGCCCGGGACGGTCCGCGTCGGTTGCTGAGCGGCGCGGTGCTCCGGGCCGGGCCGCGCGGGACGCCCCGACGCGCTCTCGGCCTATGCTCTGGCGCGTGGACGAGAAACGGTGGAGCAGCGTGAACCTGGGCAACATGCTGCGCGCCGTCGAGGACGCCGCCCCCGTCGACGCGGTGGAGGCCGTGACCCGGGGCATCGGCGTCGACCTCGGGGCGTTGTGGGTGTCGTTCCTCGTCGCGGACATGAGTGGCCGGGCGCTCGTCCGGTTGGCCCACGACGTCCCCTTCGGCGACCGGCCCGACCGGCGCCGGCAGGACGAGGACGTGGCCACCGTGCTGCCGTTCGATGGCGGGCCGCAGGAGCAGGCGCTACGCTCCCAGCGCGTGCAGGTCCGTTCCGACGGCGACGGACACGTCGTGATGGCGCCGGTCACGCAACGGGGCGAGGCGATCGGGCTGCTGGAGGTCTCCCTGCCGGACGAGCCGGACGAGGACGCCCTGACCGGGATCTCCCGGGCCGCGCACGCCCTGGCGTTCGTGGTGATCGCCGCCCGGCGCCACACCGACCTCTTCGAATGGGGCCAGCGGACCACTCCGTTCGCCCTCGCCGCCGAGATCCAGCGTCGGCTCCTGCCCTCCGCGTTCACCTGCGAGGCCGACTCCTTCACCCTGTCGGCGTGGCTGGAGCCGGCGGCCAGCATCGGCGGGGACACCTTCGACTACAGCCTCGCGCGCAACCTGCTGCACCTGAGCATCACCGACGCCGTGGGCCACGGCGTGCACAGCGCCCTGACCGCGACGCTCTGCGTCGGCAGCCTGCGCCACACCCGCCGCCTCGGCCAGACGCTGCTCGACCAGGCCGGGGCGGCGAACTCGGCGCTGATCGAGAACCCGCCCGGCGGGTTCACCTTCGCCACCGGGCTTCTCGGCCGGCTCGACCTGCGCACGGGGGTGCTGGCGATGGTCAACGCCGGCCACCCCGCACCGCTGCTGGTGCGCGACGGCACCGTCCGGCCCCTCGCGCTGCCGGTCGACCCGCCGTTCGGTGTGCTGCGCCACCGCACCTTCCGCACGACGGACGTCCCGCTGCGTCCGGACGACCGGCTCATCCTGCTCACCGACGGCATGCTCGAACGCGGCGCCGCCCGGCTGGACCTGCCCGCCCGGCTGCCCGGCCTCGCCGACCTGCACCCCAGGGAGGTCGTCCGGGTACTCGGCGACGCCATCCTGGACGTCGCCGGGCCGACCCTGGCCGACGACGCCTGCATGCTCGTGCTCGACTGGCACGGCCAGCACGGCGACGACCGCCTCACCACGGCCGGCGCCGATCCCCGCCGGGCGAGCGCCTTTCGTACGGACTGAGAGCGGTTCCGGGACGAGCGGGCGGGTCGGCGGGGCGTCGTCGACCGGCCGGGGGTCCGCCCCGCCGGTCGGGTGCGTCACGCGGCGGCCGGGTGGAGCCCGGTGATCAGGGCGGCCAGCAGCTCGGTGCGGGCCGCGATGCCGGCGGCCGAGACCCACTCGTGCCGGGCGTGCGCGCCGCCACCCGGTGGGGCCAGCCCGTCGACGGTGGGCCGGTCCAGCGCTCCCGTCGTGTTGGTGTCGGCGGCGCCGTCGGCCGGCCGGCCGGTGAGGCGCTGCCCCAGGCCGGCCGCGATCCGGACGACCCGGTCGAGCAGCTCCACGTCGGATCCGCCCGTACGCCAGGTGGGGCGGTGCGAGAGCAGGCGGGCGCCGACGCGGGCGCCCTCGCGGACGGGGCGCGGGGACCGCAGGGCGGCGAGCACCGCCTCCTCGTCCCGCGGATCGGTGAAGCGCAGCCCGAGGTCGGCGTGGGCGGCCGCGGCGACCACGTTGGTCCGCCCCCCGCCCGCGATGGTGCCGGTGTTGAGCAGGATCGGGCGGCCCGCGACCAGGCCACGGAGCCGGACGAGCTGGTCGACGAGCTCGTCGATGGCGTTGGTGCCGGCGTCGGGGTCGAGCGCGGCGTGTGCCTCGACACCGGTGACCTCCACACGGACGCGGGTGCTGCCGCGCCGGCCGGTCTTGAGGTCGCCGCCGGGATGCGGCGGCTCCAGGCCGAGCACCGCACGGGCGCGCACGGCCTCGGCCCGGACCAGCTCGGTGGCGGTGGGCGAGCCGATCTCCTCGTCCGCGGCGACGACGACCCGGAGCTCCGGATGCGGGGCGCCCCGCATCCGCACCCGGGCCACCGCAGCGAGCAGCGCGACGATGCCGGCCTTGGTGTCGTACACCCCGGGACCGCGGACGGTGTCCCCGTCGACCGACCACGGCATGCCGGACAGCGTGCCGACCGGCCAGACGGTGTCGTAGTGGGTGAGGAACAGGACCGGCCCACCCGGGACGTCGCGCGCCGCCAGGGTCCAGACCAGGTGGTCGCCCGTGGGATGCGACACCCGCGCGGTGTCGAAGCCGGCGCGGGCGGCGTCCGCGTCGAGCACGTCGGCCAGCGCGTCGAGCGCCCGCCGGTCGCCGGTGGGCGACTCGTGCAGCGTGTAGCGGCGCAGCGTGTCGAGCGCGGCCTCGGACGTCGGCGGCAACATATGCGGACCATATGATCGGCCCTACAGCTTGTCAACGCAGGATTCTCGCGGCAGCATGAGCGACATACGGTCGCTATCTTTCGGAGGTTCGATGACGGACGACGCCGGCGGGATCGTCGCGCGGAACCTCGCCGGCCTCGCCGAGTGGACCGCCGCCTCCGCGCTCTACCGGTCCGTCTTCGGCTACTCGGGCCCCGAACACGCCGTGAGCCCCCGCCTGCTGGCGGCGCTGGCGGCGAACTCCGGGACGGTGCTCGGCGCGTTCGACGAGGCGGGCTGCCTGGTCGGCTTCTGCTACGGCTTCACCGCCGTGCAGGACGGCGATCTCTACCACTACTCGCAGGCGGCCGTCGTCGACGCCCGGTCGCAGGGGCGCGGCGTCGGCCGGCTGCTCAAGCACGCCCAGGCCGAGGCCGCCCGTCGCACCGGCGCGGGCACGATGCGCTGGACCTTCAGCCCGTACGGGCTGCGCAACGCCCACTTCAACCTGCGCGTGCTGGGCGCCACCGGAATCGGCTTCCTGCCCGACTTCTACGACGACGGCGACAGCGACCGGATCCTGGTCAGGTGGGACCTCACCGGTCCCGGCCGCCCCGACGGGGTGCCCGGAACCGGGCTGGTGGCGGTCGGCGCGCCCGCCGACGAGGGCACCGCCGCGCGGGAACCCGCCGACCGGGCCCGGCTGCGCCAGGAGCTCTCCGACCGGTTCGCCGCTGGCGGGCGGCTCGTCGGCGTGACGCGTCCGGCCGGCGGCCGCGTCGACTACCTGTTCGAGCGGGACGACGCATGAGCACGAAGAAATCGACACCTTCGGAACGCTTCGATCGCCACGTGCAGCGCAGGTCGGCCCAGGTGCTCAAGCACCGCGTCCTGGAGCGGCAGCGCACCGAGTTCGACAGGGCCCTGGCGCGGGCCGCCGAGCAGGACGCGATCGAGCGGGCCGCGGCGCTCATCGTCTCCGCCCGGCGACGGTACCTGCTCGGCTACGGCAAGTCGCTCGGCTTCGCCGCCCTGCTCGCCGCCGACCTCAGCGCCGGGCTCTCCGGCGTCCACCTCGTCGACGGCGCGGCACTGCGACCGCTCGACGTGCTCGGCGACATCCGCCAGGGCGACCTGCTCGTCGCCGTCTCGCTGGCGCGCTACCGCCGGGAGACCGTCGAGATCGCCGCCGCCTACGTCCGGCACGGCGGTCAACTGGTCCTGGTCACCGACGCCGAGGACGCGCCGCTGGCCGGGCTCGCGACCGCCCGCATCGTCACCGGCACCGACAGCGCCTCCTACGCCAACTCCCCCACCCCGGTGGTGCTCGCGCTGCACCTGCTCGCCACCCTCACCATCGCCAGCTCGAAGAGGGCCGGGCGTCGGCTGCGCGAGCGCGACGCCCTCGCCGCCGAGCTCGACCTGTACGCGGAGGAGCCGTGAGCGTCGCGCAGCGGGGCGAAGGGGCCGACCACGGCCGGGCGCCCTCGCCGGGGTGGCTCCCGGCGCCGGCAGCCGGCGGCGTGCGGCGGATCGGGACGGTCGAGCTGCGTCGCGTCCGGCTGCCCCTGGTACGCCGCTTCCGGACGAGTTCCCACGCCAAGGCCGAGCTGGAGCACATCCTGGTCGTGCTCACCGACACCGACGGCGCCGTCGGCTGGGGCGAGATCGCGTCGCCGAGCGGGCCGTTCTACTCGGCCGAGACCGTCGAGAGCTGCTGGGCCGTCGCCCGCGACCACCTCGCGCCGCTGGCCCTGCGGACGGACTGGAAGCACCCGGCGGAGCTGGCCGCGGCGCTGGGCAAGGTGCGGGGCAACGCCTTCGCCCGCGCCGGGTTCGACATCGCCGCCTGGGCGCTCTGGTCGGCCGCGGCCGGCGTTCCCCTCGCGTACGCGCTGGGGGGCCGGCGCGACCACGTCGAAGCGGGCGTGTCGCTGGGGATCGAGCCCACCGTGGACGACCTCCTCGCGCAGGTGGGGCTGCGCGTCGAGGAGGGCTACCGCCGGGTGAAGCTGAAGATCGCGCCCGGCTGGGACGTCGAGCCGGTACGCGCCGTCCGCGCGGCGCACCCCGACGTGCCGCTGCACGTCGACGCCAACGGCGCCTACGAGGACATCCCGGCGCACCGCGCGGTGCTGGAGCAGCTCGACGAGCTGGGCCTGCTCATGATCGAGCAGCCGTTCGCGCCCCGGGCGCTGGTCGCGCACGCCGCCCTGCAGGAGCGGATCGCCACCCCCGTCTGTCTCGACGAGTCCGTCGAGGAGGTGGACGACCTGGTCACCGCGCTGCGCCTCGGCGCGGGACGGATCCTGAACATCAAGGTCTCGCGGATGGGCGGGCTGACCCACGCCGTCCGTGCCCACGACCTCGCGTACGAGCACGGCGTCCCGGTCTGGTGCGGCGGCATGCACGAGTTCGGGATCGGGCGGGCCGCGAACGTCGCGCTGAGCGCGCTCGCCGGCTTCACCCTGCCCTCGGACGTCTCCGGCTCCGACAGGTACTACGCCCGCGACGTGACCACCCGCCCGATCGCGAGCGCCGAGGGGCTGGTCGAGGTGCCCACCGCCCCCGGCCTCGGCTGGGAGGCCGACCTGCCGTACGTCGAGCAGCGGACCACCGACCGACTGGTGCTGGGCGCGGGCGACGGGGCCTGACGGCCGGCGGCAGGGCCGCGGCGGATAGCCGACAGACCCTTTTGGACGCTGAGCGGAGGCGATACTCTCGGTGACCGCATCGGTCACCACGCCTCGGAGGGACCCGTGCCCGAACGGGAGTCGTTCGGCAGGACGCTGTCCCGCCTCCGTCTGCAACGCGGCCTCTCGCTCGCGCGGCTGGCCGAGCGGGTCAACTACAGCCGCGGGCACCTGGGCAACGTGGAGAACGGCACCCGTCGTCCGAACCTGGAGCTGGCCCGCCTGTGCGACGCCGAACTGCAGGCCGACGGGGCACTCGTCCGGCTCGTGACGAGGGCGCCCGCCCGGCCCCCCGTCCCGGGCACCGCCGGGGCCGTCGGAGAGGCCGCGCCGGCCCTGCCCGCCCAGGTGCCGCACCCGGCGGGGCCGATCGACGAGCCGGTGTTGGCGGCGATGCGCGCGGTGTTCGACAACGTACGGGTGTTGGGGCAGGCGCTCGGCGCCTCGGTGGTGCTCGGCATGGTGGTCGACCACGCGAGCACGATGCGCTCGTTGGCCGACGTCGCCGGCGGCGCCGACCGGCCGCGGGCGCAACGGCTCGCGGCGCGCTTCGCCGAGTACGCCGGCTGGATGGCGCAGGAGGCGGGCGCCCCGGACCTGGCGCTGCGGTGGACCGAGACCGCCGCCCGGCTGGCGCGCGCCGGCGGAGACCCGGCCCTGGTGTCGTACACCCACGTCCGCAAGGCCCTGCTCGCGCTCTACGACGACGACGCGCTCGGCACGATCGCGCTGGCCGGACGGGCCTACGCGGCAACCGGCGTCGCGCCGCGGGTCCGCGGCCTGGCGGCGCTGCGCCTGGCCCAGGGGCACGCGCTCGCCGGGGACGAGCGGGCCTGTCTGCCGCTGCTCGACGAAGCCCGCGAGCTGCTCGCCGCCGACCCGGGCGACGCCTCCGCGGAGCTTCCCCCGCTGGGTGCCCAGCACGTGCCGGACGTCGTCGCGACGACGACGGCATGGGCCCTCTACGACCTGGGCCGGCCGGCGGCGGCGGCGGAGATCCTGGACCGGGAGGTGGCCAGGATCGCGCCCACCGCGCGCCGGTCCCAGGTCCGCTACGGCACCCGAAGGGCGATGGCGCACCTGGCCGCCGGCGAACTCGACCACGCCTGCGACCTGATCGTGCCGCTGCTCGACGAGGCGGACACCGTCCGCTCCGCGACGGTGGCCGTCGATCTCGTCAGGCTCCGCCGGGAGCTGATCCGCCGGCTGCGGCACCCGCCCGTGCGGGCGCTGTACCCCCGGTTGTTGGAGAGCATCAACCAGGTGCGGAGCGGGACCCGGCCGGTATGAGCGAGATCTTCGTCAACTACCGCAGCGGTGAGCACAAGTCGCTCGTGGAGAGCGTGCACACCCGGCTGGCCGACCACTTCGGGCCGCACCGCGTCTTCCTCGACAAGGCCTCCATCGTGGCCGGCGAGACGTACGGCAACCAGTTGCGCGCCGGGCTGGCCGACGCGAAGGTCCTGCTGGTCATGATGGACCGCAACTGGCTGCCCGCGCTGCGGCGTCGGGTGGCCGACGCGGAGGCCCGGCGCGAGCTCGACCCGCGGGCGCGGGTGCCGAAGGACTGGGTCCAGTGGGAGATCGGCGAGGCGCTGCGCCGGAAGCTGGTGGTGATCCCCGTCATCCTCGACGGCTCGACGTTCGTACGTCACGACGAACTCCCGGCGGGCATCCGCGGCCTCGCCGACCAGCAGCGCTGGTTCATCCGCTCCGGTCACTGGCGGGACGACGTCGACGCGCTCATCGCCAAGCTAGAGCGACACGTCGACGACGAGTGGACCCCGCCGGCCCCGGTGCGGCCGCCCCCGCCGCGGCCCCGCCGGCAGCGGCTGGCCGCGCTCGCCGCCGCGGGCACACTGCTCGTCGCGCCGGCGGCGGCCGCCGCGACGGGCGGTACGGCCCTGCGCGACCGCCTGCTCACCGCTGCGCTCTGGTCGATGCTGCTGATGTGTGCGCCGCCGCTGGTGCTCGCCGCGGGAATGGCGGGCCGGCACCGGGTGGCTGCCTCCGAACGGCTGCTGCACCGGGCCCCGCCCCTGGTCTACAACGCCTTCGTCGCCCTGCCGGCGCTGCTGGCCTTCCTGATGCTCGGCGGGTTCGTGGTCAGCTCCGTTCCCGGCTGGACGTACGCCACGCCGGTCGTCATGGTGGCCGTCGCGCTGCTGGTCGGTGCGTTCGGCTTCGCCGCGCTGCGCGAGCACGAACGCGAGACGTCCTGGCCGGTGACCCTGTCACTGCGCCCGGCCGTGCTGCGCAGGGCGACGGTCACGTTCGCCGAGAGGCTGGAGGCCTGGCGGCGGCAGGGGCGGCCGCTGAGCCGCGGCACCCGGGCGCGGGCGCTCTGGCACCTCGACCAGCTCGGCGAGGCGGCCCGGCTGGTACGCGTCGCCGCCGGGCGGCCGCCGCTGACCTGGGCCGCGTCCGAGCATCCGCTCGCCGCGGCCGGCCATCTCCTGTGGTCGGCCGGCACGGTGGGCGCGATGCTGGCGGTGCTGACTCCGGCCGCGCTGGACGGGCGGCTCACCGTCGGCAACCTACTCGCCGCGGTCACCACCGTGACCGTGGTGGCCGGCTCGACGCTGGCCACCACGTGGCTCGCTCACCGGCTGCACGCCTGGCGCCGCGGACGGCTCGCCGCGGAACTCGAGGCGACGGTCGCGCGGTATGTCAGAGCCCTGGCGGAGTTGCCCTGAGCGCACACCGGCGGGGCGTTCACAGCCGGGTGCCGACCTGCCGGACGGAGCGGGCGGCGGCCCGCGTCTGCCCGGCGGCGTCCCGCACGACGACCGCCGCGCCCAGGAGCAGGGCCGAGATCCGGGGCGGCTCCGCGCGGCTCGTGCCGTCGCCGGCCCGGGCGAGATCCAGTCGGGCGTCCTGCACCCGCTTGACCGCCTCGGTCATCTCACCGGCGGCCCGGTCGAGGCCGTCCGCGGCGCGTAGCAGTGCGGCACGCACCTCGCCGACGGAGACCGCCACCATCGCCGGTGCGGTCCGCGCGGTGGCGGGGGCGCGCGACGGCTGCCCCCGGTCCGGGTCGCGGCGCCGACCGCCGCGGCGCGCCGGCGCGGCCGAAGAACGACGGTGGGCGTGCCGCCGGCGACCGGCGCCGCCGGCTGCTCGTGGGACACCGGCGGCGACGCGCCGCTCGACGGCGCGCCGGCCGACCGCCGCGACCGCCACGGCCAGCAGCACCGGCGATCCCATGACCACGCTTGCCGCGAGGGCCAGGGCGAGCGTGCCCACCAGCTGCGGCGTCGACGGCTTCCCGCGGGGACGCCACCGGCCCTGCCGCCCCACCGCCGGCTGGCGGGCGGCGGCGGGACGTGCCGGGCGTCCGCCCGCCGGCACCACCGTCGCGAACAGGCCGCTGCTCCCGGTCCCTTCCCGCGCGCGCCGGCCCGGCGCGGGCCGCCGCGGGTGCCCGGGCCGGACGACGGTCCCCCAGATGCCGGCCGTCCCGAGCCCCGGCGGCGCCGCCGGATGCCCGACGCGCGGTGGCGGGTCAGCCCCCCGGACGGGGCGCGGTCCTTGCCGCATCGGCCGGCGGGGGCCGTCGTGGCCGTCCCACGGACCGTGCGGGCCGCGCCGCCTCACAGCGACGAGGCGAAGTTCTTTGCCCCCTGTACCGCGTTCGCCAGTGCGGTGTTCGCGTCCTGCAACTGCTGGTTCACCCGCAGCAGGCGGCCCTTGATCTCGGCCGGCTCGGGCCGGTCGGTGCCGTCCATCGCCAGGCCCAGCGCGGCGACGGCGGTGGTCACCTGGGCGTTGGCGGCGGCGAGCATGGCTCCCGCCGACTCGGCGGACTGGGCGCTGTTCTGCACCGCGATCTTCACGTCCCGGATGCTCATGACGATCTCCTCTCGACAGGTACGGGTCGGCCGGCGCGCA
Organism: Micromonospora sp. CPCC 205561; assembly: GCF_036906775.1. Lineage (NCBI taxonomy): Bacteria > Bacillati > Actinomycetota > Actinomycetes > Micromonosporales > Micromonosporaceae > Micromonospora > Micromonospora sp. CPCC 205561. Next base: position 42,263 of record NZ_JBAKHV010000014.1, on the reverse strand, counting down.
GAGGCGACCGGCCCGCGGCGGCGTTCACCCGAACGCCGCCGCGTAGCCGCCACACAGCAGCCACGGCACGAGAAGACTGACGACCAGACCCAGCACCGGTGTCCGCTCCACCGGGCCGCCCCGGCGGGGCACGAAGAGCCCGCCGCACAGCAGCCAGCCGAGGCCGGTGGCGAGGAGCGGCAGCCCGCAGCAGGGCACGGAGACAAGGGTCAGCGGGCTCCACCGGAAGTCCGTGGCGGCGGTGGCCCCGATGGTGAACACCGCGAAGACGCCCAGCAGCGCGACGGAGACGACCGTGTAGACCAGCCCGTTGCGCAGCCAGAGCGGCCAGCCGTCGAGGCGGGCCACCCCGCCGGCGTCGTCGGCGCGTTGCAGCGCCTCGTCCGCGAGACGCCCGGCCTGCTCCGCCGCCACCAGTGCCTCGGCCCAGTCGGCGACCTCCACCGGCGGGGGCTCCGGCCAGGAGGGCGTCAGCCGCAGCTCGCGGCCGACCCGGTCGAGGTCGTGTCGCTGCCCCTCCAGCCGGTGCAGCAGGTTGTTCTGCTCGCGCAGGCCGATCGCGCGCCGGGCGTCGTCGCCGGCACGCTCTCCGGCGTCCTCGACGGCGGCCGTCTCCAGCTCGCGCAGCCGCTGCGCGTACGCATCCCAGTTGGGCTCGGTCGGGCTCACGCGGTCCTCCCCGCCCCGGTGCCGGCGGGCGCGACCGGCGCCGCGGCGGCCGGCCGCACGGCCGTGAACGGCACGATGCTCCGTGGCGGGTGGCCCGCCGTGTCGACCAGCAGCGCCCGGTTCTCCCGCGGTGTCCAGGGCGGTGGGAGCCCGCCGAAGATCCGGCCGAGGCGGTCACCCGCGATGTTCGTGATCACGAAACCGCCCACCAGCTCGTGCAGAGCCGTCCCCCAGCCCATCTCGCCCTGGACGTCCTCGGCGAGCCGGTCGAGGCCGGACCACCAGCCCAGCACGTGGGTGCCCCGGAACGGGCCCTCCCGGATCACCCGGCGCAGCTCTTCGGCCGTGGTCCGGCCGGTCTCGCCCGGGTCCGCCAGCGCCGGGCCGAGGGCGTCCAACCCGCTCAGCACGAAGTATGTGCGCTGCCCGGAGTCGCGCTGCGCGCTGTCGGCCAGCGCGGACCGCAGCCCCGCCGGATCGAGTTGCCGTACGTCGTGCCCGGCGTCCCTGGCCAGGGCGACGGCTTCGGCGAGGGCCGGCGTCTCGACGAACGCCGCGACGTGGAAGGCGGCCGTGCCGGGGGCGTGTTGCAGGGCGAGCCCGGCGAAGGCGGCGGCCACGATCGCCCCGCCGTCCGGGCCGTTGCCCAGCACCGCGAGGTGCCGGCCGGCGGTGGCCCGCAGCGGGAACCCGGCCAGCGGCAGCCGGGCGTCCACCACCCGCCCGACCCAGGCCATCGGCACGTCGCCGTGCGGTCCGAGCTCCGTCGCCGTCGGCAGCGCCTGCCGGTCGGAGCCGTTGAACACGACGGGCGGTACGACGCCGCCCGCCCGCCGCCAGAGCTCGTGCCGCACCCGGGCCAGCAGTTCCTTGGCCGCGTCGGCGTTCGGGAAGCGCAGGCGCTCGTCCTGACCGGCGGCGCCGCCGTGGGAGTTGACGATGACCACGCCGCGCTCGATGGACCTGGCGCTGTCGTCGTCCTCGAGGATCCGGTGTGCGCCGGGCAACGCGATCCGCATGCCGAACTGCCCCAGCAGCGACCGTTGCCGCTCGACGAGCGCGAGGATCCCGTCGGTGCTCTGGCTGGCGAGCACCACGTGCAGTCCGTACGACCGGGCCTGCCGGGCGAGCCGGTCGAGGGTGTCCGCGGCCTGCCGGGCCACCGCGTCGTCGGCCTCGAAGAGCACCTGGAACTCGTCGACGAGCAGCAGGATCCGGGGCAGTGGCGTGCCGCCGGCGCGCAGGTCGGCGTACGTGGCTGCCTCGTGCTGCTTGAACAGCGCCGAACGGCGATCCATCTCCTCGTCCAGGTGCCGGAGCACGGCGGCGGCGAACTCCCGGTCCGACTCCACGCCGACGAGGGCGGCCTGCGGCAGGAAGCTGGGATCCTTGGCGGTCGGCCGCAGGGTGTTGAACGAGACGCCCTTCTTGAGGTCGAGCAGGTACATCTGCAGCTGCTCCCGATCGAACCGGGTCGCCAGCGCGTACAGCAGGTTGAGCAGGAAGACCGTCTTGCCCTGGCCCGTCCGGCCACCGACGAGCCAGTGCGGGGTGTGGTCGTCGAAGGCGAGGGTGCGCAGCTCCGCCCCCGCGCGGCCGACCGGCACCCGCAGCCCCGGTGCGGACGACTCGGTCCAGTACGACTCGGGGAGCAGGTCCGCCACGGTGACGCCGGTCGCCGCGACGAATCCCTCGGCGGCGGTCCGGCACGCCACGGTGATCGCTTCGACAGCCGGGGCCGGATCGACCGCCACGGGCAACGTCAGGCGTCCCCCGGCGGCCCCGGTGAGCCCGAAGTCCGGGGCGTACAGCCGGACCCGCGCACCGTTGACGAGCAGGTGCGTGGCGAGCGCGAGTGGCTCCGGAGGGCGGCGGTCGAAGCCGCGCGGCGGCGGGTGACCCGCGATGACGAGGTGCAGTCCGCCCTCGGGTCCCGCGTGCGCCAACGCCTGCAACTCGGCGAGGAGTTGCGGCACCGCGCCGTGGTCGAGCAGGAGCGGCAGGACCAGCAACGGCGGTCGGCGGCCCGGCCCGGCGGCCCGGACGGCCGCGAGGTGGCGGTGCGCTTCCTGCAACGTCTGCGTGAGCCGGTCGCGGACGGTCACCGGAGGAGACATGACCCGGACCGGCCACAGCGGGTGGAACGGCGCGAAGAGCCGGCCTCCGCCGGCCAGGTCCACCGGGAGGATCCGCAGGTCCGGCCGGGTCGCGGCGGCGGCGACGACCTGCCGCAGCACGCCGGCGACCACCGCCTCGGTCACCGGTGAGCGGGAGTCGCTCTGCAGCACCAGGTGTCCCCGACCGAGCAGCGGCACCCAGAGCGGGGCCGGCTCGCCGAGCGGGGTCGCCACGGTGCCGATCCGTACGAACGATCCGGGGTCGTCGGACGGTGCGACCGGCGGGACGATCGGGGCGGCCGGACCGCCGGCGTGATCCGCCCGACGGCCGCTGCCCGGGCCGGTGTGACGCAGGGCCTCCAGGGCGGCCCGCGCGTAGGCCTGTGCCCGCCCGTGGTGGGCGACGGCCTCGGCGAAGTGCCGTTCGAGATTCCTCATCGTCGCGACCGCCGCCTCACCACAGGTCCCACCCGTCCGCCCCGGCGGCCGGCTCCGGCGGCAGCGGCACGCCGGTCGGCGCCTGGAGCCGGGGGACGAAGCGCAGTTGCCGCCGCAGGTTCCGCGACAGCAGGCCCACGGCGATGCGGCCGTCCCGACCCCGGTCGAGCAGCAGGCCCAGGCGGCCCCGCTGGCTGCTCAGCTCGGTGACTGCGGCCCGGAAGCGCTGGATCACGACGGCGGGATCGACGGGGACGGGCTCCCCCGGCAGCAGCGGGCCGCGGGTCGCCCAGGCCGCGAGAAGGCCGTACCACCACTGCGGGGGCGTCGCGACGGGGCGACAGCCGTACACGGCGTGCAGCTCACCCACCATCCGCAGCTCGATCGCGACGTGCCCCAACGCCTTCGCCAACGCCACGCCCGGCAGCGGCGCGAGGTGCCCGACCGCGGCCGAGGCCCAGAGCACCTGGGCGGCGTTCTCGGCCGTCTCCTCCACCCGGTCGGCCAGCGGTTCCCCGAGGACCTCGAAGCGCCGGTACAGGGCGTGCTGGTCCCGGACGAGCTGCGGCGCCGAGGACCGCAGCAGCTCGAACATCCACCGGCCGCGATCGCCACCGACCGCCGTGCCCACCAGATCGCGCGCCAGGCCGGCGAGGGCGAGCGCCCGGTCGCCGGCCGGTACGCCGTCACCGACCAGGCGGGCCAGCGCCGACTGCGACGGTGGGTCGTCCCATCCGTTGGAGGTGAGCGGTCCGGTCGTCATGCCTCGTCCCCTGCGGCTCGGGATCGTGATGCCTCCCATGCTGCGCCACCGCGGGCCGCCCCGGCGCTGTCGTCAGTCGTCACCGTCGACTGACGACAGCGCGCCCACCGTCGAGACAGGACGGCGACGCAACCGTGCCGGGTCGAACCGCCCGTGGGTGGCTGGAGCGGCCCCCGAGTCGTCGGGCGGGACCGGCCACCCGGGCCTCCGGCGCCGGTCGACCGGGGCCGCGGCCGGTGGCCGGGCGTCGATGGTCGACGGACGCGGTGGACGCGCGGCGGGGCCGGGGTCGGCGGTCAGATCCGCCCGGACGGGAAGCGGATCAGCCTGACGTAGCGCTTCTGCCAGGGGGTCTCGACGGCGTGCGGGTCGTAGTGCCGGCGTACGTAGGCCACCGCCTCGTGCGCGGGCACCCCGTCGAGGACGGCGACGCAGGCCAGCGCGGTGCCGGTGCGCCCCCGGCCGCCGCCGCAGCACACCTCCACCCGTTCCGTCGCGGCGCGCTCCCACACCTCGCGCAGCGCGGCGATCGCGTCGGCCCGGTCGCCGGGCAGGCGGAAGTCGGGCCACCGCAGCCAGCGCGCCTCCCAGTCGACCGCCGGCGGCGGCTTGCCGAGCAGGTAGAGCCCGAAGGTCGGTCGCTGCCCCGACGGCAGCGGGTGGCGGAGGCCACGCCCCCGGATCAGCCGCCCGGAGGGAAGCCGCAGGACGCCGGCCGTCGTGGGCTCCCAGGGCCCGCCCGCGATCTCCGACATGAGGGCCATCCCCGCTGGCGCCGACGACATGGACAGGGCTGTCATCCTAGCCGCCCCCTGACGACGGCCGGCCCCACCGGCCGGGCCACCGATCGACAATACATCGACGTGCTTGCATGTCTCGTCCCGTCTCGTGTAAGAAGGCTGCAAGCACGCCGGGTGCTGGTTCCTGGGAGGAGCGACAATGAAACTTGCCCTACGCCGCCTACGGACGGCGGCGGTCGCACTCAGCGCCTGCGCACTCGGGCTGAGCCTGCTGCCGGCGTCCGCCGCCGCCGAGGCGCCCTCGATCCGGCCGCTCGCGCCACAGTCCGAGCGGGCACCCGAATCGGAGCAGTTCTCGGCGGAGGGCGTCACCACCGTCGGTGAGCTCCGCACCGTCGACGGCTCGCTCTCCTACGCCGGCGACGGCCGGACACAGGTCATCCGTCACCCCGGCGCGACGTACGTCAAGGTGCACTTCAGCGCGCTGCGACTGGCCGACGGCGACTACGTCACCGTGTCGAGCCCGGACGGCCGGGAGAGCTACCGCTACGACCGCCACCTGAACCGGGCCAGCGGCTCCGACTACACCACCGACGGGCGGCCGGGCTTCTGGGCGATGTCCGTGGAGGGTGACACCGCCGTGGTGACGGTGCACAGCAACCGCCCCTCGCGCGGCAGCGCCGCGACCATCGACCGGTTCTGGCGGGGCTACGACCGCGCGGAGATCGCGCAGCACAACTTCTCCACGCAGTCCGTCTGCAGCACCGACGCCCGCCGCGACGTGGTCTGCTACCAGAACAGCCACCCCAACGAGTACGCCCGCGGCCGGGCCGTCGCCCGGCTGCTGATCAGCGGCGGCGGGCTCTGCACCACCTGGCGGGTCGGCAACACCAACCGGATGCTGACCAACAAGCACTGCTTCTCGACGCAGGCCGCCGTCAGCGGCAGCGAGATGCAGTTCAACTACCAGTGCGCCACCTGCGGCGGCGGCAACCCCGGCGCCGGCACCAAGGTCAGCGGCGCCACCCTCTACAGGGTGAGCAGCGGTGGCTCCGGCGAACTGGACTACGCCCTGTTCTCGGTGAACAACTTCGCCAGCATCCAGGGATTCGGCACGCTGTACCTGGCGACGACCGCCACCACCACCGGCACCCGGATGTACGTCCCCGGCCACGGCGACGGCAGCCCGAAGCGCCTGTCGATCTACGAGGACGCCCAGAACGGCGCGACCTGCACCGTGCGGAACGCGAACTACAACACCTGGAACATCAGCTACAGCTGCGACACCTCCGGTGGCAACTCGGGCTCGCCGGTGCTGAACGGCAGCCACCGGGTCATCGCCCTGCACCACCTCGGCGGCTGCCCGTCGAACCAGGGCGCGAAGGCCCACCTGATCTACAACGAGATCGCCAGCCTGATCGACAACGGCTGACGACGACCGCCCGGCCACGGGCCGCCGGGGCGCGACACGCGCCTCGGCGGCCCGTCGGCCCGGGAGCGGCGGCCCCCACCCGTCGCCGGCCGCTCCGACCGGGGCGGTCCCTGGCGGTCAGGGAGGCCGCGCGCTCAGCGCGCGCCTCCCGGGGCGCCGGGGTGCGCGTGCCGCGCCGGGCCCGGCGGGCCGGGATCGGCGAGGTCGACGCGCCAGTCGTTGCTGCGCATCACCGAGCCGCTGCCCGGCGGGTACTCGAAGTCGCAGGCGCCGAGCAGGGTGAAGCCGAGGCGACGACACAGCGCGTTCGAGGGGGCGTTCTCGACGGCGGGGAACGCGTGCAGGAAGCGAGGGGTGCCGGGCTGACGGGCGGCCTCGCGGACGACGGCGATCAGGGCGGCGCCGGCCGCGGTGGCGATGCCGTGGCCCTGGAAGGGCGGTAGGACGTTCCAGCCGGTCTCGTAGACCTGCTCGCCCCGCCAGTCGCGCCGATGGTAGGCGATGCTGCCGACCAGCTCGTCGCCGAGCAGCACGGCGAACATGCGGCCACGCCCCGTCGCCGGCATGGCGAGGTACCGGCGGTGCCGGGCGAGCATCTGCTCCTCCGTCTCGGGACCGCCGACGTGTCGACGCATCCGCGGGGTGTTGATCCGGCGCAGCAGGTCGAGCGCGGATTCCGACCAGGGCTGAAGGCGTACGTCCATGCCGTGCAGCCTGACAGGCCACGCCGTCGTCGAGCCCTCCGCTCCGCCCGCTCCGGCTCTCGCCCGGGCCGGGCCCGCGTCCCGTCCGAGGGAGCGGCGGCAGGTCCGCCACGCCGCGCCCCGGACGAGGGCGAACCGCCGTCAGGACGTCGCGACGGCCGGAAAGCCGGCGGTCACCGCCGCCACCGCGCGGCGGATGCGGGCCTCCGCCACCGGGCCGGCCTCGCCGGAGAGTACGACGTGGTGCAGCGCCCCGACCGCCGCCAGGGCCAGGCCCTGGGCGTCGGCCCCGGCGGGCACCCGGCCGAGTTCCCGCTCGGCGTCCAGATAGCCGGCTATCGCGCGCTCGATCACCTGTAGTCCGGCGGCCCCGTCCCCCAGCACCGCCTGGACGTTCGCCGCCAGGTCCGGCCAGGAGGCCGTCAGCCGGGTCAGCGCCAGCAGCGTACGCGGCGGCGTCGCCAGCAGCGCCTCGCTCAGGTTTCCGGCGACCGTGCCCGAGCCCGCCCGGCCCGGCAGGCCGGCCACCTCGCCGGCGAGCTGGAAGGTCCGGTCGACCGCGTAGCCGGCCAGGAAGTCGTCGAAGTTCGCGAAGTGCGCGTAGAGCAGCCCGGTCGCGACGCCGGCCTCGCGGGTCACGGCCCGGCCCGTCAGCCGGGTCGGCCCCTCCCCGGCGAGGACGCGCTCGAGGGCGGCGAAGAGCTGCTGCCTGGGCTCCGGGATGGCGACTCCGCGTGGCATGCCAGAAGTCTAGAGGCCGACACTGACGGCGTTGCCAAAGAATGAGCGATCGCTCAAACTAGTATGAACAAATGCTCATTCACGGTTGCGGGAGTGTGGGTTGAAACGTGCAGTGATCGTCGGCGCGGGCATAGCCGGTCTGGCCGCCGCCCTCCGGCTCCAACGGGACGGGTGGCGCACGGTCGTGGTGGAACGCGCCCCGGCCCGGCGCAGCAGCGGCTACCTGGTGAACCTGATCGGGCCGGGCTACGACGCCGCCGAGCGCCTCGGCCTGCTCCCCGCGCTCCGCGCCCACGACCTCGGACTGTTCACCACCGTGCTGGTCCGCGCGGACGGGCGGGCCAAGTTCACCGTGCCGTCCGCCGTCGCCGAGGCGGCCCTCGGCGAGCGGACCCTGTCGGTGTTCCGGGGCGACCTGGAGTCCACGCTGTACGAGGCGCTCGCCGACCCCACCGCGATCCGCTTCGGCACCACCGTCGCCTCCGTCGAGCAGGACACCGACCGGGTACGGGTGGCGCTGAGCGACGGCCCACGGAGCACGCGGACCTGCTGGTCGCCGCCGACGGGGTGCGCTCCGCCACCCGCCGGGCGGTGTTCGGCGCCGGCCTCGAGGTCGACCTCCCGTACGTCGTGGGCGCCTTCGCCCTGCCCCACCCGGTGGCGGGCGTGCCGGAGTCGTCCGCGACCACCTTCATCGGCCCCGGACGCACGGCGGCGATCGTCAACCTGGGCCCCGGGCGCTCGTCGGCGTTCTTCACCTACCGGTGCGCGGACCCGGCGGCCGAGCTGGGACGCGGGCCGGTGAACGCGCTCGGCGCGGCGTTCGGGGACCTGGGCGGTGGCGTGCCCGACGCGATCCGCCACCTCGAGAAGGACCCGGGCGGGGCCTACCTCGACGCGGTGAGCCAGGTGGTCGCGCCGCGCTGGAGCACCGGCCGGGTGGTGCTGCTCGGAGACGCGGCCTGGTGCGTCACGCTCTTCGCCGGCCACGGCGCCGCCCTCGCGCTCGCCGGAGCCGACCAGCTCGGCGCCGCCCTGCGGCGGCACGACGACGTCGCGACGGCGCTGACCGAGTGGGAGACGGGGCTGCGTCCCGAGGCCACCAGACGCCAGGCGCTCGCCCGCCGGGGCATGCTCCAGTACGCGCCGCCCAGCCGGTTCCACGTCTGGATGAGCGACCTGACCATCCGGGCGATCACCCTGCCGGGCCTCCGCGGCCTCGTCCGGCGCGGCATCGAACGCGCGAATCGCTGATCCCTCGCCCCTGGTGACGCCGCTTTCCAGGATTCCGGAGCCGTGCCGCGCCGGATCTCACCCAGCGCATACGGCGTCGACACCGTAAGCTATCGACTGGCACGAATTCGTCGACGAGGGGATACGAAGGATGCGTAAGGGAATCGCCATGCTCGGGTTCGCCGGAGTCCTCACGGGGCTGCTGGCGGTCGCCACCCCCGCCAGCGCCGCCCCGACCGGGGTCGACGCGGAGCAGCGGAGCGGCTTCCGGGCCGCGGCCACCTGCGAGTGGGTGGTCACCTGGCCGTCGGCGGGCGTGTACGAGCAGCCGACCCGGATGGACCCGGCCCTGAAGGTCAAGAACGCCGGTGACCGGGTCGGTGGCGGTTACTGCATGGAGCACTACAACACCAGCGAGCTGGAGTGGTACGTGTCGGTGAGTTGCAGCTGCGCCAGCGACGGCATCGGCTGGATGCGGCGCAACGCCCTGCGCGCGGCGTGAGCCACGCGGCGGCCCGGCCCGTCGGCCCCTGCGGGGACCGCGGGTCGGGCCGCCGCGCACGTCGGGTCGGGGCCGTCCGGTGCCGTCCGGCGGGAGCACCAGGACGGCACCCCGGCCGGGCACGTCCCGAGCCACGCCTCCGGGCGGCGGCGAGCGGTCCTGGCGTACGTCGGGCGCGTCGACCTCGCTCCCCGGCAACGCCGCGCCCGACCCCGGGCCTCGCGGGCCGCGACGGCGGTCATCGGCTCGCCGACAGCAGCAGGGTGACGGCTCGCCGCACGGCGTCGACGTCGTCCTCGGTGGGCCCGCCGTTGTCGCGGATGGCGCGGCGGGCGACCGCGTAGGGCAGGTCGACGAGGGCCAGCACGACGTCGGCCAGGTGGTGACCGGTGGCGTGGGCCACCGCGGCGAGGGCAAGAGTCAGGGCGCGACGACGCGTGCGGGCCTCCTCGGCGATCGCGGGTGAGGTCTCACCGCGCAGCAGGTCGCGCAGAGCGTGGCGCAGCAGCAGTGCGGCGTCGTCGGGGTGGGACCGACACCACGTCAGGACCACGACCGCGGCGCGGACGCCGGCCTCCGCGTCGGCGGGTCCGAGGGCCTCCAGGTAGACGCGCAGGAAGCGGTCCTGCGCGCGCAGCCAGGCGGCGGCGACCAGGTCGTCGCGGCGGGGGAAGCGGTGGTAGACCGAGCCGCTGGAGACACCGGTGGCCAGGCAGACGGCCCGGGCGGAGGCGGCGGCGGGTCCGCCCGCGAGCACCAGCGCGCGCACGGCGTCGAGCATCACGTCCGTCGAGTGCTTGACCGGCTGCGGCATGAAGTAGAGACTACCCTCCACTTGAACTAGCGAACGTTCTCTAGGGGAGCCGTGGTCCGCAACATTCACGAACGGCAGCTCGCGGCGCCCGCCAGCGCGGTGAGCGCGTTGATCGATTCCCTGGCCACCCCCGACGACCGACTGTGGCCGCGCGACCGGTGGCCGGCGATGCGGTTCGACCGCCCACTCGGCGTCGGTGCCCGTGGCGGACACGGACCCGTCCGCTACACCGTCGTCGCGTACCGGCCCGGGACCCGCGTCCGGTTCGAGTTCTCGGCGCCGGCGGGATTCCGCGGCTACCACGAGTACGAGGCCCTGCCGCAGGCCGGGCGGCGCTGCCTGCTGCGGCACTCGCTCGTCATGACCACCCGGTGGCCGGCCCGGCTGAGCTGGCCGGTGCTCTACCGCCCGCTGCACGACGCCCTCATCGAGGACAGCCTGGACACCGCGGCCCGCCACCTGGGGCTGACGGTGGCCGCGCCGCGCCGCTGGACGCCCTGGGTGCGACTGCTCCGGTCACTCCTCCGCCGGCGGGCGCCGTCGTAGTCACCGCCACGCGGGCGACGACGTGCCGGTCGGGGACGATCCCCCGACCGGCGTGTCGGCAGGGCGACGGCGTCAGCGCAGGTGTCGGGAGAAGAACGCCAGGTCGTGGTCCAGCTCGGACGCCGGAAGTTCCCCGTGCCCGCCGGGGTTGGCGTGCAGCGTCTTCTCCGGGGAGGCGAAGGCGTCGAACAGCGCCAGGCTCTGTGCCCGCGGCACCCGCTCGTCGTCCCACTGCACCAGGAACCGCACCGGGACGGTGATCCGCGCGGCGGCCTCGGCCGACGCCAGTGCGCCGCCCAGGCCGAGCACCGCCGCGTGGACCCGGGGCTCGGCGGCGACGAACGGTACGCCGAGGCCGCACCCCAACGACACGCCCCGGTAGCCGACCGGACCGGCGCCCACCTGCCCGAGGGCCTGGAGTCCGTCCAGGACCGCCCGCCACTCGGGGACGGTCCGGCGCGCCACGAGGGCCTGGAAACCGGCGATCAGCGGAGCCAGCTCCTCTCCGGCCGCCACCCGGGCCTGGTTCTCGGTCGCGATCCGGTTCAGCTCCTCGTCCGTCGGCCGGTCGCCGTGGCCGGGAACGTCCACCGCCGCCACCGCCAGGCGGCCCCCGGTCACGAAGCGACGCGCACAGGCCACGACGTCGGGTGCCTTCTTGTGCTCGCCGCCGCCGTGGCCGATCAGGATCAGGGGACGGACACCGACGGCATCCTCCGGCGTCCACAGTACGCCGGGGATGTCGCCGAGGATGAAGAGTTGTTCACGGACGCCGTCGGACGACGTCTCGGAGGTGAGGCGCACAGCGCATCGAGCCTTTCGGAGTGCCTAACGCGGGCACTCCCCGAGCCATGCGGGGAGGGAGGCCCGACCTGTCGTGACGTTGATCGGTCTCACCTCCTCGGTTCGCAGCGGCGCACGGCGGTGCCGAGCCTACCAGCCGTCGCGCCGCCGTCAGCGGGGCGAGAAGCGCAACACGGCGCCCGAGTCGGAGATCGTCACGATCCGCACGCTGATGTCGTTGGCGTTGAGCTCCCCGGTGCCGTCCACGTGGCCCCGGAGGTTGCCGTTCACCGGGTCGCCGCCGAAGAACTGGGTCCGGTTCGGCGGGACGAAGGTGACCGTGAACTCGGTGAAGCCGAACCGCCGGTCCAACGGCACCTCGACCTTGCCACGTACGACGATCTCGCAGGTGCCGTCCCGGCACGCGCGGACGTCCGTGCCATTCTCGGCGGACAGGGTGGACGGCGAGGGCACGACACCGCTCGACGGCGATTCGGCGGGCGTGGCCGCCGGCGCGGTCGAGGCCGCCGCGGGCGCGGTGCCGGCGCTCGGCGTGCCGGCTCCGGACGTGCCGCCGGAGGATCCGCAGGCGGTCAGTACGAGCACCACGGCCGGCAGGATGGGCGCGGCCAGGGAGTTGCGTCGATCGAGTGCCACGCCTCATTGTGACGACCCGGTCAACCCGCGGTGGCCGGGCCGGGTACGAGTACCGCACCGACGCGCGGGGGCGCGCCGTGGGCTACCCGCCCTCTCCCGACCACCGGTCGGCGTCGCTCACCGGGGGCTGGACCGGCTGTCGGGCCGCAGCAGATCGTCCACCTTGTCGCGCAGCGCCCTGCGGTTCGCGTGCCCGGTCTTGAGCAGCAGGCTGGCGACGTGCTTCTCGACCGTGCGCGGCGAGAGGTGCAGCAGCGTGGCCAGGTCCTGGTTGTCGTGGCCCTTCGCCAGCAGCACGAGCACCTCGTGCTCGCGGACGGTCACCCCGACCGCACGCAGCCGGGCCGGGATGCGGTCGTGACCGGAGCGCCGTTGGGACAGCGACGCGCCGGCCTGCCTGAGCAGGCCCCGGCACGCGCCGGCGATCACCGGCGCGTCGGCGTCGTGGAAGTAGTCCTCCGCCGCCCGCAACCAGGCGACGGGCTCGCCCCACCCGTCGGCGAGCGCGGCCTCGGCGACCAGCCGCAGCCCCAGGTGATAGGCCATCCGGTACGGCGCCGCGGCGTCCAGGGCCAGCGCGACCTCTGTGGCGGCCCGCTCGCGCTGCCCCGCGCGCCCGTACACCACCGCCTTCGCCAGGTGCAGGAACTGCCGGTTCCAGCGCAGGGTCGCCGCCGGGGCCAGCGCCACCGCCTCCATGCCCGTGCGGTCCACGGAGCCGGCCAGCGCGTCGAGCAGCGGCCGCAGCCCGAAGCGACCCGTCATGTAGTAGGTGTTCGGGTGGTCGTCCTCCCACGCCCGGGCCAGGTCGAGGGCCCGGATCGCCGCCGGCCGGTCCTCCTCGATCAGCGCGCAGACGGCTTCGCAGAAGCCGTAGGCGAGGGGGACGTGCCCGGACTCCGCCCCACCGGCCGCCCGGAACTCCTCCAGCCTGCGCTCCATCAGCCGCCGTCGTCCGCGGTGGGCGGCGGAGGCGGCGGCCGTCAACAGGACGAACTGATGGTCGTCGATGTTGCGCAGCCGGGCGGTCGCCGCGGCACACCGGGCGGCGATCTCGTCGCCTGTCGGGTAGTCGCCCTGCATCACGGCACGGATCGCGTACACGCCCTCGATACTGTGCCCGAGCATGATGGCGCCGGACAGCTGCGCGGCCTGCTCCGCCTGGCGCAGCAACGTCTGCTCCCCGGTCCGCATGCTCTGGTTGACCCCGAGCCGGAACAGCGCGTTGATCCGCCACAGGGGCAGGCGGTGGTCCTCCGCTATCGTCAACATCCTGGTCAGGTAGGACTCCGCCTCGTCGAAGCTCCGGCCGCGGGCGATCATGGCCAGGAGTTGCAGCGCCTGACACGCGGTCTCCGCCATCGGCACCCGCTCGGCCACCGCCAGGGCCTGGAGCACCAGCCGCTCGGCCTGCGCGGTCCGGCCCCAGCCATGGCCGTCGCCGAAGATCAGGTGTGCCTCGACCACGTCGACCTGGGCCGCCGGCTCCGGCGCCGGGCTGTTGCCGAGGATCGCCCGGGCGATGCTCACCTGGGACGCGCCGTCGGACCACCGTCCCGTCACGACCGCGACCCAGGCGAGCCGGGTCCGGAGGCTGACGTGCTGCTCGACGCCGAGGGTCACGGCGTTCGCCCAGGTCGCGTCGTTGGCCAGGTCGAACGCCCGGTTCGCGTGACCGGCCTCGGTCAGCGCGTAGAGCAGCGACTCGAGAATGCCGGCGCGCGCGTCGGGGTCGGACATCAGCTGGTACGCGCGGTCGAGCAGGGTGACGGCCGACGTGGTCGCGCCGTCGCCGAGGGCCCGCCGGCCCGCCTCCGCGAACAACAGACCCGCGCCGTGGTCGTCGCCGGCGGTCTGCCTGAGCTCGGCCGCGAGCTGGCACCAGTGTCCGGGCAGCCCGGCGTACGCCGACTCCAGCGCGCCGGCGGCGCGCTTCGCCAGCGCGGACCGTTCGGCCGGGGGGAGCGTGGCCAGGATCGCGTCGGCGGTCAGCGCGTGCCGGAAGGAGTACCAGTCGGGTGTCGACCGGTCGGGCATGATGATCCCGACTTCCACCCCGGACCGCAGATGGCTCAGCATGGCCCGTTCCTCGAGGCCGATCGCCGCCCGGACAGCGGCCACGGGGAAGCGACGACCCAGCACCGCGGCGGTGTGCAGCAGCGTTCGGGCCTGCGGATCGAGGGCGGCCATCCGGCGGGTCACGCTGAGCGTGACGGTGTTCGGCAACGCGATGGCCGGGTCGTCGGTGAACCGCCAGCCGTCGCCGTCGCGGACCAGCGCGCGGGCGCCGATCATACTGTTGAGCAGTTCCTCCACGACGAACGGGTTGCCTTCGCTGTCGCGCACCAGCCGGTCGGCCAGCTCGGCGGGCAGAGCGTCGGTGCCCAGGCAGGCGGCGGCGAGCTCGGGCACCTCCTGGTCGGACAGGGGGCGGAGTTCGACGACGGTCGCGGACCGGCGCACCGCCGCGGCCCAGGCCAGATCCGTCGCGGGGCCGCTGCCGGGCCGCATGGTGGCCACCATCAGGATGGGCAGGTCGGCGAGGTTGTCGACCAGGTACTCCACGACGGCGTGGGTCTCGGCGTCGGCGTCGTGGATGTCCTCCAGGACGAGCACGCAGCCCCGGCTGCCGGCCACGGCGGTGACGAGCCGCAGTACGGCCTCGGCCAGTTCGACGATCGAGGCCACCCGCTCCGGCACCGCGGGGTCCCGCCACTCCGGGACGAGCCGGGCCAGGGCCGGTCGGTAGGGTGCCAGCTCGGTGTTGTCCGGCAGTCGACCCGTACGCGACAACGAGAAGATCGCCTCGGTCAGCGGGCGGAACGGGACGATGGGGCCGGTGGAGCTGCTACGGCCCCGTAGCAGCTCCATGCCGGCCCCCGCCGCCGTGCGCGCGCAGTGTTCCGCGAGCCGTGTCTTGCCGATCCCCGCCTCGCCGATCAGGAAGACCGCGCCGCCGGATGAGGCCCGCGTGGCCGTCAGCCGAGCGTTGACGACGTGGAGTTCGGCCTCACGTCCGACCACCACCGGCGAGGAGAAGCGCATGCCCGAGGCTAACGTGAGCGGCACCCGCATTGCCTCGTCCAATATGGGGTACCCGCTGTCGTTGAAGCGACACGGAGAGGCACCGCTTGCGGGTCGGGGCTACGCCGACGTGTGCCCCCCGGTGCCACCGGTGTCGATGAAGGCCGCGATGGCGGGTGCGGCGATCATCAGGCCGGTCAGGATGCCCGACCGCCTCCCGACGTGCCCCAGGAAGCTGAGCTTTATCTCGCCCGCCGGGTGCGCGTCGGCTGACTGGTGCTCCTCCACCGACCCCACCGGATGAGGAGCAGTCAGGTCGTCCCGCATATCTTCCCCCTGTCTATTTCCCGACACCACGTGCTGGTGTCGTCGGCTCGGCATGCAGCAGCAGTGCCGAGGGCACATGGTCGGCGAAGCCGATACGGAGCAGGCCGTGGCCGATCCCGGCCAGGCCGTCCAGCAGGCCGGGGACGCTCACGCCGCCGGCGGCACCGCACCTCGGGCCGGCCTGGTCCAGCGCCGCGACCAGTTGTCCGGCCTGGTCGGAGCGGACGCGGACCGCGGCCTGACGACCGCGCGCCGCGGCGACCGAGAGCATCTCCTGCCTGCCCAGCTCCCCGTGGCAGAGGCTGTGGTCGCCGACCAGACCGGTCCTCGACACGGCGGTCGCCGCGCGGTCCACGAAGGCGGCCAGCGCGGGGTCCGCCAGTGACCGGCCCTGGTCGGCGATGGCGACCGCGATTCCCGGGACGCCGTGGCACCACGAGTGCGTCGACGAGTCCGGCACCGGAACGGTGGCGGCGCGGCTCAACAGCGCGCTGCCGGCCTCGGCGTGCCGCTCGTCGCCCGCCACCCCCGCGAAGCGCAGCAGGGCCCAGCCGATGCCGGCCGTACCGGTGGCGAAGCCGGGCTGCGCGGGCAGCGAGGGGGCGGCCGCCAGCAGCCGCTTCGCGCAGTCGCGGGCCGTCTCGGCGGCGAGTGGCAGACCCGTCAGCTCGCTGACGGCGAGCATCGCGGCGAGACAGCCGGCAAGCCCGTCGAGCACGCCCGGGCTGGTGTCCGTCGTGGCGGCGATCGCCGCGAGGCGTACGGCCCTCTCGACGGAGTCGCCGAGCGCGTCGTCCTGAAGCAGGTCGGCGAGCCGGACCGTCGCGTAGGCGATCCCGCCGAGGCCGGTGAACCCGCCGCAGCCGACCGTGCTCGCCAGGTGCGGCCGGGCCTCCAGGGCGGTGAGCAACATGGGAAGCTGCCGCACCGCCCGGCCGGCGGCCTCGGCGTAGCGGTCGACGTCCGTGAGCCGGGCGAGTTCGGCCAGGAAGAGGGCGGTGCCCGGGTATCCGTTGCCCAGCCCCGCACCCAGCGGCATGATCGTGCTGTGCCCGCCGTCCACCGGTTCGAGCCCGAGCCAGTTGGCGAACACGCCGTCGTCGTAGGCGTCCGCGATGATCCTGTCGGCGATGCCGCAGGCGACCGTCAGCAACCTGCCCGGGTCCGGTGCCGTCGCCTCCCACCGGACGGAGACCGGCTCGGCGCACTCGTGGCGTGCCCCGCCGAGCCGGCCGGCGAGCGCGGCCTGGACGATCCACTCCTGGTCGCGTTGGTCCACCACGCCCATCCCGGCGATCTTCCGCAGCGCGGTCGCCAGTACCGGCTCGTCGAGCACGTCGACGTACGCGAAGCCGTCACCACCGGCCAGGTCGCGGTCGTCCGGACGGCAGGTGAACATGGGGACGTCGCCGTCCCAGAGCTGTTCGATCTCGCGGGACACCAGGCGGCCACGCACCGGGTCGTCCACCGAGGCCGCCCAGAGCAGATCGAAGATCTGGTCCCGGTCGAGCGCGTCGCGCAGCACGTCGGGATGGGTGGACTCGCTCAACAGCACGGTGTACGTCCGCGTCGACCGGACGATGACCCGCAGCTCGTCGCCGGCGAACCGCCGTAGCAGCCCGTCCGGGCCGGTGAGGTCGCCGGCTCGCCGGGCGATGGCGCGGTACGCGGCGCGGAAGCCGGCGAGCAGTTCGGCCGTGTACTCGGCGGCGTCGGCCGGGACGCCGTCCAGGGTGGGGCGGTTCTCGGCGGCCCGCACGGGCGCGGAACGACGTACCAGGTGCATCGTGTCGGTGCCGGCCGCGGCCCACTCGACGGTCTCCCGGAGCTGTTGCGTGCCGGGGTCACCGCCCAGGCCGGAGAGGTCCAGCAGGCCGCGTTCGCCGATGAGCGGCTGTGGCAGCAGGGCGGTGCGGTACACCGACGTCCGCAGCGCCCGGGCGGCGGGGTCGGGCGCCGCGGACGGCACCGGGAGGTCGGGGTGCAGCAGCGTCTCGACGTCGACCAGGACGGGCTGGTCGCCGCAGGCGATCACGTTCTCGTGGTGGATGTCCGTCATGCCCAGCGGGTACAGCAGCCCGAGCAGCACCCCCTGCCGGCGGTAGAACCCGCCCACCTGTTCCACGTCGGAGCAGGCGGCCCGGTCGACAGCCTCGATCCACCCGTAGCCGTCGCGGGCGAGCACGGTCAGCGTGCGCAGCTCCAGCTCGGGCAGCAACCCGTTCAGCCAGCCCAGGACCTCGTTGAAGTGCACGTGGACCGCGACCGAACGCGGCCGGTAGATCACCCGGGCACCGGAGGCGAAGCGCAGGATCGCCACCGCCCGCCCGCGCCCGTGCGAGTCCCCCGCCACCTCGAATCCGGCCAGGGGCCCCGGGTCCCGGCCGTCGAGCAACCGGCGGAGGATCTCCGCCCGGTCCGCGACGAACCGGTCCAGCAGCTCGGCCGTCGCCTCGACGGCGTACCGACAGGCGGTCGCCAGCAGCCGCGCCAGCACGGGGTAGTCCCGCATCACCCGGGTCAGCCGCTCACGCTGGGCGAGGTCGGCCACGAAGGCGGCGAACCGGTGCTCGGGCGTGGGGCCCGCCAGCCGGCCGGCGGCGCGGGCGGCGTTGAGTTCCAGGACGAACGTACGCGACGCCGCCGCGACCAGCCTGGCGCGCAGCGCGTCGGCGAACCCGGCGGACACCACGGCGAGGTCGACCACCGCGGCCGTCCCGGGAGCCCGCACCCGCTGCCGCAGGTCGGCGCGGGCGGCGGCGACGAACGGGGCCAGCACGTCGGCGAACGCGTCGGACCACGGGGCGTCCGCGGGCAGGTGGGTGACCGCGTCGGGGGCGAGGCCGAGCGCCCGCTCGGTGAACTCGGCCCAGACGGGCGGGGCCGACCCGCCCGACAGCGCCGCCGCCGGCCGGTCGAGAAGAGCCAGGAACTGCCGCTCGGTGATACCCAGGGCCGCCAGGCGGTTCGCGAACTGGCCCGTCGTCCCCAGCTCGTACGCGGAGCGCCACTCCTCCAGCCGCCGCGCGGCCCGCGGGGAGACGGGACCGGTGACGACCGGCCCGCCGGGGCCGGCGGCCCGGACCCGTTCGGCGAGCGTGAGGCCGGGCGCCCACCAGGCGCCGCCCGCACCGCTCACCGCCGCCGCATCCCGCGTCCCCGTTCTGTCCACGCCGGTATCGTGCCGGCGCCCCGCAGGGGTCACATGGGTAGCCGGTACCCATATTCCGGCGGTGCCGGCGTACGGGTCCTCGACCTGGCCCGGCCCGCTCTCCGGCGAGGTGGGCCGGCCCGCCGCGGCTCTCGTCGCGCGCCGCCGTGGTGCGAACCGGTTGCCGCCGGACTCACCCGGCGCACCACTCCAGCGCGGCCTGCGCGCTGAACATCTTGTGCCGGGCCTGGACGAAGGCGATGCTACGGGGACCGTCCAGTACCCCGGCGGTGACCTCCTCGCCCCGGTGCGCCGGTAGGTCGTGCATGAACACCGCCTGCGGGCTCGCCGCCAGGACCGCCCCGTCGACCTGGAACGGGGCGAAGAGGCGCCGCCAGTCCGGGTCCGGTTTGGTGGTACCGGTGGTCTGCCAGCGGGTGGTGTAGACGACGTCGACCTGCGGCAGGTCCGTCATGTGGTGCGCCTCGGCGACCGCCGAGCCGGTCCGCTCGGCGGCGACCCGGGCGGCGGCGAGGACGCCCGGGTCCAGCCCGTACCCGGGCGGCGTGCGCAGGTACAGCCGGGTTCCGGCGAACCGGCTGAGGGCGAGCGCGAGCGCGGCGGCGCTGTTGTTGCCCTCCCCCACGTAGAGCACCCGTAGCCCGTCGACCCGGCCGAAGCGCTCGGTCATGGTGCTCAGGTCGGCCAGCGCCTGCGTGGGGTGTTCCTCGGCGCTCATCGCGTTGATCACCCCCATCCGGTCCTGCGCCGCGAAGGCCCGCAGCTCGGCGAGCGGGTCGGCGGTGCGGGCGACGAGGAGGTCGACCATCTCGGAGAGCACCCGGGTGGTGTCCTCGACGGTCTCGCCGGTGTTCAGTTGCAGATCCCCCGGGCCGTAGCTGATCAGGTGCCCGCCGAGCCGCAGGGCCGCGCTGGAGAAGGCGGTGCGGGTCCGGGTCGAGGTGCGGCGGAAGTAGACCGCGGTGACCAGACCGCGCAACTGGTCGGCGGGGCGGACCCGGCCGGCGGCGAAGTCGGCGCTGCGGGCCACCAGACGCCGCAGGTCGGCGTCGCCGAGGTCCTCGATCGACAGCAGGTGACGGCGGGGGCGGCGGTCCATCGGGATCCTCCAGGAACGGTCGCGGTCGGGGCGGTGTCAGCTGGCCTGGATGGCCCGGTGCAGCACGGTGAGGCCCCGCTCCAACCGGGCGAGGTCGATGGTGAGCGGCGGCATCACCTTGATCACTTCGTCGTCGCGGCCGCAGAGTTCGACGATCAGGCCGGTCTCGAAGCAGCGCCGCTGGATCCGGTCGGCCCGCTCGGCGCCGCCGGCCGCCCGCAGGTCGATGCCGAGGACCATGCCCAGACCCCGCACGGCGAGCGCCGGATCGCCGTCGCGCAGTTCGGCGCCGAAGCGCTCCAGACGCCGGGCGCCGACCGCGGCGCTGGTCCGGAACCCCTCCTGGCCCCAGAGCTCGCAGGCGGCGGCGCCGGCGACGAAGGCGAGCTGGTTGCCCCGGAAGGTGCCCGTGTGCTCCCCCGGCGACCAGACGTCGAGCTCCGGTCGGAACAGCACCATCGACAGCGGCAGGCCGTACCCGCCGATGGCCTTGGAGACGGTGATGATGTCCGGCACCACGCCGGCGTGCTCGAAGCAGAAGAACGTGCCGGTCCGGCCGCAGCCGGACTGGATCTCGTCGAAGATGAGCAGCACGCCGTACCGGGTGGTCAACTCGCGCAGCCGTCGCAGCCAGTCCCCCGACGCCGGGTACACCCCGCCCTCCATCTGCAACGGTTCGACGATCACCGCCGCCGGGACGTCCAGCCCGGACGACGGGTCGGAGAGCATCCGCTCCAGGTAGCCGATCGAGTCGAACGGTCCCGCCGGACCGTCCTCGTACGGCACGAACGTCACGTCCGCCGTGCCGGCCTGCCCGGCGGCGCGGGCCCGGCGCCCGCCACTGACCGCCAGCGACCCGCGCGACATGCCGTGGTAGGCCCCGGTGAAGGAGACGACACCACGGCGCCCCGTGGCCCGCCGGGCCACCTTCAGCGCCGCCTCCACCGCGTCGGTGCCGGTCGGCCCGCAGAACTGCACCTTGTGGTCCAGTCCCCGCGGGGCCAGCACCCACTCCCGCAGCCGGCTCAGGAAGGTCCGCTTCGCCACGGTGTACATGTCCAGGGCGTGCATCACGCCGTCCCTGGCGAGGTACTCGGTGATCCGACGCTTCAGGTAGGGGTGGTTGTGGCCGTAGTTCAGGGTGCCGGCGCCGCAGAAGAAGTCGGTGAACATCCGACCGTCCTCGGCGTAGAGCTCGGCGCCCAGGGCCCGGTCGAACACCACCGGGAACTTGCGGCAGTAGTAACGCACCTCCGACTCCATCGCCTCGAAGAGGGAGAAGTCGTAGGCCGCCTTGTGCGGCGGTACCGTCTCGTCCACCAGCATGGTCATCGGTCCGGGGTCTCCTCTGTCGTAGTCGTCTCGTCGTCGAACGGGTCGTCGGGTGCGCGCTGCCCGACCAGCGGCCGGATCACCTCAGCCTCGGGTGCTCAGCGACACCGCACCCAGGGCGCCGAAGGAGGCCCGCACGGTGTCACCCGGCACCAGGTCCACGGCCGCCGCCCAGGAACCGGAGAGCACGAGCTGCCCGGCCTTGATCCCGGTGCCGAACCCGGCCAGGATCCGGACCAGACATGCCACGGACTCGGCCGGATGCCCCATCACGGCCGAGCCCCGCCCCTCCTGCACGACGTTCCGGCCGCGCAGCTCCATGCGCGCGCCGGCGAGGTCCGTCGTGTCGGGCGGCACGCCGGCGCCGACCACTGCCAACGCCGACGAAGCGTTGTCGGCGACGGTGTCCACGAGGCCGATGCGCCAGTCCTGGATCCGGCTGTCGAGCACTTCCAGCGCCGGCAGGACCTCCGCGGTGGCGGCGAGCACGTCGTGCGCGGTCACGGCCGGGCCGGCGACGTCCTGCGCGAACCGGAACGCGATCTCGCCCTCGACCTTGGGCGCGATGAACCGGCTGAGGTCGAGCTCGGCGCCGTCGTGCAGCACCATCCGGTCGGTCAGGTAGCCGAAGTCGGGATGGTCGATGCCGAACATCGACTGGATCGCCTCGCTCGTCGCACCGATCTTGAGTCCGGCCAGGACCGCACCGGCCGCCAGGTCCATCTCGCGTAGCTCGCTCTGGATGGCGTAGGCGTCCGCCAGGTCGAGCTCCGGGTGCCGGACCGATACCGGCGGCACGGCGCGGAGGGTCCGCGCCGCCGTCCGGAGTTCCGCCGCGAGCTCGCGGTGCAGAGACAGCGTGCCGACCACTACCGGACCGCCACGAAGAGCCGGCCCCCGGGCACGCCGAGCGGCACGCACTCGGTCTTCGAGAAGCCCGCGGCCTGGAACGTGTCCAGCCACTGCCGCTCGGCCGGCAGTCGCACCCTCATGAAGCTGGCGTGCAGGTAGGTGAAGAGCGCGCTGAACCTCCGCTCCGCGGGGTCGGGCGCGTAGGAGACCGCGTCGGCGACCGCCATGAACCCGCCGGGAGCGAGCGCGTCGCGGCAGGCGCCCAGGACGGCCTTGGCCGTTGGCTCGTCCGCCACGATGTCGTGCATGACGAAGCACGCCAGCACGGCGTCCGCGCCCTCGACCGGCCCGGGGTCGTCCGCGAGGGACTGGACCGTACGCTCGACGACCTGGAGCCGGTCGCCCACCCCCGCGGCGGCGGCGGCCTCCCGCGCCGCGGCACACGCGGCGCCGCTGCTGTCGAGCGCCACGCCGGTACGCGCCGGGTCCTGCCCGAGCAGCCGGATGAGCAGCCCGCCGGCGCCGGCGCCGAGGTCGGCCACCCGCGCGGCGCCGGCCGAGACGACCCGGTCGACGATCGGCGGATAGAACGCCCGCTCGCCGATCCACCGCGAGCTGACCGCCACCCGGCGCCCGTCGCGGCGGTGTACCCGGGCGGCCGCGTCGCGGTCGGTGAGGAACTCCCGGGCGTTGGCGAGGAACGGGCCGTTCGCGCTCATGGCCCAGGACACGTATCCGGCCGCGTACCGCCGGTCCGGGTAGTCCTCGGCCGCCCGGAACCGGCCCGGAACCTCCGTGTCGACCACCAGCCCGGCGGCGACCAGCGCGGCGAGGTAGTCGTCCACACCGGCCCGGGGCAGGTCGGCGGCCCTGGCCAGATCCGTGGCGTCGAACGTCTCGCCCGAGTCCAGCAGTCGGTCCACTCCGATCTCCGCGCCGATCTGCAGCAGCGCGGCGTCCGCGGCCAGGTCGGCCGCGTCGTCGAGCGGGGAATGGCGTTGCATTGCTCCTCCTACGTCACGTTGATGCGAATGCTGGCGACCGCTCACACCTGGCTCGACGCCTCCTGCTCGGCGGCCAGCGACATGGCGACCTCGATGATGGTGTCCTCCTGGCCGGCCACCACCCGCCGGTTGCCGAGCTCCAGCAGGATCTTGCGGGGGTCGACGCCGAAGCGGGCGCTCGCGCGCCGCACGGGCGCGGCGAACCCGGAGAAGACGCCGGCGATCCCGCTGGCGATGGTGACGCTGTCGTTGGTGGGTACGTGCTTGACGAAGTGCTCCTGTGCCACGTCGGCCGCGTCCAGCGCGCCGAAGAGCTGGACACCGGTCTCGACCCGCTCGACGTGCAGGTTCGCCGCGACCAGCTCGATCGGCGCGTTGCCCGCGCCCGCGCCGAAACCGCGTGCCGTGACGTCGACGATGGTGGCCCCGGCCGCGATCGCCGTCATGCTGTTGACGACCGACATGCCCAGGTTGTTGTGCGCGTGGAAACCGACCGCGATGTCGAGGTTCTCGACGAGCTCGCTCACCTTCTCGCGGACCTGCTCCGGGGTGTACGCGCCGGCGGAGTCCATCAGCACGACCGCCTCGGCGCCGTAGCTCTGCATGAGCCGGGCCTGTTCCACCAGCTTCGCCGCCGAGGCCATGTGGCTCATCAGCAGCATCCCCTTGACGACGACGCCCATGGCCCGCAGCATCGTGACCTGCTGCCGGGTCACGTCCGCCTCGGTGCAGTGCGCGCCCACGCGGACCTCGTCCACGCCACAGTCCAGCGCCGGCTTGAGGTCGCGCTCGACACTGGCGAAACCGGGGATGGAGAGCACGCCGAGCCGGGCGTTGCGCAGTTCGGCCTTGGCGGTGCGCAGCATCTCGGCGTCACTGAGCGCGGCCATGCCGACCTGGATGGACGAGGCGCCGAGCCCGTTGCCGTGGCCGACCTCGACGACCTCCACCCCGGCTGCCTCGGCCGCCCGCGCGTAGGCGCTGATGTCCGCGCGGCCGAGCTGGTGGCCGACGGCGTGGTTGCCGTCGCGCAGGGTCGTGTCGCAGATGCTGAGTTTCGGGGTGCCGCTCACGACCGCCCCCGCTCTGCCCGGGCCTCCGCGACCGCGAGGGCGGCGCAGGTGATGATGTCGAGGTTGCCGGCGTAGCGCGGGAACCAGTCGCCCCGGCCCTCCACCTCCACGATGATCGTGACCCGGTCCCCGGCGGCCACCGGCGGGACGACGACGCGGTAGCCGGGCACGTACGACCTGATCAGCTTCTCCATCATGGCGACGGACGCGCGCAGGGCGTCCATGTCGATCCGTTCGGCGGCCGTCACCGCGATGGAGTTGCGCATGACGATGCCGGGCTCGGCGGGGTTGATGACCAGCACGGTCTTCGTGCGCCGCACACCGCAGAACTCGATGGTCGCCTGCTCGGTGGTGTGCACGTACTCGTCGAGGTTGGCCCGGGACGCGGGGCCGACGGTGGCCGAGGCGCTGGCCGAGACGATCTCCAGGTAGCCGATCCCGTCCGAGGCCTCCGCCATGCAGTGGGCCATCGGGACAGCCGCCTGCCCCCCGCACGTGACCATGCTGAGGTACTGCTCGTCGAGGCAGTCGTCCAGGTTGAGGGCCGGCACACAGAACTTGCCGAGGTGCGCCGGCGTCAGGTCGACGAACGGCAGGCCGGTGGGTGCGACGGCCTGCCAGTGGCGGGTGGCGTCGTCGGCCGAGGTCGCGTCGAAGACCAGGTCGATGTGCTCGGCGCGGGCGGTGACCGCGTCGATCCCGTCCACGCTGGTGGGCACCCCCCGGCTCTCGGCCAGCTGGATCCCGGGGGATCCGGCACGGCGTCCGGCGAACAGGACGCACTCCAGCAGGGGAGACGCCCCGACCTTCAACAGCAGGTCCGTTCCGATGTTGCCCGTACCGACGATCGCTACCTTGAGCGGTGCCGGGCTAGTGCGGGTACTCATCCACTTCCTCCTCTCGTCCGGCCGCGCCCGGCGGGCGCGGCCGGCATCCGTGACGACGGTCAGCCCTCGGCGAGCACGTCGGTGATGACGCGGGCGAGCTCGTTGACGAGCGGCGGCTTGATGACGCTGAAGTGGTCACCCGGCACCCGGTGCACCCGCACGCCGCCGGTGCAGAGCTCCTCCCAGCGCGCCAGGTAGTCCGGGTAGCTCTGGCCGGACGTGACCTCGTGCTGACCCTGGGCGAGCTCGTCGCTGACGACGAGTTCCAGCCGTCCCGGCCAGGGACGGTGCCGGTACTCGACGTCCACCTCCATGACCTCGCGCCAGATCCGGACCACCCGTGGCCACGAGTCCCCCACGCCGCGCTCGGGCAGCGCGATGCCGGTCTCCTCGTCGACGTCGTCGACGAGGTGCTCGAGCAGGTCGAGGATCTCGCGGCGGCGCTCGGGGGTGTCGGCCTCGTCGCCGCCGGTGCTCACCTCCTCAAGCAGTAGTTCGAGGCGGCGGATCAGGGCCAGCTCGCTCCAGGCGTCGGCGCGGGTGTGGATGTCCAGGCCCGGGTCGAGCAGGATCAGCGTCACCTCGTGCCCGTCCTCGACCAGAAGGTGGGCCATCTCGCTGGCGATGCCGCTGCCGCCGCACCAGCTGAACAGCCGGTACGGTCCGTGCGGCTGAGCCCGGCGCAGTTCGTCGGCGTAGCGTCGCGCCATCTCCGCCGTCGTGGGCGTTCCCTGCGGGTGCGGGCCCGGCCACTCGAACGCCGCCACCGGCTGCTCCGGGTGCAGGTGCGGAGCCAGGCGCAGATACCAGTGGGCGCTGCCGCCACCGGGATGCACGCAGAAGAGCGGGGGGCGGCCGTCGCCGCCGCGCCGCAGCCACATCATCGCGCCGGCCGGCGCCGCCCTCGGGTCCTGGAGTGTCGCGGCCAGCCCGGCGACGGTACGGTGTTCCATGAACGAGCCGAATGTCAGCTCGTAGCCGTGCCGGCTACGCAGCGTCGCGGTCAGCCGCATCATCGCCAGCGAGTGGCCGCCGAGCTCGAAGAAGTCGTCGTGCACGCCGATCCGCTCGATGCCGAGCGCCTCGCTCCAGGCGGTGGCGATGTGCTCTTCGACGTCCGAGCGCGGCGCGACGTAATCGACGTCGGTGGCCGGCCGCGAGCCGTCGGGCGCCGGCAGGGCGCTCCGGTCGACCTTGCCGTTGCGCGTGTACGAGAAGTCGTCCACCCGGATCCAGTGGTGCGGCACGAGGTGCTGCGGCAGGCGTTCCCGCAGGTAGTCGCGCAGCTCGGCCGCGGAGGCCGCGGTCCCGTCCGTGGCGCGGGTGTAGGCCGCCAGCGAGGCGTCGGGGGTGCCCGCCCGGTGCACCGCCACCACCGCGGCGGCCACCGCCGGGTGGCCGGCGAGGGCGTGCTCGATCTCGCCGAGCTCGATCCGGAACCCGCGGACCTTGACCTGGTGGTCGCTGCGCCCGTGGAAGTGCAGGGTGCCGTCGGGGTCGCGGGAGACCACGTCGCCGGTGCGGTACATGCGCTCACCCGGCCGGGACGCGTACGGGTCCGGCACGAACCGCTCGGCCGTGAGTTCCGGCCGGTTGAGGTATCCGCGTACCACGCCCGCCCCGCCGAGCACCAGTTCCCCGCGGACACCGGGGGGCAGCAGACGCAGTGCGTCGTCGACGACGTAGGCGCGCACGTTGTCCAGCGGCAGCCCGATCGGCGGCGGCGCCGTGTCCGTGGCCCGCAGCTCCGCGATGGTGGCGACGACGGTGGTCTCGGTGGGGCCGTAGGCGTGCAGGACGCGCACCCGGTCGGCCCACCGCGCCGCCTGGTCGGCCGTGCACGCCTCGCCACCGGTGACCAGCACCCGCAGGCGCGGGAAGTCGTCCGGGTCGAGGCGGTCCAGCAGCGGCGGCGGCAGGGTCATGTGGGTGAGTTCGGCCGCGTGTCGGCGCAGGTCGCCGGGGTCGGCGTCCGGCGGGGGCAGCACCAGCGTCGCGCCGTTGGCGAGGGCCAGCAGGATCTCCCAGACCGACGCGTCGAAGCTGGGCGAGGCGAACTGCAGCACCTCGTCGCCGGCGTGCGCGCGCAGGACCCGCCGCTGGGCGTGGCAGAAGTTCAGCACGCTGCGGTGGGTGACCGCGACGCCCTTGGGCCGCCCGGTGGAGCCCGACGTGTAGATGACGTAGGCGAGGTTCTCCCCGCCCAGCGGCACCGCCGGCGGGTACGCCACCCGGGGGCGACCGTTCGCGAGGTCGGCGACCAGCACCGTCGCCGCCGTGCGCGGCAGCCTCGGAGCCAGGTCGGCGTCGGTCAGCACCACCACGGGTTCCGCGTCGCGGATCATGTCGCCGATCCGCTCGGCGGGGTAGGCGGGGTCGAGGGGCAGGTAGGCCCCGCCGGCCTTGAGCACGGCCAGCATCGCGACGACGAGGTCGGTCCCGCGGGGCAGGTGGATGCCGACGACGGTGTCCGCCCGGGTGCCCAGCTCCCCCAGGCGCGCGGCGAGCCGGTCGGACCGGTCGTCCAGCTCCCCGTAGGTGAGCGTGGCGTCGCCGTGCCGCACCGCCACCGCGGTGGGCGCGGCGGCCGCGCGCCGCACGACGAGGTCGTGGACGAACGGCGCCGCCGGGAACGGCTCGACGGGCTGGTGCGCCTCGACCGCCCAGGCCCGGTCGGCGGCGCTCAGGCCGACGTCCGTGTCGCCGTCCGGGTCGGCGGCCATCGCCTCCAGCACTTGCCGGTAGGTCCGCGCCAGCAGTTCGAGGTACGGCCGGTCGATGTCGGCGGGCCGGGCGCCCAGCCGCAGGACCCCCGGGAAGGTCCAGACGTCCAGTCCGACACTGCTCGGGCTGAAGTCGTCGACCATCTCGACCGACTCGGCCGGGCCGTCGAGCACGTGGAAGTCCAGGTACGAGAAGCCGACCCGCAGCAGGGGCGCGCCGTTGCCCCACTGCCGTTGCATGGACGGCAGCGGGTAGCGGCGGTGCGGCCACAGCCGCGCTTCGCCGGCGAAGACGCCCTGGACCAGGCCGCGCCAGGTGCGGGCGGAGGTGTCGGCGGCGAACGGCACGGTGTTGAGGAACATGCCGAACACCTCGTCGCCGCGCAGCCGCTCGGGCCGGCCGTTGCACAGCAGGCCGCTGAAGAACCGCTGCCGGCCGGTGACGATGCTCATCACCTTGAGGTGCGCGGCGTGCAGCACGCTCTTCAGGGAGGTGCCGGCGGCGGCGGAGAGCCGGCGCAGCGCGGGGCGCAGGTCGGCCCACGGAACCTCGATGACGGTCGCCGGGGCGTCCGACTCGATACCCCACTCGGGCGGCAGTTCGAGCCGGTCCGATCCCGCGACGGTCGCCGCCCAGAAGTCCCGGTCCGTCGCCGAGGCGAGGGACTCGCGCTCACGGGCGACGAAGTCGGCGAAGCGCACCGCCGGCGGCGGCGGCAGGGCGGGCCGCTCGCCCCGGCGCAGCGTCCGGTACAGCGAGAGCAGCATCGCCACGGTGGAGGTGTGGCTCCAGCCGTCGAGGATCGCGTGGCTCTCCGAGTGGGTCAGACACCACTCGGAGTCGCCGAGCTGGTGCACGTGGTAGCGCAGCAGCGGTGCCGTGGTGATGTCGAACGGCCGGACCCGCTCGGCGCGCAGGTGCGCGCGTACCGCCTCGTCCTGCTCGTCGGGCCGCAGCCCGCGCAGGTCGTCGTAGCCGAACGGCAGGTCGACCGACGCGTGCACCAGTTGCATCAGCTCGGAGAAGCTGGACAGGTCGAACGACGTGCGCAGGATCTCGTGCCGGTCGGTGAGCAGCCGGCCGGCCTCACGCAGCGCGTCCAGCGAGAAGGGCAGCCGGTCGTCGATCCGGTAGCAGGAGACGTTGCGGTAGACCGGCCGATCGCCGCCGGAGAGCATCTCGAAGAGCATGCCCGCCTGGTTCTGGGTGATCGGATAGGCGTCGACGAGACCGTCCGGCAGCCGGCACCGGTCCGCCGCGTCGACCAGCGCGAACCGGTCGACGGTCGGCTCCGCCTCCTCGGCCGGCTCGGTCGGGACGGCTACGCCCGCCAGGTCGGCCACGCTCTGGTGGGTGAACAGGTCCTGGACCGACACCGCGAGGCCCGCCGCGCGCAGCAGCCCCACCATCCGGATCGCCCGCATCGAGTCGCCGCCCAGCAGGAAGAAGCTCTCCGTCACACCGACCGTGTCGATGCCCAGCGCCACGCCGAACGCGTCGGCTATCCGCTTCTCGGTCTCGTCGCGCGGGGCGACGTGGCCGTCTCCCACCGCGCCCCGTACCGCGTCGGGTGCCGGCAACGCGCGGCGGTCCACCTTGCCGCTGGCGGTCAGCGGCAGGGCGGGCAGGATCGTCCAGCGCGCCGGGACCATCGCGTCCGGCAGGCGGTCGAGCAGGTACGCGCGTACCCGCTCGACGGTCTCCGGTCCGACCAGGTAGCCGACGAGCTGCTCGTCGTGGACGGCGACCGCCGCGGCGGTGACGCCGGGCGCCTCGTACAGCACGGCCTCGACCTCGCCCAGCTCGACGCGCTGACCACGGATCTTCACCTGGTGGTCGATCCGGCCGAGGTACTCGATGCTGCCGCAGGGACGGTAGCGGGCCAGGTCACCGGTGCGGTACAGGCGCCGCCCCGGTTCGGCGGCGAACGGGTCGGGGATGAAGCGTTCGGCGGTCAGCGCGGCCCGGCCGAGGTAGCCCCGGGCGAGCTGCACGCCACCGATCAGCAGCTCGCCGGGGACCCCGACCGGGGTGGGCTGGAGCGCGGCGTCGACGATGTGGGCGGTGGTGTTGGCGATCGGGCGGCCGATGGTGACGGGCTCGCCGGGCTCGCACCGCACGGCGGTGACGTCGACCGCGGTCTCCGTCGGGCCGTACAGGTTGTGCAGCTCGCACCCGATCCGCTCGTGCGCCCGGGCGACCAGCTCGGGCGGCAGCGCCTCGCCGCTACAGATCAGCCGCCGCAGCGACGGCAGCGACCCGACGGGCCCGGCCAGGAAGGCCCGCAGCATCGACGGTACGAAGTGGACGGTGGTGATCCCCTCCGCCCGGATCACGTCGGCCAGGTACGCCGGGTCGCGGTGCCCGCCGGGGCGGGCGAGGACCAGCGTCGCGCCGGTGACCAGCGGCCAGAAGAGCTCCCACACCGACACGTCGAACCCGACCGGCGTCTTCTGCAACACCCGGTCCGAGGCGTCGAGCCGGTAGGCGTCCTGCATCCAGAGCAGGCGGTTGACGATCGCCCGGTGCTCGATCAGGGCACCCTTGGGCCGGCCGGTCGAGCCGGAGGTGTAGATGAGATAGGCGGCGTGCCCGGGAGTGACCACCGTCGACGGTGACGGATCGCCGGCGGGAGCCGCCGGCCCGTCGGCGGAGAGGAAGTCCTCGTCGATCACCAGGGCGGCGCCCGAGTCGCGCACCATGAAGGCGCGGCGCCGCGCCGGGAGCTCCGGGTCCAACGGCAGATAGGCGGCGCCGGCCTTCAGGACCGCCACCAGGGCCCGCATCAGGTCCAGGCCGCGGGGCAGGCAGACGGCCACGACGGACTCGCCGCCGATCCCGGCCCGGCGCAGGCGCCCCGCGAGGAGGTCGGCCTCGGCGTGCAACCGGCGGTACGACAGCTCCTCGCCGTCGAAGCGCAGCGCGACCGCGTCGGGCGTGCGGGCCGCCTGCGCGTCCAGCAGCCCGGTCAGGGTCGCGGCCGGACCGGCTGCCCGCGTCGGACCGTGGTGGTCGACGCCTGTGTCGTTCCAGGCCGCGAGCTGGGCCGTCTCGGCGTCGGTGAGCATGGGCAGCCGGGTGACCGGGGTCTCCGGGTCGGCGACGACGGCGGCCAGCAACCGCCGGTAGTGCCCGGCCAGCCGCCGCGCGGTCGCGGCGTCGAACAACGCGGTCGGGAAGTCCACCCCGCCGGAGAGGGAGCCGTCCGCCTCCTCGGCCAGCCCGAGCGTCAGGTCGAACTTCGCCGTGGTCGGGCCGGTGGACAGCGCCTCCCCCACCAGGCCGCCCGCGTCGAAGCCGACCGGGCCGCCCTCCTCGAAGAGGAACATGGTCTGGAACAGCGGGTTGCGGGAGAGGTCGCGCTGCGGGGCCAACGCGTCGACGATCCGCTCGAACGGCACGTCCTGGTGGGACTGGGCGTCCAGCACCGTCTCCCGGACCCGGGCCAGCAGCTCGACGAAGGACGGCTCGCCCGCGAGGTCGGCCCGCAGCACCAACGTGTTGAGGAAGAGTCCGACCAGGCCGTGCACCTCCAGCCGGTCCCGGCCGACGGCCGGGGTGCCCACCGCGATGTCGGTCTGCCCGGTGTAGCGGGCCAGCAGCACCTGGAACACGGCCAGCAGCACCATGAACGGGGTGGCGTTCGACGCCCGGCCCAGTTCCCGCAGCCGGCCGGCGACGGTCGCCGGCACCGTGAAGGTGACCAGCCCGCCGTCCGGGTTCCACACCGGCGGCCGGGGCCGGTCGGTCGGCAGCTCCAGCGGCGTCAGCCCGGCCAGCCGGTCCCGCCAGTGGTCGACCTGCCGGTCCAGCCGGTCCCCGGCGAGCCGGGCCCGCTGCCAGACCGCGA
Organism: Micromonospora sp. CPCC 205561; assembly: GCF_036906775.1. Lineage (NCBI taxonomy): Bacteria > Bacillati > Actinomycetota > Actinomycetes > Micromonosporales > Micromonosporaceae > Micromonospora > Micromonospora sp. CPCC 205561. The sequence goes on along the minus strand of NZ_JBAKHV010000014.1, from coordinate 10,780 downwards.
AGTCCGCGTACTGGATCGGCAGCGGGGCGAGCGGGGAGGGCCGGTCGGCGACGAAGGCGTCGTACAGCGCGCCCAGTTCGCGCAGGATGATCCCCTCCGACCAGCCGTCGGAGGAGATGTGGTGCATGGCGAGCACCAGGGCGTGCTCGTCCCCGGCGAGCCGGACCAGCCGGGCCCGCAGCGCCGGACCGGCGGCCAGGTCGACCGGCTCCGACGCGCCGAGCAGCTCGGCGAGGCGCCGCTCGGCCGTCTCCCGGTCGCCGTGGCCGAGGTCGGTCACCGTTACCTCGACCGGGGCGGGCGGGTCGACGACCTGTGCCGGCTCACCGTCGACCACGACGTACCGGGTCCGCAGGATCTCGTGCCGGGCGACCAGTTCGGTCAACGCCCGGCGCAGCGCGTCGAGGTGCAGCGGGCCGCGCAGCCGCAGGCCGACCGACATCAGGTACCCGGTGCCGCCGGGCTGCAACTGGTCGAGGACCCAGAGCCGGTGCTGCCCGAAGGAGAGCGGCAGCGGACCGGTGCGGGGTGCCGGGGCGATGGCGTCGGCGCGGCGGGACTGACCGGCACCGCGCAGGCGCCGCTTGAGCAGTTCCTGTCGCGGGGACGCGCTCGGGGTGTGGCTAGCGGTCACAGGTTTCCCTCCATCAGCAGTTCCGCCACCTCGGCGTCGGAAAGCCGTGCGATCTCGTTCTCGATGGCCGTGTGCACCGCGTCGGCGAGGTCGGCCACGGTCGTCTGCTCGAACAGCAGGCGCAGCGGCAGGTCGATGTCGAAGCTCTGCCGCAGGTGCGCCAGCACCCGGGTGGCGAGCAGCGAGTGGCCGCCGAGGTCGAAGAAGTCGTCGTGGACGCCGACGCGCCCGACCTCCAGCACCGTGGCCCAGATGTCGGCCACGGTCTCCTCCAACGGGGTACGCGGTGCCTCGTACGCCCGGCTGAGGTCGGCGCGGACGGGCGTCGGGGCGGGCAGTGCCCGGCGGTCGACCTTCTTGCTGGTGGTCAACGGCAACGCGTCCAGCACCATCCACTGGGCCGGGACCATGTAGTCCGGCAGCCGGTCCCGCAGGTGGGCCCGGAGTTCGCCGACGGCCGGCGGGGCGCCGTCCCGGCCGACCAGGTAGGCGACCAGGCCCTTCTCCCCCGGCTGGGTCTCCCGGGCCAGCACCGCGACCGCGCGGATCGCCGGGTGCTCGGCCAGGGCCGACTCGATCTCGCCGAGTTCCATCCGGAAACCCCGGATCTTGACCTGCTGGTCGATCCGGCCGAGGAACTCGATCGTCGCGTCCGGCCGGTAGCGGACCAGGTCGCCGGTGCGGTAGAGCCGGCCGCCGGGCCCGTCGCCGAAGGGGTCGGGCACGAACCGGTCGGCGGTCAGGCCGGGCCGGTTCAGATAGCCCCGCGCCAGCCGGGCCCCGCCGAGCAGGAGTTCACCGGGCACCCCGACCGGCACCGGGTTCAGGTGTCCGTCGACCACGTAGGCGCGGGTGCCGGGGACCGGGCGGCCGATCGGCAGCGCCGCCTCGACCCGCTCGCCGGGCGGGTCGCCGGCGATCGGATGCAGCAGACAGGTGACGGTCGCCTCGGTCGGGCCGTAGTTGACCAGGAACCGGCCGGGCAGTCCGGTGGCCGCCCAGCGGCGGGCGTCGGCGACGGTGACCACGTCGCTGCCGACGTTCATCAGCTTCAGGTGCCGCAGCCGGTCGTCGCCGGCCGGCAGGGCGTCCATCACCTCCCGGTAGTAGGCGGGGGTGATCTCCATGTGGGTGACCCGGTGCCGGGCGAGGTGGTCCGGCAGCTCGGCCGGGCTCCAGAAGAGCGGGTCGCTGACCACCAGGGTCGCCCCGGCCAGCAGGGTGGCCATCATGCCGTCCATCGCCACGTCGAAGGTGAGCGCGGAGAGCAGCACCACCCGGTCGCCGGGGTCGATGTCGTACGCCCGGGCGATGACGCCGCAGTGGTGGGCGTACGCGCCGTGCGAGATCATCACTCCCTTGGGCCGGCCCGTGGAGCCCGAGGTGTAGATGACGTAGGCGAGGTCGTCCGACCCGGTCGACGGGTCCGGCGCGGTGCCGTCCCGGCCGGCGATCACCGCCCGGTCGGCGTCCACGGCGACCACGGCCACCCCTTCGGCGGCGACCCGGTCGGCGAAGCGCGCCACGGTGACCACCACCGCCGCCCCGGCGTCGGCGAGCATGAAGCGCAGCCGCTCGGTGGGATGGTCCGGGTCCACCGGCAGGTACACCCCGCCCGCCTTGAGCACCGCGAGCAGCGTGACCACCACGTCCATGCCGCGTTCCAGGCAGACCGCGACCGGCACCTCCGGGCGTACCCCGAGCCCGCGCAGGTGCCGGGCGAGCCGGTTGGCCCGGGTGTCCAGCTCGGCGAAGGTCAGCCGCCGGCCGTCGAACTCCACCGCCACGACGTCCGGGTGCTGCCGGACGCGACGGCCGAACAGCTCCACCACGCCGGTGCCGGCCGCCGCGGCGGCGCCCAGCGCTCCGGCCGTCGCGCCGGCGTCGACCGGCTCGCCGGCCCACGGCCCGACCAGGCAGGCCCGCTCCGCGTCGGTGGGCAGGGTCAGGTCGCGCAGGGTGGTTTCCGGCGCTCTCGCCAGCTGGGCGAGCAGGTGCAGGTAGTGCCCGGCCATCCGCTCGATGCTGGGGCGGTCCCAGAGCGCGGTGGCGTACTCGAACCAGCAGCGCAGCCGGCCGTCCGGGTGCTGCTCCACCGAGAGGGTGAGGTCGAACTTGGCCACCGGGTACGCGCTGTCGACGTGCTCGATGGCGCTCGGGCCGAGGGTGGCGGTCATCCGTTCCAGGTGTTGCAGCTCGAACATCACCTGGAAAAGCGGGTTGCGGGACAGGTCCCGGTCCGGGCGCAGCGTGTCGACCAGCCGCTCGAAGGCGACGTCCTGGTTGCCGAACGCCTCCGTCACGGTGCGGCGCACCTGGTCGAGCAGGACCGGGAAGGGCTGGCCGTCGACCAGTTCGGCGCGCATCACCAGGTTGTTGACGAAGAAGCCGAGCAGGTCCTCGGTCTCCTGCCGGGTCCGGCCGGCGACCGGGGTACCGACGGCGACGTCGTGCTGCCCGGCGTACCGGCCGAGCATGACCTGGAAGGCCGCCAGCAGCACCATGAACAGGGTGGCGCCCTCCCGGTGGCCCAGCTCGGCCAGCGCCCGCCCGACGTCGGTCGGCACGTCGACGATGACATTGTCACCGGCCGGGTCGCGCAGCACCGGACGGGGCCGGTCGGTGGGCAGCTCCAGCGGGGTCGACCCGGCGAGCTGCCGGGACCAGTAGGCGAGCTGGGCGTCCAGTTCGGGGCCCTCCTGGCGGGCCGCCTCCCAGGCCGCGAAGTCCGCGTACTGCACCGGCAGGTCGGGCAGCGCGGGGGCCGCGCCGCCCTCGGCGTACGCGCGGTAGAGGGTGTCGAGCTCACGCAGGAAGATGTCCATCGACCAGACGTCGAACGCGATGTGGTGCACGGTCAGCGCGACCAGGTGCTCCTCGGCGGCCACCCGGATCACCTGGGCCCGGATCAGCCGCTCGGTGGCCAGGTCGAAGGGGCGCCGGGCGGCGGCCCGCAGCAGCGCCCCGGCGCGGTCGGCGGCGTCCGGGGCGCCGCTGAGGTCGATCAGCTCGCACCCGACCGGCGCGGGCGGGTCGACCACCTGCACCGGCTCGCCGTCGACCGAGTGGTAGCGGGTACGCAGGATCTCGTGCCGGCCGACCACCTCGTCCACCGCGCGCCGGAACACCGCCACGTCGAACGGGCCGGTCAGCCGCATGGAGATCGGGATCAGGTATTCGAGGCTGCCCGGTTCGAGCTGGTCCAGGAACCACAGCCGGCGCTGGCCGAGGGAGAGCGGCAGCTTCCCGTCCCGCGCGGTCCGCCGGATCGCCGCGCCGGCCGGTTCGTCGGTGGACCCGCCGGCGCCGGGGCGGGCCCCGTCGACCAGGGCGGCCAGCTCGGCGACGGTCGGGGCGGTGAAGAGCTGCCCGACGGTCAGCTCCACGTCGAGCGCCCGGCGCACCCGCAGCACGCCCCGGATGGCGAGCATGGAGTGGCCGCCGAGGGTGAAGAAGTTGTCGTCCCGGGCGATCCGCTCGACGCCGAGCAGTTCCGCCCAGATCGCGGCGACGGTCCGCTCGGTGTCGGTGGCCGGCGGCAGGTACCCGCGTCCGGCACCGGGGCGGGGGGCGTCGGGCGCCGGCAGGGCCGCCCGGTCCAGCTTGCCGTTCGCGGTCAGCGGGAGACTGTCCAGGCTGATCACGGTGGACGGGACCATCGCGGCGGGCAGCCGGTCGGCGAGGGCGCCCCGCAGCTCGTCCGGGTCGATCCGGGCATCCGCGGCGGGGACCACGTACGCGACCAGTCCGGCGTCGCCCGACGGCTGCCGGTGCAGGGTCACCACCGCCGCGTCGACGGTGGGGTGACGCCGCAGGGCCGCCTCGACCTCGCCCGGCTCGACGCGTACCCCGTGCAGTTTGACCTGGTCGTCGAGGCGGCCCAGGTACTCCAGGCTGCCGTCGTCGCGCCACCGGGCCAGGTCGCCGGTCCGGTACAGGCGCTCCCCCGGCGTGGCGCCGTACGGGTCGGGGGTGAACTTCTCCCCGGTCAGGGCGGGTCGGTCCAGGTAGCCTCGCGCCAGGCCGACCCCGCCGAGGCAGAGCTGGCCGGCCACCCCGACCGGCACCGGGCGGTCGCCGGCGTCGAGCACCAGGACGGTGCAGCCGGGCAGCGGCCTGCCGATCGGGACGATCTCGGTCCCCTCGTCACCCCGGTAACGCCAGGCGGTCACGTCGATCGCGCACTCGGTGGGACCGTAGGTGTTCCAGATCTCCACGGCCGACAGGGCACGCAGCTGCTCGCAGAGCGCCACCGGCAACGGCTCCCCCGCGGAGCAGACCAGCCGCAGCGCGACGCACCCCGACAGGTCGGATTCCTGCAGCAGCACCCGCAGCACGGACGGCACCAGTTGCAGCACCGTGACGTCGTGTGCCCGCATCGCCCGCAGCATGGCGGCCGGGTCGCGGTGGGCGTCCGGGGCGGCCAGCACGACCGCGCCGCCGCTGACCAGGGGGGACAGGAATTCCCACATGGAGGCGTCGAAGCCGAGAGCGGTCTTCTGGAGCACCCGGTCGGCGGCGGTGAGCCGGTACTGCTCGACCGACCACAGCACCCGGTTGCGGATGCCGGCGTGGGTGACCACGACGCCCTTGGGCCGGCCCGTCGACCCGGAGGTGTACATGACGTACGCGGCGGCGTCGGGGTCGGTGGCCGGCAGCGCCGCCGCGGCGTCGTCGTCGCGCCCGGCGTCGACCCCGGTGTCGTGGCCGGCGTCGACGAGCACCACCGGGACGTCACCGGCCGACAACAGTCCCCGCAGGGCCGACTCGGTGACCAGCACCGACACCCCGGCGTCAGCCGCCATGAATTCCAGCCGGCCCACCGGCTGGTCGGGGGCGAGGGGCACGTAGACGCCACCGGCGAGCAGCACCCCGAGCAGCGCGGTCACCAGGTCCGGTCCCCGGTGCACCGCGACCCCGACCGGGGTGCCGGGGCGCACCCCGAGGGTGTGCAGGTGCGCGGCGAACCTCCGGGCGCGTCCGGCCAGCTCGGCGTAGCCGACCTCGGTGCCGTCGTCGGCGGCCAGCGCGGTCGCGTCGGGGGTCGCCGCCGCCTGGGCGAGGAAGAGCTCCGGCAGCCCCGGGCCCGCGGCCCGGTCGGCCCCGCGGCGCCACCCGCCGAGCACCTCCCGGCGTTCCCGCGGGGCCAGCAGGTCCAGCTCGTCCAGGGGGACCTGACGGGCGGCGGCGACGACGGTCAGCAGGTGCAGGTAGTTGGCGACCATCCGGCGCACCCGGGCGGCGTCGAACAGCGCGGTGGGGAAGACCACCTCCCCGTGGTACGAGCCGTCCGGCTGCCCCACCAGTTGCAGGGAGAGGTCGAACGCGGACGAGGTCCACGAGGTGGCCTGCTCGGTGACGGTCAGCCCGGGCAGGGCGAAGGGGGCCCGGTCGGCGTTGTGCAGCCCGAACCCGACCTGGAACAGCGGGTTGCGGGACAGGTCGCGCTCCGGGGCCAGCTCGGCGACGATCCGGTCGAACGGCACCTCCTGGTTGTCGTACGCGTCCAGGGTGGCCGCCCGGACCTGGTCGAGCAGGTCCGGGAAGGACGCCGCGCCGGCCAGGTCGGCCCGGAGCACGACGGTGTTGACGAAGAGACCGATCAGGTCCTCCAGCTCGATCTCGTGCCGCCCGGCCACCGACACCCCGACCGCCACGTCGGTCTGCCCGGCGTACCGGCCGAGCAGGAGCTGGAAGGCGGCGAGGAAGACCACGAACGGGGTGGCGCCCCGGTCCGCGCCGAGCCGGGTCAGGGCGGTCGCCAGCTCCGCCGGCACGGTGAAGGTGAGGCCGTCGCCGGCGGCCCGCCAGTGCGCGGGCCGGGGCCGGTCGGTCGGCAGGTCCAGCGGGTCGAGCCCGGAGAGCCGCTTTCGCCAGTAGCCGACCTGGGCGTCGACGTGCGGCCCGGCCAGCCAGTTCTCGCGCTGCCAGGCGGCGAAGTCGGCGTACTGCAGGGGCAGCGGCGGCAGCGGGCTGGGTCGGCCGGCGGCGAACGCCGCGTAGAGGGTCCGCAGCTCCCGGGCGAGGACGCCCCAGGACCAGCCGTCGAAGGCGATGTGGTGCACCACGAGGAGCAGGACGTGGTCGTCCGGCGCGCAGCGGATCAGCCGGGTCCGCAGCGGTGGGTCCTTGCGCAGGTCGAGCGGGACGTCGAGGGCCGCCTCCAGCACCTCGTCGAGGCGGCTGCCCCGCTCGCCGGCCGGCGAGTCGCTCAGGTCGACGAGGTCGATCACGACCGGTTCGGGCGGGTCGATCACCTGCACGGCCCGCCCGTCCACCGTGTCGTACCGGGTCCGCAGGATCTCGTGCCGCGCGCCGATCTCGGTCAGCGCGGCCCCCAACGCCGTGGTGTCGAGTGGGCCACGCACCCGTACCGCCTGGTGCAGGAGATATTCGCTGGCACCGGAGCGCAGCTGGTCGACGAACCAGAGCTGCTCCTGCGCCGACGACACGGCGTAGCCGTCCCCGTCATCGGGTGGCACCGCCCCGCCGGTGCCGACGTGCCGGCTGTCGCCGTCTGCCATGGGTCTTCGCCTCCGTGTCCAGGCCGGGCATCGCTGCGATGCCGTGGAGAGTTGCCGTTGCCGGGTGGGCGGCCGCCGCGCCGGGACGCGTGCGTACGCCCGCCCGTCGATCCGGTGCGCGAGGGGGGTCCGTCGGCACCGGCGACGGTCAGCCCGCCGCCGCGAGCGCCGCGCGGTACGGCTCGGCCATCGCCACGGCGATCCTCCGGTCGCCGGTGAACGGTTCCCGGGCGTGCGCGGCGAGCATGTTGTCCACCACCAGGACGTCGTCGCGTTGCCAGTCGAAGCGCCGCTGGGCCGCCCGGTAGCAGTCGCGCAGGTGGGCCACCACGTCGTCCGGGATCCGCCCGCCGTCGCCGTAGTACGTGTTCGTGGGCAGCTCGCTCTCGTCGAACAGCTCCCGCAGCCCGGCGCAGACCTCCTCGGCCAGCGTCGTCACGTGGAAGAAGGTCACGTGGTTGAACCAGAGCAGCTCGCCGGTCCCCGGATGCCGGTGCACGGCAGCGCGCCGGGCCCGGGTACGCAGCCCCGAGCCGGTCCACTGCACCTCGATGCCGCTGCGGGCGCAGTAGCGCGACACCTCGGCCCGGTCGTCGGTGTTGAACGCCTGCTCCCAGGGCACCCCGAAGCCCGCGTGGAAGTTGCGCACCACCAGCCAGCCCCGGGCGATGAACTCGTCGCGCACCGCCGGGTCGATGGACTGGCGCACCAGGCGGGTGTCGGCCAGCGGGGTGGCCCCCATGCTGGCCGGCGTCCGCAGGCAGTGGAAGTACAGCGTCATGGGCCAGTCGGCCTGGTAGGAGTTCTCGTTGTGCAGGAAGATCTCCTCGGCCGGCGGGAAGTCCGTCGAGGTGTAGACCCGCCCCTTGATCGTGCTGCGGGGCGACGACCGCTCGGAGTAGTCCAACGCCTCCCCGGAGAGTGCCCGGACCACGCCCTCGAAGCCGTCCACCCCGCCGACGTCGAACCCGCGCAGCAGGACGGCCCCGTGCTCGCGCAGCCGGGCCCGGATCGAGGTGCGGTCGGCGGCCAGCCGCCCGCCGATCGGCTCCCCCGCCGTACCGGCGGTCAGGACGAACGGAAGCGCCTTCTCGGCCGACTCGCGCGGCAGCGGCGGCACCGTCATCCGGGGCGTACTCATCGCTTCTCCTGTCGGCCGCTGGGCTGCCGGTTACGCGGCACGGCTCAGCCTCTCCGCTGAGGCACCGGTCAGAAAGAGAAACCCCGGCAAGGCTCGTACGCGTTTTTCTGCCGGTTCTTCTCTACGTCCGGCGATCGGCGTCGCGCAGGGTTTGACCGGCAGTGGCACCAGCGTCGTGTCGTTACGACACGGCTGCCCTTTCTGAAGGAGGAGCCGGCATGTCCGACGAGAACACCGATGAGCGCGCGTACCGGGTCGTGGTGAACGACGAGGAGCAGTACTCGATCTGGCTGGGCGACCGGGAGCTGCCGCTGGGATGGCACGCGGAGGGCACCGAGGGCACCCGCGAGGAGTGCCTCAAGCGGATCGACGAGGTGTGGACCGACATGCGCCCGCTCAGCCTGCGCCGGCGTATGGAGCAGGCGGCGGGCCGGTAGTCGTGACCGCCATGGCGAAGCTGACCGCGACCGACGGGCACCGGGTCCCGACGAGGTGGAACGACACCGAGGTCCGGTACCCGGGCGACCCGTGCCTGCACGAACTGGTCGAGGAGCAGGTACGGCGTACCCCGGACGCGATCGCCGTGGTGTCCGACGAGCGGACCCTGCGCTACGCCGAGCTGAACCGCGAGGCCAACCGTCTCGCGCACCGGCTGCGGGCGGCCGGGGTGCGCGCGGAGTCGGTGGTGGGAGTGTGCCTGCACCGGGGCGTCGACCTGGTGGTGGCGCTGCTGGGGGTGCTCAAGGCGGGCGGCGCCTACCTGCCGGTGGACCCGGACCAGCCGGCGGACCGGATCCGCTACCTGCTCACCGACTCGCAGGCGGCGACCGTCGTCACCGGCCCCGGGGTCGACCACGAGCCGCTGACCGCCGCCACCGGCGCCCCGGTCCGGGTCGACGAGGACCACGGGGGGCTGCCGGACGGCGACCCGGGGCCGGTCGTCGGCCCGGCCAACGCCGCCTACGTCATCTACACCTCCGGCTCGACCGGCCGCCCGAAGGGCGTGGTCGTGGAGCACCTGTCGATCGTCAACCGGGTGCGCTGGATGCCGGACGCCCTGGGCGCCGACGGCGGCGTGGTGCTGCAGAAGACGCCGTTCGGCTTCGACGTCTCCGTGTGCGAGCTCTTCTCCCCGCTGACCACCGGGGCGACCCTGGTGGTGGCCCGCCCCGGCGGGCACCGCGACCCGGCGTACCTGGCCCGGGTGGTGGCCGAACGGCGGGTCACCTCGATCCGCTTCGTGCCGTCGATGCTGCGCGCCTTCCTGGAGGCGCTGCCCGCCGGCCGGACCAGCCTGCCGTCGCTTCGGCGGCTGCTGTGCAGCGGCGAGGCGCTCCCCGCGGACCTGGTGACCGCGGCACACGAGCGGCTCGGCTGCGAGGTGTTCAACCTGTACGGCCCGACCGAGGCGGCGGTCGAGGTGACCAGCACCCGCTGCCTGCCCGGCGAGGCGGTGACCATCGGCCGCCCGGTGGCCAACACCCGCGCGTACGTCCTGGACGGCGAGCTGCGGCCGGTGCCGGTCGGCGCGCCCGGTGAGCTGGTGCTCGCCGGGATCCAGCTGGCCCGGGGCTATCTCGGCCGGCCGGGCCTGACCGCCGCCAGCTTCGTCCCCGACCCGTTCGCCGACCGGCCCGGGCAGCGCATGTACCGCACCGGCGACCAGGCCCGGTATCTGCCCGACGGCGACATCGAGTACCTGGGCCGGCTCGACCACCAGGTGAAGATCCGCGGCTTCCGGATCGAACTGGGCGAGATCGAGGCGGTACTCGGCCAGCACCCCGCCGTCCGCGCCGCCGTGGTGGACGTGCACCGCGGCGCGGCCGGCGGCCCGCAGCTCGTCGGGTACCTGCTGCCCGCCGGCCCCGAACCGGCCGACCACCGGGCGGTCCGCGCGTACCTGGCCGAGCGGGTGCCCGAGCACATGGTCCCGCAGAGCTGGGTCACCCTCGACGAGCTGCCCCTGACCGGCAGCGGAAAGGTCGACCGCCGGCGGCTGCCGGAACCCGCCCCGGCCGGGTCGGCGACCGGCGGACCGGCGACCGCGCCGCGTACCCCCACCGAACAGGCCGTCGCCGACGTGTGGGCCGAGGTCCTCGGCATCGACCGCTGCGGGGCACACGACGACTTCTTCGACCTCGGCGGTCACTCCCTGCTGGCCACCCAGGTCGTCGCGTTGCTGCACGAACGCTTCCCGGTCGACCTGCCGGTCAGCGCCGTCTTCGAGGCGCCGACCGTGGCGGAGCTGGCGACGGTGCTCCAGCGGGCCGTCGAGGAACGGGTGGCGGGGATGTCCGAGTCCGAACTGGAGACGATGTTGGCGCAGGTGGGCAAGGAGTGAAGAATCCCGAGGGCCCGTCCCGTTCCGTCCCCGCCCCGGCGCCCGCCGACGGCGCCGCGGCTGCCGCGTACGCGCCGCCGGATCCCGCCGCCGGCGGCGCGGCCCCGGCCGACGCCCGCCGTCGGGCGCTGTTGGAGGCG
>NZ_JBAKHV010000013.1:0-109737 GCF_036906775.1 Micromonospora sp. CPCC 205561 | reverse complement strand
CGACGACTGGAACGGCGCCAACCAGCAATGGCAACTCGCCCGCGTCGACGGCGGGGGCAACCCCGGTGGGACCTTCGCCAACCCGGTCGTCTGGCAGGACTTCGCCGACGTCGACATCATCCGCGTCGGCGACGTCTACTACATGTCCGCCTCCACCATGCACTATTCGCCCGGAGCGCCGGTGCTGCGCTCGTGGGACCTGGTGAACTGGGAGTTCGCCGGCCACTCGGTGCCCCGCCTGGACTTCGGTTCCAAGTACGACATGGCCAACGGCAGCCACGGATACGTGGACGGGATCTGGGCGTCCACGCTGAACCACCGGCCGAGCAACCGGACCTTCTACTGGGCCGGCTGCGTCGACTTCGCCCAGACGCACGTCTACACCGCCTCCGCCGTCGACGGCGCCTGGAGCCGGCACGCCACCATCCCCAACTGCTACTACGACGCCGGGATACTGATCGACGACGACGACACCATGTACGTCGCGTACGGCAACGGCACGATCAGCGTGGCGCAGCTCTCCGCCGACGGGCGGACCCAGGTACGGGCCCAGCAGGTGTACCAGACGCCGTCGAACATCGGCACCCTGGAGGGAGCGCGCTTCTACAAGCGCAACGGCGCCTACTACATCTGGCTGACCCGCCCGGCCAACGGCCAGTACGTGCTCAAGTCCACCAACGGCCCGTTCGGCCCGTACGAGCAGCGGCAGGTGCTGCTCAACATGCCGGGCCCGATCCCCGGCGGCGGGGTGCCCCACCAGGGCGGGCTGGTGCAGACCCAGACCGGCGCCTGGTACTACATGGCGTTCACCGACGCGTACCCCGGTGGCCGGATGCCGACGCTGGCCCCCATCACCTGGACCAGCGACGGCTGGCCCCAGGTGCAGACGGTCAACGGGAACTGGGGCGTCAACTACCCCCACCCGCTGCCGCTGCGTCCGGTCAGGCCGCTCACCGGCACCGACACCTTCGCCGGCACCACTCTCGGCCCGCAGTACGAGTGGAACCACAACCCGGACGACAGTCGGTGGTCGGTGGACAACGGGCTGCGCCTGCAGACCGCGTCGGTGACCAACGACCTCTACCGGGCGCGCAACACGGTGACCCACCGGATCCAGGGCCCGACCTCGACGGGCACCATCGAACTGGACTACTCCACGATGCGCGACGGCGACCGGGCCGGACTGGCGATGTTGCGCGACACCTCGGCGTGGATCGGCATCAGACGGGACAACGGGGCCACGCGGGTGGTCATGACCAACGGCCTGACCATGGGCACCGACAACTGGAACACCACCAGCACCGGAACCGAGATCGCCAGCGCCCCGGTGTCCGGCGGGCGGATCTGGCTGCGGGCCAACGCCGACATCCGCCCCGGCTCGGGTCGCCAGGCGCGGTTCTCGTACAGCACCGACGGGGTGACCTTCACCCCGCTGGGCAACGCCCTGACCCTCAACAACGCCTGGCAGTTCTTCATGGGCTACCGGTTCGGCATCTTCAACCACGCCACCCAGGCGCTGGGCGGCGCGGTGACGGTGCGCCGGTTCACCATCGCAACACCGTGACGTCGCACCGCGCGGCGGCCCCGCCTCGGAGACCTCCTCGAAGGCGCCGGACCGGCCGCGGCAGGGCGGGTGACCGGTCGCCACCGCCGCGGCCAGGACGATCCTCGGGCCGCCGCGGCTCCGACCGTCAGGCCGCTCGGCTGCCGGCGGCGGGACCGCGCAGCCAGCCGAGCACGTCCCTGATGGCGGTGTCCCAGTAGCCCCACTGATGGTTGCCCGGCGCGAACGCCTCGGTCACCTGCCATCCTGCCGCGCGCGCCCGGTCGGCGAACCTTCGGTTGGACGGGTAGGTGAAGTCCTCGGTCCCGCAGCCGATGTAGAGCCGTAGCTCCTCGCCGGGGCGGCGGGTGCTGAGCCGGGCCAGCAGGTCGTGGTCGGTGCCGGCGAGTTCGTTCGGGCCGAATGCGTGGGGGACCGCCTGGTCGAGCAGTTGTCGGGCGGTGGGATGGGCCACGTCGAGGACTCCGGAGAGGCTGGCCGCGGCGGCGAAGCGCTCCGGGTGGTGCAGGGCCCACCGCATCGCGCCGTAGCCGCCCATCGACAGTCCGGCGACGTAGGTGTCCTGCCGGCGTCCGGAGAGCCGGAAGAGTCGTGCCACGAGCTCGGGCAGCTCCGCGGTGAGGAAGGTCCAGTAGCGGCTGCCGTGGTGCTCGTCCGTGTAGAAGCTGCGGCAGGCGCGCGGCATGACGACGGCGATGCCGGCCTCCGCGGCGTGGCGCTCGATCGAGCTGTTCCGGGTCCAGCTGGTCTCGTCGTCGCCGAGCCCGTGCAGGAGGTAGAGCACCGGCGGCGGCTTCGTGTCGTGGGCCGCCGGCGGGTGCGGGTGCGGCAACGCGACGGTCATCGCGGTGCTGGTCCGCAGCACCTCGGAGTGGAAGGAACAGGTGATCAGAGCCATCGGCGTCCGTCCGTCTCAGGCGCCGGGCAGCCGACGGGCCCGGGCCAGGCGCCCGTACCAGTGGGCACTGGGCTTGACGACGCGCCGGAAGGTGCGGCGGTCGACGGCGGTGAGGCCGAAGGTGGCATGCCAGCTGCCCCATTCGTAGTTGTCCAGCAGGGACCAGTGCAGGTAGCCGCGGACGTCGACGCCGTCGGCGAGAGCCCGGCCCAGCCCGGCCAGGGCGTGGTGCAGGTATTCGCGGCGTTCGTCGTCGTTGTCGGTGGCGATGCCGTTCTCGGTGACGAGAATGGGGGTCGGGATACGGGCGGCGGTGTGGCGCACCGCGGCCTCCAGGGCCTCGGGGTAGAACTCCCATCCGGTCTGGGTGCGCCGGGTGGTCGGGTCGGGAGCGACCGGACCGTCGGGGCCGATCACGACGCGGGTGTACGCCTGCACGCCGATGAAGTCGTCGTGGCGGGCGGCGTCGAGGAACTGGTCCTCGCGCGACCATGCCCACTCGCGGGTCGCCTCCTCGGCGCCGGGCAGCGCCTGGAATGTCTGGTTGGCCACGGTCCAGCCGGTGCGCAGGCCGCCGACGTCGGCCAGTTCCCCGCAGGCGGCGTGGTGGGCGCGGATGAGCGCTTCGGCGAGGGACTGGTCGGGCGGCGGCAGGGCGCCGGCGACGAGATCGGGATCGGCGCCGCCGACGCGGGCGGCGACCATGGCGAGCATGTTCGGCTCGTTGATGGTGCAGGCCCAGGTGACACCGTCGAGGATCGGGCGTACGGCGCGCACGTAGCGGGCGAACGCCTCGACGCCGCCGGGCGCGGTCCAGCCGCCGCTGGCCCGGAACCAGGCGGGGCTGGTGAAGTGGTGGAGGGTGACCACGGGGGTGATGCCGCGCTCCAGGCAGCCGTCGATGACGCGGCGGTAGTGGCCGAGCGCGGCCTGTGAGACGCGACCGGGTGCGGGCTCGATGCGCGCCCACTCGATGCCGAACCGGTAGGCGTTGAGCCCCAGGTCCCGGACGATGTCCAGGTCCTCGGGCCAGCGGTGGTAGCTGTCACAGGCGTCGCCGCTGGGTTCGGAGAGCGGCGAGTCGGGCCGGACCTCCAGGGCCCACAGGTCGCTGCCGACGTTGTTGCCCTCGGTCTGGTGGGCGGAGGTTGCCGCGCCCCACAGGAACGACGTCGGCGTCGGGACACCGGCCGTGACGGCGGCGGGCGGGGGCGGTGGCGCGGCGTGTGCGGGCACGGGGTTCCTCGGGACGGGGGTGCGCGTGTCGGTCATCGGTCGCGGTAGGGGCCGGTGCGGACGAGGTCCGCGCGCTGCTGGGCGGCCGTGGCGACCAGCTGGTCGATGACCTGGTCGGTGAGGCCCAGGTCGTAGGTGCGTAGCACGATCAGCGGGGTGGCGTCGACCATGCGCAGCAGCTCGGGGGCGAGCTGGGCGGCGCGCCCGGCGCGGGCGCCGGCGATCAGCCCGCCGAGCAGCGGCCCGCCGACGGGGTGGGCCCGCCACTCGCCGACGGTCGACGTGGCGGTCAGTGGCGGCAGGTACCGGTCGCCGTCGGTGGTGATGGACCCGACCAGTCGGATGTCTGCGACGGACGCGCCGACCCGCAGTGTGTGGGCGCCGGGCTCGACGGACCACCGCCGGTGGCGGGTGTCCCAGACGGCGAGGTCGCGTGCGGTGACGGTGAAGGTGATGCGGCGGGTCTCGCCCGCGGCGAGTTCGGCCTTGGCGTAGGCGCGCAGGACGTTGCGGGGACGGGTCGGCGTCGGTTCGTCCAGGCCGACGTACAGCTGCGCGACCTCGGAGCCCGCGCGGGAGCCGGTGTTGGCGAGGGTGAACGAGACCTGCCACTGGTGCGGGCCGTGTTCGGCGACGCTCAGGTCGCGGTAGTCGAAGGTGGTGTAGGTCAGCCCGTGACCGAAGGGGTAGGCGACCGGCAGCCGCAGGGTGTCGAAGTGTCGGTAGCCGACGTAGCGGCTCTCGCCGTAGAGCGCCTGGCCGTCGCGGCCGGGGAAGGTCAGGTGACTGGGGTGGTCCTCGAGCCGCAGTGGGATGGTTTCGGCGAGCCGGCCCGACGGGGCGGCGTCGCCGAGCAGGAGGTCGGCCAGGGCTTCGCCGCAGGCCTGGCCGAGCAGCGACGCGTCGAGGATCGCCGGGACCGGGTCGCGCCAGTCGGCGACGCTGACGACGCCGCCGTGAGACAGCACGACGACGGTGTGGGGGGTGGCGGCGGTCGTGTCCCGCAGCAGCTGGAGCTGGCCGGCGGGCAGGGCGATGGTGGCGCGGTCGAAGCCCTCGGACTCGGCCTCGGGCGGCAGGCCGAGGAAGAGCAGGGTCACGTCGGCGTCGCGGGCGGCGTCGACGGCCGCGGCGGCCAGCGCCTCGTCGGCGACGCCGTCGAGGGTGTAGCCAGGGGCATAGCGTACCGCCGGGCCGAGCCGGCCGGTGAGCGCGTCAAGCGGGGTGGAGACCTCGGTGGGGACCACGCGTGACGAGCCGCCGCCCTGGTACCGGGGGGTGCGGGCGAGTTCGCCGATGACGGCGATCCGGGCTGTGGCGGGGTCGAGGGGCAGCAGGTCGCCGTCGTTCTTGAGCAGGACGGCCGCCTCCCGTGCGGCACGACGGGCCAGGTCGGCGCCCTGCGCGGAGAGGTCGGCCGGAAGCCGGTCGGGGGCGTGGGCGGGCCGCCGGTCGTAGCCGTCGGCCCGGACGCGACGGGCCAGCAGCCGCAGGCGCTCGCCCACGGCGTGCAGGGCGTCGGGGTCGAGGTCGCCGGAGCGGGCCGCGTCGAGGACCAGGTGGTCGGTCCCGGTGGGGGGCATCTCGACATCGCAACCGGCGCGGACGGCGGCGACGCGGTCCCGTACCGCGCCCCAGTCGGACACGACCACGCCGTCGAAGCCCCATTCGTCGCGCAGGACGTCGGTGAGCAGCCACCGGTTTTCGCTGGCCGGCACGCCGTTGACGGCGTTGTACGCGCTCATCGCCGCCCATGGCCGGGCGGCGCGTACGACGTGTTCGAAACCGGCGAGGTAGACCTCGCGCAGCGCCTGGTCGTCGACGAGCGCGCTGACGCGCATGCGGTCGGTCTCCTGGTTGTTGACGGCGAAGTGCTTGACGCAGGCGCCGACTCCGGTGGACTGGACGCCGTCGACGAAGGCGGCGGCCAGGGTGCCGGTGAGGTGCGGGTCTTCGGAGAAGTACTCGAAGTTGCGTCCGCCCAGCGGGGACCGCTTGATGTTCATGCCGGGGCCGAGCAGGACGTCGACGCCCAGCGCCCGGGCCTGGCGGCCGAGGGCTTCGCCGACGTCGCGGACGAGGTCGGGGTTCCAGGTGCAGGCCAGCCCGACGGCGGGCGGGAAGCAGGTGGCCGCGACGCTGTCGCCGATGCCGAGGGCGTCGCCGCCGGCGCTCTGGCGCCGCAGGCCGTGTGGCCCGTCCGCCAGGGTCAGAGCGGGCAGGGCCCCGCCGTCGCCGGTGGTGTGCCACGTGTCGCTGCCGGAGGTCAGCGCGGCCGCCGCGGCGAGGTCCGGGCCGGCCGGGAAGGTGTCGTCCAGGGGCGCCGCTGGGGGACCCGAGTCGCTGGTTGTCATTGCCGCACCCTCTCTGAGCTGGCCATTCCTCGAACAGAAGCAGAATCTACCATCTGGTAGATTCTGTGGCTATGCTCGTGGCGCGCTCGTCCACAGCGCGACCACACCACCACGACGAGGTGTTCCCCCCATGAGACCGACATCGAGAATCGCCACGTGCGCGCTCGCCCTCGGCGTGCTCGTCGCCACCGCCGCCTGCTCTGCCGGCGCTCCGACCACCGGCGCCGCCAAGACCGCACTGACCATCGGCACCATGACCGCCGCCCGCAGCATGGATCCGATCGACGCGGGCGGCGGCAGCATCCCCTACTTCCAGGCCGTCTACGACACGCTGATCAAGCGCGAGCCGGACGGCAGCCTCACCCCGATGCTGGCCCAGTCCTGGACCTACGACGCCGCCCAGACCGCGCTGACGCTCACCCTGCGCGAAGGCGTGAAGTTCGACGACGGGACCGCCCTGGACGCCTCGGCCGTCAAGGCCAACCTCGACCGCTTCCGCGCCGGCGGCGGCGCCGAGGTCGGCCAGGCCGCGACGACCGCGTCCGTCGAGGCGACCGACGACAGGACCGTCGTCATCCGCCTCTCCGGCCCCGACCCGGCCCTGCTCAACAGCCTGTCCGACGCCTACGGACTCGTCGCCAACCCGGCGAGGTTCGACCGGGACAAGCCGTTCGCCTCCGTCCCCGACGGCACCGGCCCGTACGAGCTGGACCAGCGGGCCACCACCGTGGGCTCGATCTGGACCTACACCCGGGCCGCGAACTACTGGGGCACCGCCGCGGCGTTCGAGAAGGTCGTCATCCGCGTCTTCGACAACGAGAACGCCATCGTCAACGGGCTCAGGACCGGCCAGATCGACGCCGCCGTCCTGCAGTCGGTCGACCAGCAGACGGCCGCCACCGCCGGAACGAACCTGAGGACCACGTCGCAGGAGATCGACCTCAAGCTGTTCAACATCTTCGACCGCAAGGGCGCCAGGATCGCCGCGCTGGGCGACCCGAGAGTCCGACAGGCGATCAACTACGCGATCGACCGTGACATCCTCGTGCGGCAGATCCAGCAGGGTCGCGGCACCGCCACCAGCCAGATCTGGGGCGTACAGGCTCCCGGCCACGTCAAGGAGCTCGACTCCTTCTACCGCCACGACCCGGCCAGGGCCAAGGCGCTGCTCGCCGAGGCCGGCTACGCCGCCGGATTCGACCTGACCCTGCCCCGCCTGGCCGCGCTGGTCCCGGACTCCCTAGCCGAGGCCCTCAGAACCGACCTCGGCGCGGTCGGCATCCGCCTCAAATGGGACGACCTCGACCGGTCGACCTTCCTCACCTCCACGTTCCGGCAGTTCAAGTACCCCGGGGTGGTGATGAACGGCGGTCAGCCCAGCCTCGACTGGGCCACCATCAGCGGCTCGCTGCTGCCCAAGACGGTCGCCAACCCCTTCGGTGACACCGACGCCACGATCCAGGACCTCACGGCCAAGATCCGAGCTGGCAGCCCGGAGCAGGCGGCGCGGCACGCCCAGCAGCTCAACCGCCACATCGTCGAGCAGGCATGGTTCGTGCCGCTGTACCGGATGCAGTACATGCACGTCACCGTCCCGTCGTTGACCGCCGTGCCGCAGGCCGGCCTCGCCGTCCCCTCCCTCTACAACTACCGTCCGGCCGCCTGACGTCCGCAGGGCCGCCCGGCGCCCGGAACGCCGGGCGGCCCCAGCCTGAAAGGGAGTGATCCGGCTTGTTCGGATTCCTGCTCCGCCGGACCGCCGCCGGCCTGGCGCTCATCGTCGTGATCTCCTTCATCACCTTTGTGCTGCTGTCCCTGCCGGAGAACGACGTCGGCCGCACCCTGCTCGGGCCCGAGGCGCCGGCCGACCTCGTCGCGGCCAAGAACGCCGCGCTCGGCCTGGACCGTCCCGTGCTGACGCAGTACGCCGACTGGCTGAGCCACGCCCTGCGCGCCGACTTCGGCGCCTCCTGGTTCACCAGCGAGGACGTCACGGCCGCCATCGCCGCCCGGCTCCCGATCACGCTCAGCCTCATGATCGGCGTCACCACCGTGACGGCCCTGGCCTCGTTCGGCCTGGGTGTCTGGTCCGGCGTACGCCGCGGCGCCGTCGACCGGGCCGTGCAGATCCTCGGCGTGCTCGGCTACGCCCTGCCCGGTTTCCTGATCACGCTCGTCATCGTGCTGGTCTTCGCGGTGCGGCTCGGCTGGTTCCCGGCCATCGGCTACATCCCCCTCAGCCAGTCCCCGGCAGGCTGGCTGTCGACCGTCACCCTGCCCGTCGTCGCCCTGTCGATCGGCGCGATCGCCGGCGCCAGCCAGCAGGTGCGCTCGGCCGTCATCGACGTGTTGAGCCAGGACTACATCCGGACGCTGCGCAGCCGCGGCCTGCCCGCCCGCACCGTCCTGTTCAAGCACGTGCTGCGCAACGCCTCCGCGCCGGCGCTGACCGTGCTGGGCATGCAGTTCGTCGGCCTGCTCGGCGGCGCCGTGCTCGTCGAGCAGATCTTCGGCCTGCCGGGGCTGGGCAGCATGGCGGTCGCCTACACCACCCGCGGCGACATCCCCGTGATCATGGGCCTGCTGACCGTGACCGTCGTCGGCGTCGTCACGATCAACCTGCTCGTCGACGTGGCGATCGGGCTGCTCAACCCGAAATCGAGGCAGACATGAGCGCCGACCAGATCCCGGCGCCCACCGTCGACCGGCCCGGCCGGAGCACGGCGGCGCGGCGACTGCTGCGCAACCCCCTGGGCGTGCTGTCGACGCTGGTCCTGCTCGCCGTCGTCGCCGCGGCGCTGGCCGCCCCGCTGCTGACCGATCAGCTGCCCGCGACCGCCCACCTGCGCGACGCCTTCGGCCCACCCCGCGCCGGGCACCCGCTCGGCTTCGACTCCGCCGGCCGCGACATCCTCAGCCGGCTGCTCTACGGCGCCCGCAACACCCTCGGCGGTGCCGCACTCGCCCTCGCCGTCGCCGTCGTGCTGGGCATCCCCACCGGCCTGCTCGCCGGCTACTTCGGCAAACGGTTCGACGCCATCGCCAACTGGCTGGTCAACCTGCTGATGGCGCTGCCCGCGATGATCGTCCTGCTCGCCTCCCGGGCCGTGCTCGGACCGACGGTCTGGGTGCTGATGGTCATCCTCGGCGTCCTGGCCGCACCGAGCTTCTTCCGACTGGTGCGCGGCATCGTCCTGACCGTACGGAACGAGCTCTACGTCGACGCCGCCCGCGTGTCCGGACTGCCCTGGTGGCGCATCGTCAGCCGGCACGTGCTCATCATGGTCCGCGCCCCGATCATCATCCAGGTGGCGCTCGTGGCCGGGGTGGCCCTCGGCCTGCAGGCCGGCCTCGAGTTCATCGGCGTCGGATCCAGCGGCGAGCTGCCCACCTGGGGCGCCATGCTGAACGAGGGCTTCCAGTTCGTGCAGCGGGCACCGCGGTTGATGCTGTGGCCCGGCCTGGCGGTCGGACTGACCAGTGCGGCCCTGGTGCTGCTCGCGGTCGCGCTGCGCGATGCGCTCGAGGACCGCGCCGACGCGCGGCCGCGGCGCGTCCGCCGCGCCGCACCACCGGCCCCACCCGCCCCACCCGCCCCGGCCGGCCGGCAGGCCGAGGCGCCGGACCGGGCCGCGCTGCTGTCGGTGCGGTCGCTGAGCGTCTCCTACCCGGGGTACGACGGCGAGCGTGAAGTCGTCCGCGACGTGTCCCTCGACGTGGCCGCCGGCCAGATCGTCGGCCTGGTCGGCGAGTCCGGCTCCGGCAAGACCCAGACCGCCTTCGCGATCCTGGGCATCCTGCCCGACGGCGGGCGGATCGGCCGCGGCAGCGTCACCATCGAGGGGCAGGAGATCATCGGCCTGTCCCAGCGGCGCTGGCGGTCACTGCGCTCGACGGTCGTGGCCTATGTGCCGCAGGAGCCGATGAGCAACCTGGACCCGTCCTTCACCATCGGCCACCAGCTGGCCGAACCGATCCGGGCGATGACCGGGGCGTCGGCCGCGGCGGCCCGGCGCCGCGCCGTCGAGCTGCTGCGCGAGGTCGACATCCGCGACCCGGAGCGGGTGATGCGCCGCTATCCGCACCAGATCTCCGGCGGCATGGCCCAGCGCGTGCTCATCGCCGCCGCGATCTCGTGCGACCCGCGGCTGCTCATCGCCGACGAGCCGACCACGGCACTGGACGTGACCGTGCAGGCGGAGATCCTCGCCCTGCTGCGCCGGCTGCAACGTCAGCGGGGGATGGGGGTGCTGCTGGTGACGCACAACCTCGGCGTGGTGGCGGACCTGTGCGACTCGGTGCTGGTGATGCGGCAGGGACGCGTCGTCGAACGCGGGCCGGTCGCCGACGTGCTGGTCCATCCCCGACACGACTACACCCGCGGCCTGGTCGACGCCGTCCTCGACCTGCCGCTGACGGAACAGACCGACGACGCGGCGGCGTCGGGAACGGAGCAGCCATGACCCAGGCCGTGCCCACGCCGCTGCTGCGGCTGGCAGGCGTCCGCGTCGCCTATCCGGGCCCCGGATGGCGCGCCCGACCGGTCGAGATCCTCCACGGGGTCGACCTGGAGGTCGGTCCGGGGCAGACCCACGGGCTGGTGGGGGAGTCCGGATCGGGCAAGACCACCATCGGACGGGCCATCCTCGGCCTGGCGCCGGTCGCCGCAGGCGTCATCGCCTTCGACGGCACACCGATCCACGCCCTGACCGGCGGCGCCCGCCGCAGACTCAGCCGGGACATCCAGGTGGTGTTCCAGGACCCGTACACGTCGCTGAACCCGTCGCGGCCCGTCGGCGACACACTCGCCGAGCCGCTGTACGGCCAGGGCATGTCCGCGCGCCAGGCCCGCGCACGCGTGACAGGGCTGCTCGACCAGGTCGGCCTGCCAGGCGACGCGTCGCGCCGGTTGCCGCGCGAGTTCTCCGGCGGGCAACGCCAACGGATCGCGATAGCCCGGGCGCTGGCGATCGAGCCGCGGCTGATCGTCTGCGACGAGCCGGTGTCGGCGCTGGACCTGACAACCCAGCGGATGGTGCTGGACCTGCTGGCCCAGATCCAGCGCGACACCGGGGTGGCGTACCTGTTCATCTCGCACGACCTGGCGGTCGTGCGGCATGTCAGCGACGTCGTCTCGGTGATCGAACGCGGCCGGATCGTCGAGAGTGGACCGGCGGCGCGGGTTACCGGCGCGCCGGTCCACCCGTACACCCGGCGACTGCTGCTCTCCGCGCCGGTGGCGGACCCGGTGGCCCAACGCCGACGGCGCGCGGCCTACGAACGCGAGTTCGCGGGGGAGCGCGCCCGATGACCGGCCGGCATCCGACCGAGCTGACACTCGTACCCCGTCCGTGGGCGCTTTCCGACACCGGTGCCAGGAGGACGCTGCGGGAGAGGACCCTGCGGGTGGCCGGACCGGCGGAGCTGGTCGGCGCGGTCACCGCCCTGGCCGACCGCTGCCGCGGGCTCGCCGTCGCCGTGGCGGAGCCGGCAGCGGCCGACGTCGTGGTCGACATCCGACCGCGGTGGCGCGGTGGCGTCGACGGCGATCCGGTACGGGGGCTTGATCCGGGCGGCGCGGACGACGCCCCGCCCGACGGCTTCTCGATCACCGTCGTCGACCGGCGGCTGCGGGTGTGCGCAGCGGGCAGCCGCGGCGCCTTCCACGCCCTGACGGCCGTCGTCCAGGTGGTCGCCGACCCGACCGGCGACACCGCCGAGCTGCCGCTGTTCGAGGCCGAGGAGCCGCCCGGGATGCTGCGCTGGCGCGGACTGAGCCTCGACGTGGCCCGGCGCTTCTGCCCCCTCGACGAGCTGCGGACCATGGTCGACCTCATGGCGTACTACCGGCTGAACGTGCTGCACCTGCACCTGACCGACGCCGTGGCCTGGCGCCTGCGGATGCCGGGCCGGCCGCGGCTCACCCCCGACCCGCAGGCCTGCTACGACGCCGCCCAGCTCGTTGAACTCGCCCGGTACGCCGCCGCGCGGCACGTGACGGTCCTGCCCGAAATCGACATGCCCGGCCACATTTTGGCGGCGGTGACGGCCTACCCCGAACTCGGCGGCGACAAGCCGCCACCGCACCCGGGCATGGCCCACCTGCGCCCGGACGTCCCGGCGGCGACGGCCTTCGCCCAGGAGGCGGTAGACCTGCTCTGCGGCCTGTCGCCCAGCCCGTACGTGCACATCGGCGGCGACGAGGCGTTCGGGATGGACGCCGACGAGTACGCGCGGTTCGTCCAGGCGGCGCACGGCTGGGTGCGCGCGCGGGGCAAGCGGCCGGTCGCCTGGCAGGAGGCGTCGCGGGGACGGGTCTTCGGCCCGGAGGACGTCCTGCAACTGTGGATCTCCCCGCAGGACGCGCCCAGGGCCGAGGAGCTGGACCGCCGCCTGCCTGCGCAGTACGCGTTCCTGCGCGACACGCTGCTGGAGACGTTCCGCAGTGCCCCGCAGGACCTGCCCCGAGCGGTGGCGGACGGGGCGCACGTGCTGCTGTCGCCGAGCTTTCCGTTCTATCTGGACCGCCGCTACGGCGAGCCGTCGACCGACCCCGCACAGACCGCGTCGATGGAACGGCTCGGGCACGCGGGGTACCCGGTCGCGCGTACCAGCCATCTGTACTCCTGGCAGCTCCACGACATCGCGGAGGCGGCGGACGGCACGGCCCGCGTCGCCGGCGCCGAGGCGGTGCTCTGGACCGAGACGACCGGCGACGCCGACGACCTGGCCGCCCTGCTGCTGCCCCGGCTCCCGCTGCTCGCGGAGATGATGTGGTCGACGCGGCGGTCCCCGTGGCCCGCCGCCGCCGCCCGGATAGCCGCGCACGCGCCGGTCTGGCAGCGGCTCGGTCTGGGCGGCTACTACCGGTCCGCGGAGGTGTTCGGCTGAACGGCGGCGCGGACCCCGGGCGGCAGGGCGTCGACGAACCGTGCCGCGATCAGATCCGTGCCGCTCTGGTCCGGGTGCAGCCCGTCGAAGAGCGTCCCGGTGTCGTCGGGTCCGAGCAGCGCCCGCCCGTCGACGTGGAAGAGGTGCGGGTCGGCGCTCTGCCGGGCCCGGACTACATCCTCGACGATGCGCCGCGACACCGACAGGGTCAGCGCGTCCCGCTCGCCCTCCACGTCGCGGCGCGCCGGCACGAACCGGCCGCCGGTGTAGCGCACCGGACCGGGCGTGTCCTCGTGCATCGGGCAGCTGACGGCCGAGAAGAGCACGATCGGCGTCCGTGGCAGGCGTTCGCGGACGCTGTCGACGAAGCCGTGCAGGGCGGTGCGGAACATCGGCGCCCGCATGCAGTCGGCGTTGACGACGTTGATGCCCACCTTCGCCGTGACCAGGTCGGCGGGCATCGTGCCGGCGACCCTGCCCGCGAAGGGGTCGAGGGTCGCGTTGCCGGAGAAGGACAGGTTGCGCAGGTCCCAGCCGTGGCGGCGGGCCACCTGCACCGGCCATGGCTGGTGCGGCTGCTCGGCGTCGTTGCCGTGGCTGATCGAGCTGCCGTAGTGCACCCACACCGGTCCGCGCTCCGGGCCGGCCGGGACCACCGGACCGTCGGCCGCCAGGCCCAGCAGCTCGATCTGGCAGTTGTGCGGCAGCAGCACCTCGAGCAGGCCTTCCGTGCCGTCGCGGTCGATCGTCAGGTGGTACGGATCGCCGGGGTCGATGCCGACGACCCGCACGCCACCGGCGTCGTCCGGCCCAATCCGCAACGCGGACGGCCGCGGGATGTCGTGCACGCTGCCGGGCCCGCCGTCGAACACGACCAGCCGCGGCACCGCCGCCCTGCCGTCGTCGACCACCGTCGCGTGCGAGGTGATGGTGACCGTGCGGGCGGCGGTGCGCATGCGGAGCCGCACACCTGCCGGGTTGCGCGCCGCCCAGCGCAGGTCGGCGCGATCGTGCTGCCGGTCGGCCCACGCGGGCAGCCGCAGCGGGACGATGCCGCCATGGCGTCCGATCTCGATGTCGGCATGCCCGACGAGACAGTCGCTCAGCAAGTTGGTCCCACCTCCGAGAAGATTCTACCAAATGGTAGAATCTTCTCGGAGGCGCGCGGTCGCGTGAGGCGCCACCCACGCCGGCCCGGCACCCGTCATGACCAAGGAGCACACGTGACGCAGACCTCGAAGCGGGCGCCGGCCCACGACCCGACGTCCGGCGCCGCACGGCCGACCAAGGGCGAGCGCACCCGCCAGCGGATCCTGCGGACCGCGCTGGAGATCTTCGCCGAGTACGGCTACGCCGGGGTTTCCCTGCGCGAGGTGGCCGCCCGCGCCGGCATCACCCACGCCGGCCTTCTGCACTACTTCGCGGGCAAGGACGACCTGCTGCTGACCATGATGATCGAACGCGACCGGGCCGAGGTCGACGCGATACGACACTTCGTCGCCGACGCCGCCACCGCCGAGGGCGGGCCGAAGTCGATCGACGAGGTCATCATCCGGTGGGTGATCCGCGACATCGCACGCAACCAGCGCCGGCCCGACATCGCGCCGCTGTTCGTCAAGCTCTCCGCCGAGGCCACGGACAGCCGCCACCCGGCCCACGACTACTTCCGCAACCGGTACGCGACGCTGCGCGCGTCGCTGGCCCGCGGATTCGCCCACGCGTTCGCCACCGCCGATCCGCCCACCACCGGCCGCGACCCCGACGTCTGCGCCCAGCAGCTGATCGCGCTCGCCGACGGGCTGCAGGTGCAGTGGCTGCTCGACCGGGACTCCACCGACATGGTGGCCTCCCTGCTCGACTACCTGCGCTGCCTCGGCATCGAACCGTCGGGATGGGCCGACATCGACGTGCCGGACGACCAGGGCTGACCTCCGGTCGCCCACCGGGAGAACGACGTGACGGTCCTGGCGGTCGCCGCCGCCGTGCTCGCCGCGCCGGGGGCGGCGGCACGGCTGGCATCCCGGTCGATCGACGCCGGAGAGCCGCGCGATCCCCGGTGACGTGGAAGGCTTTCCCGCCCGCCCGCCCGCCCGGCCCTCCCGACGGGTAATCGACTGGCTGGCAGTGCGGCAGGGTTGATAGCGTGCCCCCGATCCGTGACCCGGCCGAGGGAGGTGAGACCCGTGGACGCAGTTCGCACGTGGTGCTCCCTCCCCGTCACGGACGGGCGACCGACGTAGTCGTCGCCGGGAGCGCCAGTCAGGATGGCGCTTCCGAAAGGCACCAGACAATGCATTCTGTACGTTTCATCAACGAGACCTCGGCCGGCGGTGTCGTCGAACGCGACTTCCTCGTGGACGATGTCCCGGGTGTGCTCTGGGCACCCGTGTCCGGCGCCGACCATGCCCCGGTCGTGCTCCTGGGACACAACGGCGGCATGCACAAGAAGGCGCCGGGGCTCCGGGCCCGCGCCCTGCACGCAGCGGCCACCTGGGGGTTCAATGTCGTCGCGATCGACGCGCCGGGACACGGCGACCGCCCGCGTACGACCGAGGACGAGCAGGCCCGTACGGAGATCCGGCAGGCCGTGACGGCGGGCGACACCCCGCGGTTCGCGGCGGCCAGTGTCCGCCTCACGGCCTCGCTCGCCGAACGGGCCGTGCGGGAATGGCAGATGACCCTGGACGCCCTACAGGCGTTGCCGCGGATCGGCCCGGACGCGCCGGTCGGCTACGGCGGGGGCATTTCGATGGGCACCGCGATCGGGGTACGGCTGGCCGCGGCCGAGCCCCGCATCGCCGCCGCGATCTTCGGCGGCGGGTTCTTCGTGGACGAGCCGGTGCTCACGGCCGCGCGGCAGATCACCGTGCCGGTCCAGTTCCTGCTGCCGTGGGACGACCAGCACGTCGAGCGTTCGTCCGGGCTCGCGTTGTTCGACGCGTTCGCCTCCGCGGAGAAGACGTTGCACGCGAACGCGGGCGACCACCGCGGCGCCCGGTGGGTCGGGGTGGACGACACGTTCCTGGCCCGCCACCTCGGCCGGGCCTGACCCGATCGGTACCGGCGTCCGGCGCGAAGCGGGACGCCGGTACCGGCGACCGGTGCGGACTCGCGGCGACGGACGACGCCGGCTGCCGCGCTGCGCGACTCGCGTCCCGCCCGCCCGCCCGGCCGCCGCCCTGCGGGCCCAGGCGGGCCGTGGCGACGTGGGGCGGAGGTCGCCGCGACCAGGTCCGGGCCTTGACTTGTATCGATCGATGTTCTTTGCTGTTCCGTACGACGAATGACGTCCGCGGCGGTACGAGCGAAGGAAGGTCTGCGATGAAGAGGCAAGTGGGGGCCATGGCGGCCACGGTGGTCACGGTGCTCGGCCTGGGGTTGACCACCACGCCGGCGCACGGGGCGTCCGGCGTGCGGGCGGCGGTCGTGGACGCGGCCAAGGCCTACCTGGGGACGCCGTACCGGCTGGCCTACGGCTGGACCTGCGGTGTTCAGGCGGTCGACTGCGAGTGCCTCAACCGGCACGCGATCTGGGACGGCACCAAGGCCGCGACCGGCCGCGGCCTGCAGTTGAACTACTGGCTGCAGGGCCAGATCAACCAGGGCCGCCGAGTAAGCACGCCGCGCCCCGGTGACCTCGTCTTCTGGGACACCGACCCCCACGACGGCATCCGCTACGGCGGCGACCTCGACCACACCGGCGTCTACATCGGCAACAACCGGGTGATCGACGCCAACGCCTACTACGGCTACGTCAGGAACGACAGCGTCACCCTCGGCGGCACCGAACCGGATCCGCTCTTCGTCGACGTGCTCACCCCCAACGGCTACTGACGTCGCCCGCGCCTGGCCTGCTCGGCGCCGGGGCCGGAAGGCGACCGGCGCCGTTCGTCCCTGGCCCCGCACACTGTCGGCGGAGTGGACGAGTCACGACCGCCTGTACCGCCCGCCCCGCGGGCACAGGCGCCACCATAGGAGACGACGTATGGCCAGGCCACGACGACAGGATGCCCAACGCGCCCACCTCATGGCCGCCGCCCAGCGGGCCATCAAGCACCGCGGCCTCGCCAACGTCCGGGTCCGCGACATCGCCGACGCCGCGAACACGTCGCCCGGCACCGTGACCTACTACTGGCGTGACGTCCGCGACCTCTTCCAGGACGTGTACGAACACGCGATCGAGCGCTTCCACCAACGCCGGCAGCAGGCCAGCAACGAACTGCGCGAACCGGTCGCCCGGCTGCTGGCGATGATCGAGTCCGGTCTCCCCACCGACCATGACGACGGCCTCTGCTGCCTCCTGTACGAGTTCTCCCCGCAAGCCCGACTGCGCGCGGGCGACGCGCACCTGAGGCGGACCCTCTTCGACCAGCAGGTCGACCTCTACGAACACATCCTCAACGACGGTGCCGCTCGCGGCGTGTTCACCGTCCGGGGGCCCATCCGGCGGGTGGCCTGCAACCTCGTCGCCCTCGAGGACGCCTACGGGTACCACATCGTCACGGGCACCTCGATCGATCGGGCAGGCGCCCTCACCCTGATCATCAACTACGCCGAGACGGCCACCGGCGCGGATCTCACCACGGCGCACGCCGCCCTGTCCGCCGAGGATGCGGAGAAGCCGAAGTCCGACGGCTCCGCCGCCACCGGGTCGCTCACATCGCCGACCCCTCGGGCCTGACCCGCCCCGCCGACCGTCGCGGCCGCGGTGGGGCGGAACCTGGTCGCGGCCTCGTACCCCTCGTGGCCGTGCCTGGTGGTTCAGGTCAGTCTCGGCCGCCGCCTGACCGGATCGAACTGACCGCCCGTAGGTGTGCCAGCCCCTGCGCCCAGGACTCAAGCAGGGTGGTCTCGTGGTAGGAGACGCCGTGTTCGGCGCAGAAGTCGCGGACCAGCGGCTGGGCGAGCCGTAGGTTCGGCCGAGGCATGCTGGGGAAGAGGTGGTGTTCGATCTGGTAGTTCAGCCCACCCAGTACGACGTCGAGGCACTGACCGCCGCGGACGTTGCGGGAGGTGAGGACCTGTCGGCGCAGGTAGTCGAGGTTGTCGGCCGCGGTCAGGCTCGGCATCCCCTTGTGGTTGGGCGCGAACGAGCTGCCGAGGTAGAGGCCGAACAGGCCCTGGTTGATCAGGATGAAGACGATCGCCTGCGGAATGCTCAGGACCAGGAACACGACGGTGAGGTAGCCGGCGAGGTGCAGGGCGAGCAGAGCGATCTCGACGGGCCGGTGCCTGACTCTGCCGCGACCGACCAGCGCCCGGACGCTGTTGAGGTGCAGATGCAGGCCCTCCAACAGCAGCAGGGGAAAGAACAGCGCCGCTTGGTGCCGGACGAACAGCGCCCGGGGGCCTCGGTGCGCCGCGGCTTGGCCCGGGGTGAAGGACAGGGGTGGCACCACGACATCCGGGTCGTGGCCCTCGGTGTTCGGATGAGCGTGGTGACGGTTGTGCTTGTCGACCCACCAGCCGTAACTGATCCCGGTCAGCAGGTTGCCGCACAGCACACCGACCACGTCGTTCGGCCGGCGGGAGCGGAAGATCTGCCGATGTCCGGCGTCGTGACCGAGGAACGCCAGCTGCGCGAGGAGCACCGCGGCGGCGACGGCGGTCGCCATCTGCCACCATGACGGCCCGAGACGGACGAACACCGTGCCGACCGCGGCGAGGCCCGCGAGCAGCAGTGCCCCGCGCACCGCGTAACGCCCGGGGCGTCGGTCGAGCAGGC
Organism: Micromonospora sp. CPCC 205561; assembly: GCF_036906775.1. Classification (NCBI taxonomy): domain Bacteria; kingdom Bacillati; phylum Actinomycetota; class Actinomycetes; order Micromonosporales; family Micromonosporaceae; genus Micromonospora; species Micromonospora sp. CPCC 205561. Next base: position 91,069 of record NZ_JBAKHV010000013.1, on the reverse strand, counting down.
CGGCGGCCCGGACCAGGCGGGACAGGTCCGCGTACTCGCTTCCCCGGTCACTGCGTGCGCCAAGATTCGTATCGCTCATCCTAGCCACTCCCGAACTCACGCGGTGGCTCTGCTGTCAGCCGTCAGCGGGCAGACGTAGGGAGTCTCGGCGCCCTGCCGCAGAGGTCGCTTCAGCGAACCGCACTGGTCCCAGTCTTACGTACCGCCGCCCATCCGTTCGCAGGAATCGACAGGGTCTGCGGGGCCAGGTCGGCAAGGCCGCCACCCGAGGTCCGCCGTGGCGGCTCCGGTGCGGTCGTCAGGGTGGTGCCGAGCGGGGCCGGCGTACCGGGGACCAGGCGCAGCGGGGTGGGGAGCCGACCCGGCGCCCCCGCGTGCGGAGTACGCCAGCCACGGACGGAAAGGATCACCGCCGGGCCGACCGGACCGGGGCCGGCCCGCGGCCGCCGGTGAGCACCGTCGTGCCGGTCGCCGGCGAGGAGGGCAGCACGATCGGCGAGGCCGGCGTCGCCATCGCGGCCACGACGGTGGTCGGGTCCGGAGCCGCTCTCCGCCTCTGACGGCGGTGGTGGCGAGGTGGCGGCGAGCACGGAACGTGGGTCGTGCCCACCCGACGTTGTACGGTTCCGACGGAACTGGTCGCAGTGGACTCCCGGGGACGAGGATGGAACCGATGGTCAGCGTCACCACGCTCCAGCCAGCCGACCGAGCCGACTGGGAGGAGTTGTTCAGCGGTTACAACGCCTTCTACGGCCGTACCTGGCCCGCGGACCGCTACGAACGGGCCTGGCGGGAGTTCCAGCGCGCGGAGACGATGCGTGCGCTGGGGGCGCGGTGGGACGGTCGGCTGGTCGGCATCGCCCACTTCCTGGTCCACGCCAGCACGACGTCGCCCGATGTCTGCCTGTTGCAGGACCTGTTCACGGCCCCCGCGGCGCGCGGCAGGGGTGTCGCCCGCGCCCTGATCGGGGCCGTCGTGGCGTGGGCGGACGAGCGGGGCTGTGACCGGCTGTACTGGCACACGAGGGAGGACAACCACACGGCCCGGCGGCTCTACGACCAGGTCGCGGAGAACCGCGGCTTCATCCAGTACGTGGTTCCCCTCCGGGGCACGTCTGGTGACCGACGCGGTCGCGGCGACGAGATCCTGCCGGGAGGCGACGTCGTGCGGCCCCGGCGGGCAGCGCCGTGAGCGACGAGGCGAGACGCGCTGTGGTGACCGCACTGGTCGAGCTCGCGGGAAGTCCCGACTTCAATGACCGGGCTGACGCGGGCCGTGCTCTGGCGAGTTTCGTGGAGGTGCCCGACGCCCGCAGGACGCTCAGGGATCTCGTGCTCGACGCCGGGGACACCTTCGTCACGCGGGTGACGGCCGAGGCTCTGCTCCGACGTCAGGACACGGCCGGGCTGGCGGTGGTCGCCTCGGCGCTCGCCGCGGCCGACCCCAACCACGCCGACTGGATTCACACCGCGGTGCTCGACGTGTTCATGGTGTTCGGCAGCGAGCGCGACGCCGCCGTGCGGGAGTGCGCGGCGTTGACCCGGAGCCCGGACGGTCACGTCCGCGACGGCGCGACCCGGTTGCTCGGCACGCTTGTCGAGATCGAACCAGTCCTCCTTTAGCGGCGGGACGACTAGGGCGTGTCTGCTTGATCAAGCGGTCGATCAGGAGGTCACCCATTCGGGGACCCACACCTCGTCGTCGACCTGCGGTTGCGAGGCTCGCAGGTAGTCACGCAGGTCGGTCAGCACGGGATTCCGGTGCTCGGCTCGCGCGAGCAGCACGTGCGGGTAGAGCGGTGTCGGCTCGCGCAGCGGGATGCGCCGCAGGCCGTAGCTGTCGGGCCACAGGTACCGGTCGTCGGTGCCGACCAGGGTCGCCAGAGAGGCCGACCCGGCCAGTGCGTCCATCAGGGCTTCGTCGCCGAAGTGAGGGCCGAGCGCGTCGATGCTCAGCCCGAAGTCCTGCGAGAGCGACCGGTAGAACCGCTCCCACTCCGTGCCCGGCCTGACACCAGGGATCCAGATGCGGTGACCGACGAGGTCGGCGGGCCGGACCTGGTCCTTTGCCGCCAAGGGGTGGGCGGGGCCGACCAGGAGCTGCAGAGGAACGTCCAGGAGCCGTTCGGCTCTGATTCCCGCAGGGACCCGGTCCGCCGGCAGGGCCCGGAAGGAGGCGTCGAGGTTTCCTTCGAGCACGGCCCGGGCCGCCTGAGCGGCGTTCTCCTCGCCGAGGGTGACCGCGTCCAGGGCCGTGTCGGGGCGCGAGCGGTAGAAGCGGTAGACAGCCTGGGCCGGGGCGATGCGTCGGTTGAGGACGTCCACGCGCAGGGGCCGGCTGCCGGGGCGCACGGCCTGCTCTGCCTGATCGAGTGCCGCCAGGACCTTCTTGGCGTGCGGGAGGAAGACCTGCCCGTCCAGGCTCAACCGCGATCCGCGGGTGGTGCGCACCAGGAGCGAGACCCCGAGGTTTCTCTCCAGGCCCACGATCCGCTTGGAGACTGCCTGCTGGCTGATGCCGAGCTCGTCGGCCGCGGCCTGGAACTGCCCAGCCTCGGCGACGGCCGCGAAGGTCCGTACCGCTTCGATGTCCACACGATGACCCTATGGGCACAACCAGTAGTTGTGTCCGGGGTGTGTCGGGTTGTTTGATCGGGACCCTGTCGTGCTGCTGGGATCAGGGGCATGTCTATCCGCACAGAGCAGGTCATGTACGTCCGCACGCCCGAGTTCGCGCGCTATGCGGAGCGGATCGCGCAGGTGACTGACGTGACCTCCCGGTTGAACGTCCTGCCGTTCAGCGACACCGAGGCCCGCGCGGAACTACTCTCAGTCGTCTTCGGCGGTCCGTTGCCGGAGTCGGTGACGATCTACCCGCCGTTCTTCACTGAGTACGGTCTGGGCACGAAGTTCGGGAAGAACGTCTTCGTCAACCAGGGCTGCACCTTCATGGACAACGGCGGCATCACCATCGGCGACAACGTCATGATCGCCCCGCGGGTCAGCCTCATCACCGGCGGACACCCGCTGCCGCTGGCTGAGCGCTACGAGTACGTCATGAGCGCCCCGATCGTGATCGAGGACGACGTCTGGATCGGTGCGGCCGCCGTGGTCACCCAGGGCGTCACCATCGGCGCGAGCGCGGTCGTGGCCGCCGGCGCGGTCGTCACCCGTGACGTGCCCGCACGCACGCTGGTCGCGGGCGTGCCCGCCCGGGTGGTCAAGAGCATCGACTGATGTGTCCTGCCCCGGGCCGACCGCTGGGGCGAGCAGCATCCGCCTGCCCTCGGTGCCTCGTCATGTCCGGCTGGGCGACGCCGCCGGGGCCACCAGGGCGGGCGCGCCCCGAGCTTCGACGGCGAGGTCTACAAGAGCCGCAACGTCGTCGCGCGTTCCTTCGCCCTGCTCAAGCAGTGGCGGGGCCTGGCCGCCCGGTTCGACAAGCTCGCGATCGTCTACCGCTCCGCCGTGGTCCTGGCCGCGGTGCCGGCATGGGTCCGCAACTAGCAGACAGACCCCAGGGATCTCCCGTGACCCGGTTCGATCCGCGTCGGGACGGCGTGGGCCCCCCGCAGCCGGGCGGTCAGCGGCCGAAGGTCAGGTACAACCCCAGGCCGAAGTTCACCACCAGGACGATCGCGCCGATGACGGCGAACGCGCGCTGCCACGCCGTCCAACGGACCGTCTTCTGCACCTCCACGTTGGCGGCCTCCTCCGCCCGGACCTCGGCGATCCTCTCCTTCTCGGTCACGTCCCGGTGATCCGAGGTCTCGTTGGCGCTGGCCAGCGTGACGTGCGCGCGGAGTTCCTCAGCGAGAGCCCGCAGGGCCACGGTCATCGAGTCGATCGAGCCGTAGATCTGCCGCAGCTGCTCGTCGTGGCCCTGCAAGCGCTGCTCGATCCGTCCCGCGCCGAGCCCTCGGTTGTAGGCCGCCGTGTTCTCGGCGTTCTCCGGGCTCGTCACGACGGTCTCGCCGTACGCGCCGCCCCGGCGACGACCCCGCACACCGGTGCGACCCCCGTGGCGGCCGGCTGAAAGGGCCGATGAGGGGACGCGGTGCGCTTGGGCCGCATGAAGGTATACCTCCTACTGACCACCGCGGCGCCGGGCGGACCTCGGTCCTCGGCTGTGATCGGCGGGCGTCATCGAACCATGATCGTGGAACTCGCTGCCTCGGCCTCGACGCGTCGCCGTTGACATACCGCCACTGGTCGGGTCGATGCACCAAGTCGTACCACTCCCAGGCGGGCAAATCCACTGCTCGAATCTGACAAACCGCAGGTCAGCACCGTGGGTCGGGCGGCGAACAGATTCCCGGCCGCCTCCGGCACCGACGTCTTCCGGACGCGGGCGCCGCCCCTCGTGTCGCCGGTGCGCCGTTCGGGGTAACGCCGCACCGCCGCTCGCCGCCAAGGAAGAGGGCGCGTGCGAGCGTCCCCGGCAGGGACGGAACATACCCGGCGCCACCAACCCCGCAGGTGGTGGTTCCGTCCCTGCCGTCGTACCCGGCGGTCCCGCAGCGGGGCGCGGGACGTTGGCCAACATGGTGACGAACGGTGGGCCCGCGGTGACGGTGGGGTCGGTGGCGGGCCGTGGTGATGACGCCGCCCGGTGGGAGACCTGGTCGGGGCGCCGGGCGTCCCGAGTGGATCGACTCGCGGTGCCGTCCCACCGGGAGCCGGACCAGACGCCGGTGAGTCAGGCGCGGAACGGGCCGCGCACCTCGTAGGTGATCCCCCCGGAGGAGGAGCCGGACGTGCCGCGCTGCGACGAGAAGTAGAACCGGCTGCCGTCGGGCGAGAACGCCGGCCCGCAGATCTCCGACGAGGACTGACCCGTGATCCGCAGGAACGGGGCCACCACTCCCGCCGGCGTGATCACGTTGATCTCCATGTTGCCGCCGTCCTCGGCGACGTAGAGGTCGCCCGAGCGGGTACCGGTGATGTTGTCCACGCCGGTCAGCGGCGCCGTCCCGCTGACCAGGGAGTCGTCGTACGCCAGGTCGATGCGCTGGTTGACCGCGTCGTAGGCCCAGACCCGGTTGTCGCCCTTGGTGGTGAACCAGCAGGTGCCGTCGGCGTACCAGCAGCCCTCGCCGCCGTTGAACCTCTTCGCCCCGGAGACCTGGTCGCGGGTCAGCGTGGGGGAGCCGTCCGGGTCTGGCACCCGCGCCCAGCTCACCGGTCCGCTGGTGGCCGTGCCGGCGACCAGCACCTCCAGGGTGCCGGCGGAGAGGTCGCCCCAGACGGTCGGCCGGAACCGGTAGAAGCAGCCGGTGCTCTCGTCCTCGGTGAGGTAGATGACCCGGCGGGCCGGGTCGCAGGCGGCGGCCTCGTGCTTGAACCGGCCCATCGCGGCCCGTTGCACCCCGGCCCGCCCGCCCTGCGGGTACGTCTCGTAGACGTATCCCCGGCTGACCTCCTCGGCGGAGAGCCAGGTCCCCCACGGGGTCGCGCCACCCGCGCAGTTGACGTTGGTGTTCGACAGGATGCGGTACGCCGAGGCGACACTGCCGTCGGCGTTGAAGCGCACCGCGGACGCCCCACCGGTGGCCAGGATCTCCGAGTTCGAGACGTAGATCCATCCGGTGCCGGCGACGAAGCACGCGCCGCCGTCGGGCGCGTCGTGCCAGGTGTACGACGTCCCGGGCACCCTCTGTCGCGAGCGGGCGATCACCCGGCTGGTGAAGCCGGCGGGCAGTTGGATGCCGTTGGCGTCGGCCGCGCCGAGCGGCCCGTACGGGCTGGCGCCGGGCTGAGCGGGGGCGGCCAGGGCGGCGCCGGCCCAGAGGCTGCCGGAGAAGGCGGCGGCACCGCCGAGGACGGTGGCGCGCAGGACGGTACGACGATCCATCGAAACCTCCGAAATCGCAACGGTTCGTGCCGATGAAACTACCGCCCGAGCGCATCGACGAAGGTGAACGCGGAGCAAGTCTTTCCCGACGAGCGGGTGGAGCTTCGGCCTGGTTCCGGTGTCGGCCGGGTCGGTCGTACGCTGGCCGCCCGGCAGATCGACCAATGTCGCTGAGCTGGTTGAGGTCGACGGCCGGTTGGGTAGGTCCGTGGCATGCGAGCGTTCATGTTCGGGTTGGTGGCCTCCAGCGCCCTGGTGTTCGGCGCCATCGCCGGTGTGCGGTTGCGGCTGCCCAAGAGGTGGCTGGCGGTGCTGCTCGCGTTCGCCTCCGGCGCGTTGATCACCGCGCTGGCCTTCGAGCTGTTCGAGGATGCCTACGAACAGGGCGGCATGTGGCGTGCGGCGCTGGGTCTGGTGGTGGGCGCGACCGTCTTCACGGTGCTCAGCGCCGGGTTGGACCGGGTGGCGAGGGGCGACCGGGGGGAGTCCCACGGCAGTGAGAAGCTCGACCCGGACGCCGCCGCCGGGGACCGGGCCGCGTCGACCGCCTCCACCACCGGGGCGGCGGGGCTGGCGCTGCTGGCGGCGGTCACCCTCGACGGCGTACCGGAGAACGTCGCGCTCGGTGTCTCCCTCGGCGAGGGTACGGGTGGGCTGGCCCTGCTGGCGGCGATCTTCGTGTCGAACTTTCCGGAGGCGCTGGTGGGCAGCGCGTCGATGCGCGCGCAGGGTCGGTCGCGGCGGTTCGTGTTGGGCACGTGGGGCGGCTGCGCCGCGATTCTCGTCCTGGCGGTGGTCGTGGGCGCCGGGCCGCTGTCGAGCGCCGCGCCGGAGACCATCTCCCTGCCGCTGGCGTTCGCCGCGGGCGCGGTGCTGGCGTCGCTGGCGGACACCCTGATGCCCGAGGCGTACGAGAAGGGCGGCCCGCTGGTCGCGCTGAGCACCACCGCCGGCTTCGTGCTCTCCTTCATCCTCGCCACGCTCTGACCGCGCCCCGGAGGACGCCAGCACGCAGAGCCTGGCGCAGGAGGAGGGCCGCGGGGCGGTCCACGAGGCTGCCGTGGGGTGCTCGCCGGTGCCCTGTCCGCCGCCGCCATCACGCGTGACAGCGGGCGGCTGCGCGCCGGTATCGACTCGGCTCGACATCCGCTAACCATGCGGTTAGTGTTCACACCGAGCGGTAAGTGGATCGTCGCCCTCGTCGATCGTCCGACGCGCCTGCTCGGAAGGAGCAGCACGATGACCGAGACCGGCAGTGCCGGCACCGAGGCGTCGGTGCGGCCGGACGACCTCGGCCGGTCCTCCGCCGGCCCGCGGCGACTCCGGTGGTGGCGCCACCCCCGCGGCTGGCTGCGAGTCCTCGCCCTCGCCCTGGTGCTGGTCCTCGTCGGCTGGCTGGCGCTGCGTGACACCACTCCCGTCGGGTACTTCACCTCGGCCGAGGGCCGGGACAGGTTCGCCGCCGCGTACGACCGGGCGCTGGCCGAGCTGCCGCCGCCCTCGGCCATCCTGGACCTGCGCACCACGTACGGCGTGGTGCGGCTCTACCGGTTCGACGGCGCCAACCCCGGGCAGGCCCCGCTCGTACTCGTTCCGGGTCGGGCCTCGGCCTCGCCGCTGTGGGCCGACAACCTCGACGAAATGCTGCGGCTGCGTACGGTGTACACGATGGACCTGCTCGGCGAGCCGGGCATGAGCGTGCAGGCCCGCCCGATCGAGGACCACGCGGATCAGGCGGAGTGGTTCCACCAGGTGCTGCGGCAGCTGCCGGAGCCGCGGGTGCACCTCGTCGGACACTCGATCGGTGGCTGGACCGCGGCGAACGTGGTGATCCGCCAGCCTGAGAAGATCGCCGGTGTGGTGCTCATCGATCCGGCGGTGACGTTCGCCGATCTGCCGCTCGAGACGATCGTGCGATCGATCCCCGCGTCGGTGCGGTGGACGCCGGAGTCGTGGCGCGACAGCTTCAACAGCTGGACGGCCGGTGGCGCGCCGGTCGAGGACGACCCGGTCGCCCAGATGATCGAGTCGGGCATGCGGCACTACTCGCTCGACCTGCCCGCCCCCACCCGGTTCACCGACGAGCAGCTGCGCGGCCTCGACCGGCCGGTGCTGGTGATCCTCGCCGAGGCGTCGGTCATGCACGACGCCCGGCAGGCCCGGCGTACGGCCGAGGCGACGCTCACCCGGGCCACCGTACGCTTCTACGAGGGCGCCACCCACGCCGTCAACGGCGAGCAGCCCGAGCGGATCGCCGCGGACGTGGCGGCTTTCCTGGCGACGGCGCCGTGACCGCCGGCCGCCCGGCCGCCGCGCGGCCGCCCACCTTCACCGAGCAGGCCCGCCGCGCCCAACTGATCAGGGTGACCATCCAGCTGATCGCCGCGCACGGGTACGCGGGCTGCTCGCTGCAACGCATCGCCGAGTCGGCCGGCATCACCAAGGCGGCGGTCATCTACCACTTCGCCAGCAAGCGGGCGGTGATCCGCGCCGCCTACGACACCGTCATCGCCCGCCTGGCCGAGCACGTCGGGGCGCTGATCGCGCAGGCGGAGACGCCGGCGGGGCAGGTGGACGCCTATGTGCGCGGGCTGATCGGGTACATGGCGGCCCACCCCGACCACGTGCGGGTCATCGTCGAGGCGCTCGACGACGACCACGACACCGGCATCGCCGACAGGCCCGGCTCGCCGGAGCGGTGGCGCGCCCTGGCGGACCTGGTCGAGGCCGCCAAGACGGCCGGGGCGTACCGGGCGAAACTCGACTCACGCACCACGGCGATCATGATCGGCGGCGCGATCGACGCGGTGGTCGCGGAGTCCCTCACCGACCGCTCCTACGACCTGCGCGCCGCGGCGGACGCCGTCATCGGCATGCTGCACGGCACGGCACTGCGATCGGCATGACCGCAGCTGAGGGCAGTGGCATTCATTAACGACGTCGTCGAACAGGAATGGCCTCTCGACTTCTGTTTCGGGCGTCGAACCCGGCCAACCGTAGACCCCACCGCTGACATTCCCGTCGCTCGAGCCGACAACTCTCCGGCGGGGAGGCACCTTGCGGGTTGACCGCCTGGGATAGCGTGTCGTCGTTCTATCTGGGGCGCACCCCAGAGTCCTACGGGGAGAGAAGCTGTCACGTGTCAATTTGGAAGAGGACCACTGTTATCGCGGTCTCCGCGCTCACGGCAGTCGCGCTGACCGCCTGCGGTGCGAAGTCCGGCCTGGACGCGCCGGAGCAGCCCACGGTGCTGGAACTGCTGGCCAGTGATCTCAGGGGTTCGTTGCAGAAGACGGTCGAAGCCACCGACAAGAGCGACTCGGTGACCGTGACGCTGCAGGGCACGACGGGCGGCGAGAAGGTCTCGGTGCAGGGCGTGGTGGATCTGGGTGACCCGGTCAAGGTCGAGATGACGACGGCGGGTGTGGACGGCACCCCGACCACCGTCCGGATGATCGGCGCCGTGGCCTACGTGCAGATCCCGGCAGCGGACCGTGCCAGCAGCGGCGGGAAGTCCTGGATGAAACTGGACCTGACCGGGGCCGGCGAGCAGATGGGGATGAACTTCACCAAGCAGCTGGAGGACGTCGACCCCACCAAGCAGGTCAAGACGCTGCTCGCCACCGAGGGCGTCACGGTCGTCGGCGAGGAGACGGTCAACGGGGCGCGCACGGTCCATTACACCGTCACTGCTCCTGTGGCCACCTACCTGGGGCAGCTCGATGCCAAGCTGCGCTCGGCCGTCGAGCAGCAGTACGCCAAGCAGGGCGTCAAGGAGCTCAAGCTCGACCTCTGGGTCGACGAGCAGTACCGGCCGCGCCGGGCGGGCATGGACATGGGCAAGATGGGTGACATGACGATCGACTACACGGACTACGGAAAGCCCGTGCACATCGAGACGCCGTCTCCTGCGGAGACCACCGACCTCGCCGAGATGCTCAAGGGGCTGAAGGACCTTCGCACCGGCAACTGAACAGAGCCCGGAATGCTGCCCGACCGGTGATCTTCCGGCCGGGCAGCGTCGGCTCAACGACCCGCAGTTCGCTCCCCGCCGCATGTCGCATTGATTCGAGTCATTTCGCCGGCGGTCCTGGCGGCGGTGGTCGACGCCATGGCCGGCGTGGAGGCGCTGCGGTGGCTGCCGGGCCGGCCCTGGAGGGCCGCGACGGGGTGCGGCGCTCCGGCGGGGGTCACGCCACGGTGTGCTGACCCGCCTTGACGACCTGGTCGTACTCGCTGCGCCGGGCGTCGTAGGCGGCCTCCAGGAACGCCTCCGAGTCCGGTCCCACCGGCAGCCGCAGCGGCGGCGACTCCAGCTGGCTGAGCCGCCAGACCACGTCCGCGAAGAGTTCGGGGGAGTTCACCTCGATCTTGGTGTTCATGGTGCGCAGCGCGCCGAGCAGGCCGTCGCTGACCGGCGTGTAGTCCGGGATCCGATGCTCAGGCATGACCAGGTTGGCGCCGTAACCGGTGGCGAAGCCGCCCGGCTGCAGAATGGTGACCCGCACCCCGAGGTGTCCGGCCTCGGCGGCCAGCGACTCCGCCGCTCCCTCCACCGCGAACTTGCTCGCGGTGTAGGCCGCCAGTCCGGGGAACGGCACCGTGCCGGCGACCGAGCTGACGAAGACCGCGTGCCCACGGCGCTGTGCCCGCCACACCGGCAGCACGGCGCGGGTGAGTCGCCACGGCCCGAACACGTTGGTGTCGAACTGTGCGGCGAGTTCCGCGTCGGAGACCTCCTCGAAGGTGCCGAACTGGCCGTAGGCGGCATTGTTGACCAGAACGTCGACACCGCCGAAGGCGTCCACCGCCCGCTCCACCGCCTCCGCGCACTGCGCCGGGTCCCGGACGTCCAGGGCGGCGGCCACCACGTTGCCCGGGTGGTCGGCCACCAGCCCGTCGAGCGTCTCCGGTCGTCGGGCCGTCGCCAGCACCTGCTCCCCCTCGGCGGCGAGCCGGGCCGCGAGAGCCCGACCGAGCCCGCTGGAGCACCCTGTGATCAACCAACGCTTCGCCATCGCTCTCGACCTGCCCGATCCGGTGGGTTACCTGTCGGAAGCAGAGTGTCAGGGTCGTGGTCGCGAATGAAGAGGCTTGGCTGTCGCCAACCGGATTCGTCGGATACCCGCGGAGGCCCAGCCCTCCAGGCCGGCGGCGGTGCGCGCGGCGGGGCACCGCACCGGGCCTGGCCGGTCGTCGGTCACTCGGCCGCGATCAGCACGTCGACAGCCTCGGCGACCGACGTGACGGTGGCATCGGGTGCGAGCCGCGAAAGGAGTTCCGGTTCGTTCGTGGCGTGCTGGCGGACGGGACGGGGGTCGCGGATCCAGATCGTCCGTAGGCCGGCACGGACACCACCTGCGATGTCCAGGGTGAGGCTGTCGCCGACCATCCAACCGCCGCCGCCGGTGACGCCGCAGCGGTGGGCCGCGAGCTGGAAGATCAGTGGATCGGGCTTGCGGATGCCGACGTCGTGGGAGATGCACCAGGCGTCGACGTGCCGGTCCAGGCCGGTGTTGCGGATCTTCCCGAGCTGGTCGTCGGTCATGCCGTTGGTGACGATCCCGATCTTCCAGTTCCGGCGGCGCAGCCTGGCCAGCCCCGCGAGGTCCTCGGCGGAGCACGAGACCAACTGTGGCATGCGGTGTCGGTACTGTCGCCACAGCTCGTCAGCGGGAGCGGTCAGGGCGAACCTGTCGCGAACCAGGCCGAAGAACGTGTGCATCCGGCCGTCGTGGCGCGCGTCGGCGGCGATCAGCCAGGTTGCCCACCCGGTGTCGAGGTCATGTGCCGCGGCGAACTCCTGCGCCCAGGCGGCGAATGCCTGATCGCGCTGGACGAGGGTGTTGTCGAGATCGAACAGCGCCAACCTCCGCACCGCCATAGCGTAAGGCGGCGGCAGAGGGCTCGGTCAGGGTGCCCGAGGGGTCGCGTCACCCGCGCAGTTGACGTTGGTGTTCGACAGGATGCGGTACGCCGAGGCGACACTGCCGGCGACGAAGCACGCGCCGCCGTCGGGCGCGTCGTGCCAGGTGTACGACGTCCCGGGCACCGTATGTCGCGAGCGGACGATCACCCGGCTGGTGAAGCCGGCGGGCAGTTGGATGCCGTTGGTGTCGGCCGCGCCGAGCGGCCCGTAGGGGCTGGCACCGGGCGGCACGGCACTGCGGTCGGCATGACCGCAGCGATCAGGGGACGGGCCGGCACCGTTCGTCGTCGACCGCCAAGTGGCGCCGTGGGGCGGGCAGCTCGGCGATACTGCCGGTCAGGGCCGCGGATCCCTGGCCGACCTTTCTCCTGCCCGGAGCGTCGCACCCATCGGCGACAGGGCCTGCCACACCCACCGTGCGGGTGGGCGGACCCGGGTGGTCAGCCCGTGAGCCGGCGATGCCGCCGGCGCGCCTGCTCGACGTCTGGCCCGTCGAATCTGGCGAGATCCGTGACCGCCAGGCCGTACGCGAACCCCAGGCGGTCCGCCGCGTAGCTGCCCGAGCCGAGGGCTTCGATGTAGCCCGCGTACTCCCTGCTGGCGTCGAGAAGAAGTGCCTTGCGGCGGGCGGCGTCGGATTCGATCAGGGCGGCGGCGTGCGCGAGGAACGCGGGGTTCAGCTCCGAGTCTTCCGTCCGGCCCGCGCCAGCGATCCGGCCGGGAAGGGAGTCCACCTCGACGCCGTGTCTGACATGTGCCAGTGCGAGCAGGAAAAGAGCTTCCCCGTGATCTGTGGCCGCGTCGAGGACCGCTGCGAGTGTGCGGCAGGCGCTCGTCACGGCGTCCTCGCCGGGCGGCGGTGTGGCCCGACCTTCCAGAAGCATCTCGGCGAGGATCGTTCCCAGCTGCGGATCCGGGCGACCGAGCATGACCGAGGTCTTCCAGGCCTCGTCGATGAGGTCGGCCGCGTCATCGGGCAACTGCCAGTGCACGTACCGCAGCATCATCGTGTTGAAGTCGCGTCGGATGTCGCTGAGGCGGTCGTCGGTCGTGCAGCTACGCAGTCGTTCGTAGGCGGTGAAGAGGGTGGCGTACAGAAATCGGACGTCGATCGCGTCGCGGCCGGTCAGAGTCTCGCTCCGGCGATGGGAAAGCGCCTGGAAACACCATCGGAAGAGATCCGTGTAGAAGTCCGCCCGGCACCACGGCGCGCCGATGAAGGGTGCGATCTGTCGCACCGCGTCGTCCAGGAAATCGTAATCGTCCTCGTTGAGCAGCCAGGCCCGTAGCCGCCCGATCTTCCAGTGGTAGTAGATGAGCCGGTCGGGCTCCGGAGGGTTGTCGGTGTCGTCCACGGCGTCCAGCAGCGTTTCGTGCAGTTCGACCAGCCACAGGTGGGAGCGGTCCCGTGACTGTCGCGGGACGAGCAGACGTACGATCTCCATCCACGCGGCGAGGGCGCGGTAGTCCCGACCGCATTCGGCCTTGATGGCACCGGCGACGTCGTCGATCGCCTGTAGGCCGCCACGTGCGCCGGAGAACACCGCCCTACGCAGACCCTCTGTCTCCTTCTCGGAGCCCACCGGCGGCAGGTGAGCCACGGCCATGACGATCTGGCGCACCAGTGCGCCGTATCTCGGGGTACGAAAATGTGCGGCGTAGTCGGACAGGCACTGACGGATCAGTCGGCCGTTGCTGCTCCTGGCGGCCTTCTCGAGAACCACCTGAGCGATCACCCGGTGCCGGGCGACATGCTCGTCCTCCTCATCGAGGACCCACGGATCACGCAGCGACCGCAGCTGCCATTCCGCGCGTGGCTGCAACTCCTCGACAATCGCGGTAGGGACTCCGCGGTTCGCCACCGACGCAAGGCAGATCCCCAGGTAGCACATCGCGTCGGGCGAGGGTGGCTGCAACCTTCTCAGCTCGTCGTACAACTTTCCCCACATGTCGGCGCCGTAGACCGCGCGCAGCAGCCGTACGATCATCGGTGACTGCGTGTCGGCGAGAATCTCCGCCTGCTGCTCCGCGTTCGAGCCGAGGAAATGGACGAGATTGGGGTAGCGCGCGGCGATCTGCCGTTCCTCCTCTCCCTCGCGGCGCAGCTCGTCATGGGCACGACCAAGCAGGGACACCCAGGGCTGGACGGATTCGGGCCCCGGGGGCAGGAGTGTCGCCGGGTGCGCGGTATAGAACGGCAGCCGTTCGCGTGCGCCGTCGTCACCCTCGATGACGACCACGGTGCGCCGGTCGTCCCCACCGACGCCGGCGGCCAGCTCGTCGCCGAGTTGGCCCAGGTCGGCCGAGCTACCGGACGCGTCGATCGGGTAGACGATGACAACGGTGGGCCGCTCGGTGAGGTTCGCGCGGTGGAATTCCGCCGCCAGATTCTCGGCCGTCCGCATGCTGAACGGGGCATTCTGCGTCCACCGGACGAAGTGGTGCGAGCCGACGGAGCGGGCGGCGAGCATGTTGAGGTAGGACGTCTTGCCGTCGCCGCGGTTTCCGCCGAGGAAGACGGTCCTGCCGGGATGGCCCGCCAGCCAGGCGAGCATCCCAGCCGCGTCGTAGGGGACGTCGTCGACGACGACCGTACGCTCCAGGGTGCCGGCCAAGCCGAAGGCGGCCGGCAGCGCACTTCCGTCCAGCAGGGTCCGCCAGTCCGGCTTCCCGCCGGTCGGCCCGATGACGGAATACGGCCGGCGGGGCCTGTCGTCACCGTCCGACGCGTCGTTGTCGTGCGGGACGGCTTGGTCGAGCCCGATGCCAGCCGCCCGCGGCGCTACAGGATCCGTGGTCTTCGCCGGTCGAGGGCTCTTCAGGGCCTCCTCGTAGAGTCGCCGCCAGGCGGCCCTGTCGTACAGATCGACCCGCTGCGGCGCTCGCGGGCGGGCCTTCTCGATGAGCACGGTGAGCACGGCCGCAAGTTGCACCCACCGCTGGGGTACGGCGGGTTCGCTCGGGTGACGCCACTCGCTGAGGCGTCTCGTATTGGCCGGGGAGGAGCCCTGGTAATCCTCTACGGTCACCCCCTGAATCCGCCGGTTCTGGAACAGTTGGCCGGCGAGCTTGGCGACCCGGTCGTTGGTCAGTTCCGCGACGTCGAACAGCTCGTCGAGCCGGTTCCTGAAACGTCGCCGTGGGTGCTCGCCGTCTCCGCCCGTCATCCCGCCATCCTTCCCACCCCGGACCGGATCCGCACCGGACCGCACCGGCACACGCCGTGAACTGCGCCAACGCGAACAGTAGCTGGCTGGCGTTCCTGGGCGCTCCCACCAATGGGGCGCATCCCGTTGCCAACCGGCCGCATCGCGGTCCGATCAGGAGCGTCGTATGTCCACCCGCGCCTTCCTCTTCCTCGTTGCCCTGGCCCTCGCCGTGATCTTCGCACTCATCGCCGCGGCTGGCGCCGCCCTGCTGGCCCACCTCCGCGGCTCGCACCCCGCCGCCTCGGTCGCAGCGGGAGGGGCGGCCTTCGGCGCCACGCTGACCCTGGCGATCGCCCTGGGTGGCCTGGCGTACAGCGTGCTCTACAGCTGACCCAGCCTGCGCGCGGGTGCGGGGCCCGGCCTGTCGGCCGGGCCCCGCACCCGCGCCACGGGGTTGCCGCCGGGCCCGCCCTTACGCTGCTGGGCCGGTCGGGCGCAGGGCCGGCCGGCCTGGAACTGTCCCCCGCCGGGCAGTCGCGATCCTGTGTGACGCCGGTCATAGTTGTGCGTCTCATCGGGCCGGCGGAGGGATCCGCGGTGCGCCCGAATCGCCGCGACCTGCGGCTCCGGCGGGTTTCGCCCCGCCCGCCCGGCCGCCTCCCGCCCGCCGCCCCCGTCGACGGGTCGATGCCGTGTCGGTCACTACTGTTAGCGTGCCCTGCGTCATGAACCGCGGTCGATTCATGACGAAATCTGGCTGATTGCCGTTGCGGAGGGTGTTCCTGATGGGCTGGCTGACAGTGGGGGACTCGTACGAGATCTCCCTTGTGGACGGCAAGGTGGCGGCTCGCTCCGCCGGCCCGCGCGCCACCGGCCGGCCCCTGAAGACCCTGCCGAAGGCGCTGCGCGACGACCCCGAGGTGGAGCGGCTGCGCCAGCTCGCCCAGTGGCTGGATCGGCACGCCGCGCAGTGCCTGGCCCGGGTGGACGCGTGGGTGGTCTCCTCGCTGCCGGTGCCGACCGGGCTGCTGGCCCGGGTCTGGCCGGATCCGACGTGGCAGGACGCGCTGCGCGACCTCGTGGTGCTCGGGGACGACCCGGCCGCGCCGGGCTTCCTGCGCGACGTCACCGACACCGGTGACCTGCGCGTGGTCAACCTCGACGGGGACACCGTCCGGCTCTCGCCGGCCAGCGCCACGCTGCCCCACCCGGTGCGCCTGCCCGACCTGGCCGATCTGCGGGAGTTCGCCGACGAGCTGGACGTCACCCAGCGGGTCGAGCAGCTGCACCGGGGCACCTGGGGCAAGCCCGCGACGCTGCGGGAGCACGACACCGTGCTGGCCGACTTCCGGGGCACCGCGGTGCCCAACCGGCTGGCCGCCCGGGCCGCCACGCTGGGATTCCGGGCCTCCGGCTCCCAGGTGAGGTGCCGGGTCTGGGAGGCCGGTCGCGCCGTCGAGGCCACCCTCTGGTTCGACGAGGACTACTGGGACTCCGAGGCCACCCTGGGCACCCTCTCCTGGTCGGTGGTGGACGGACCGACGCTGCGGTTGGCCGAGGTCGGGCCGGTGGCCTGGTCGGAAGGAATGCGGATGGCGACGGCGCTCTCGGGCGCCATGACCGGAACGGGGAAGCGGGCGTGACCGGGATGACGACCACGTCGGCCGAGGACTCGGCCGAGAGCCTGCTGGCCGCGGGCGCGGTGCTGCCGCCCGACACCGTCGGGGCAGAGGGCCGGGCGGTGCCCCTCACCGCCCGCACGTACCGGCATCCGGCCCTCGACGACCGGGTGGTGGTCCGCCTGGTCGACGCCGCCCTGGGCGAGGGTGAGGACATCGCAGTCGGGTTCCTCGGCCTGACACCGGGCGCCGAGCCGGCCGTCGTCGGGCTGGGCCCGCGCCGCCCGTTGGCCTTCCCGGAGTGGGTGCTGGTGCACCACCCGGCGCACGGCCGGCACGCGCTGGCGGTGGTACCGGAGCTGCAGAAGCTGGCCAAGCAGGTGCGGTCGCGGCCGAAGGCCGCCCTGGACGGGCACCTGGGCGTCGCCGACCGGTTCGCCCGTACGCTGCCGCACTTCCTGCCGACGTTCTTCGAGCAGGCGGCGCGGGTGTTCCTGGCCGCCGGGCAGGACACCTACGCGACGCAGTTGTTCAACAAGGCGCGCAAGGCGGAGGCGCAGCACGGCCTGCCGGTCGACCTGGACCGGTTGGACGAGGTCTACCTGGAGTTCGCGTCGGTCAAGGTGGTCTCCGCGACCGCGCTGGCGGGCTACGCGAAGGAGCTGGCCGCCCAGTTGCCGGCCGACGAGGCGCTGGACCGGTTCTGCCGGCTGGCGCTGCGGGCCGCGGCGGCGGGCGTGGTGCCGTCCACGCAGTCGGCCACCGCGGTGAACCGGCTGGTCCGCACCGCCACCAAGGCCGCCGGCGGGGCCGGCTCCGCCGCCGTCGCCGAGCGCGAGGCGGCCTACCTGAGCGAGCTGCTCCGGCTGCCGGTGGCCGCCGAGGCGCCGGTCGGCTGGTGGAGGGCGCACCTGCCGGCGGTGACGGCGCTCGCGGGCCGGGACCCGGCGATCCGCGGCAGTCTGCTCGACCTCCTGCCGGCCGACGATGGCGACCTGGGCGCCTGGCTGGCCCTGCTGACCGAGACCGGTGCGCTCGGCGGACTGTACGACCCGGACGCGCCGGACCCGGCCCGCCCCCGCGACGGCTCCGCCGGCTGGCTGCGCCGATTCGTGGAGCGGGCCGACTCCGGCGGCCACCGCCGTCGGCTGCCGCAGCTGTACCCGCTCGTCGAGCGGATGGCCGGTCGGCTGCGCGCGGAACTGGCCGGCAGCGGCGAGACCCTCGCCGCCGACGGCGACCTGGACCTGCTCGACCTGCTGCTCGCCCTGGACGTCCCGGTGGCCGCGCCGAAGGAGCGCGCCGTACTGGACCTGGGGAGCTGGGTCAGGGTCGAGGGAGAGCGGGATCTGCTCGCCCTGGCCGGCGACGGCCGCTTCACCGACGCCCTGCGTCGGGGCCTCGACCAGCTCGGCGGCCAGCCACAGGCCCTGCGCCGGCTGGTCGGGACGCCGGGCGTCCGGCCGTTGCTGACCGACTGGCTGCGGGCCCTGGTCCGCGACCGGCTCGCCGCCGGGCTGCCGTACCTGCCGGCGTCGGTGGACTGGCTGGGCAGGCTCCCGGTCGAGGCGCTGCGCCTGGTGGCCGACGACCTCGACGGACCCGACGGCCCCGGTCCGGGCGTGGGACTCGGCCGGGCCCTCGACGTCGACGTGGTCGAGCGCGTCGCCCGCAGCCTGCGCGGCGGGCTGATCGACGAGTTGGGCTGGCCGGCCTGGGAGGCGGCCTGGCAGGAGGTGACCGGCGGCGACCGGCGGGTCGAGGTGACCTGGCAGGAGGCCTGGCCGTACGTGATCCTGGGCGGAGCGACCACGGTGCGCGTGCTCGGCGCCGAGGGCATCGTGCTCCGCCACGACCTGCGCATCCCGGCCGGCGACATGTGGGGCCAGCCCGGCTACCACTACGTCGACGGCCAGCTGCTGGTCTACTGGCGCTCCAAGGCGCTCGACTACGACCTGCGCGGCTACTGGCACTCGTCGCCCGGGGAACCGCAGCCCATCCAGGGCGAGCACCACGGCAGCAAGCCACGCGGGAAGGGGCTCACCCTGCCGCTGCCGGGCGGCGGACGGACCACCGGCGGCGGCGTGCTGCACGCCGGCGACACCGTCGTCCCGGCCGAGCTGCCGGTCATCACCGACGGCACCTCCCACTGGGTCTACCGGCAGGGCGAGGAGGGCGACGGCCACGGCTGGCACGAGTACGACCCAACCGCCGACACCCGCGGCCGGCGCGGCCTGCCCCGCTTCCTGGCCGATCTTCCCGGGCACGGCAGCCGCCTCCACGAGTCGGCCAGCTGGCTGCGGCCGGCCCTCTCCGAGCGGGCCACCCCGGCCGCCGTCCCGGTGGACGGTCTGCTCGGCTGGCGGGTCGTCACGCTGCCGGACGGCACGGTACGCGGCGAGGACCTGGCCGGCCGTACCGTCACGGTGGCCGCGGGACAGGAGCCGGTCGCGGCGCTGGTGCTGCCCGGCGACGACCGGCCGCGAGCCGTGCTCAGGGGCTTCGTCCTGGTGGACCCGGACGGGGTCGTGTCGGCCGCGTCCAGCCGCGACTACAACCCCGACGCGGTCCCGCCGCCGGCACAGTGGTTCATCGGCAACATGCTGCCCCGGGACCCGGCCGGATCCACCGCCCTGCGCCGGACGGAGCGGGAGACCGCCGCCGCGCTGTTCGAAGTCGCCCTCGACGAACGCCGCGCCACCCTCGCCGAGGCGGCCGCGCGGGCCGCGGCCCAGGCGGCGACCGGATCCCGGCTGACGGCGGCCACGCAGGCCGTCACCGGCCTCCCGGCGGCGGTGCCGGCGTCCACGGTCGGCCCACCGGCGGGCACCGCCGGCTCCGGACCGGCCCCCGCCGAGGGCGGTACGGACCCGCTGGTCGAGCTGGTCCGCTCGACGATGCCGGCGATCAGCCACGACGCGGTGCTGGCCGGGGTGGCCGGGGTGCTGCGGCTGGCCGCCCGGGTGCGCACCGACCTGGACGCGGTGACCGCGCGGCTCACCGAGTCGCTGTCGGCCCCCGAGGCGGTGGCGCCGGCGACCGTGGCCGGGCCCACCGACAGGCAGCTCAACCTGGCGTTGGACGGACTGCGCGGCTCGGCCCACGGGGCGGGCGACTCGACCCACGTCTTCAGCCAGTTCCAGGCGTTCGCCGCCCGGCGCTCCGCCGCCGGCGGGATCGGACCCGCCGTACGGCTGCACCTGGACGGGCCGTCGCTGCCGGCCGCCCTGGACTGGTGGTCGCTGCTCGGCGGCGTCGCGGCCGTCGCCTACCGGGCCGTCGCGGGGGTCACCCCTACCGAACACCGGGAGACGCTGCGCGCGCTGCTCGCGGAGCTGGACCGGCTCGACCTGGGCACGGCCGCCGACGCGACGCGCTGGCGCCGGTGCCGGCTGCACCTGCTGGACGACGACCTGAAGAACCCCGACGGCACGCGCCGGTACCCCCGGCCCGGCATCCTGCCGGCGCCGGACGGGGCGTTCGTCGCCGTGCTCGGCTACAGCGGCACGGCCACCGGCTACTTCCTCGACGCGCTGCACCACGACCCGGCCGGCGTGTTCGCCGTGCCCGAGCCGTACACGGTGCACTCCTCGGCGCCGGTCGGCGACGACCGGCCCGCCGGCTGGCTGGCGGGCTTCCTCGCCGAGTGGACCGCGCGCGGGCCGCTGCCCTGGCGGCCGGAGGCGGCCGAGCGGTTCGCCGAGCTGACCGGCGTCACCCCCACCGCCGCGAAGCTGCTGCTGGCCGGCCTCCCGTACGCCGACTCCGCGCACACCGTGCCGGTCGAGCTGCGCAAGGCGCTGGGAATCAGACAGGTCGGCGAGGTCAAGCTGGCCTTCGGGGTGCTGCGCGAGGCCAGGCCAGCGGTGCAACGGGCGGTGGTCTCGGCGTTGTTGCCGGACGACCCGGCCCGACTCTGGACCGACGGCCCGGACGTGGCCGCCGCCGCGGCGGTCTGGAACGCCGCCCTGGGACGCCGGGTGGTGGTGCCCGAGCAGCTGCTCGCCGAGGCCACCCGTGCGGTCCGTACCGGCTGGGCACCCGCGAAGGCGTTGCCGGCACTGCTCGACCCGGCCGGCTCGGTCGAGCTGCGCACCGACCTGGCCTTCGAGATCAAGGGCGACCGGGCGCGGCAGGTCGACGGCCGGGCGGTGGGCTTCACCGCTCAGGTGCTGCGTTCCGCGGTCGCCCTCGCGGCCTGGGTCGCCCACCACACGCCGGCCGGCGACCCGTGCCGGGCCGCGCTGCCGGCCGCGCTGGCCGCGATCCGGGACCGACTGACCAACCCCGGCCTGCTGCTCGACCTCGAACAGTACGTCTCGCTGCCCGCGTTCCGGCAGGTGGCGGGCAGCCCGTCGGAGACCGGACCCGGCTGGGAACGGTACGGCGCCATCGTGCTGGCCACCCACGACGGCCAACCCTCGCCCGCGCTGCGGCCGGACCTGCTCGACGCCGACGGCACCGATGCTTACCTGCCGGCGCTGCGGGGGGACGCGGCCAGGCCGTACGCCACGGAGGTGGCGCTGCGCCTGGTCCGCGACCCAGGGTTCGCGGCGCTGCTCGACGATCCGGGGGAGCCGGGCGACGGCGCGCGGGCGACGGACGGCACCTGGTGGCCGCAGGATCCGACCCGCTCGGTGCCCGACCTGGTCGCCGAGGTGGCCGGGGGACACGGCCTGGGTGCCGACGCGGCGGCGGTGTACCTGATGCTGCTGGCGATGCCGGACCCGACCGACCGCAACACGGCGAGGTGGACCGGCTGGAAGCCGGCCCGGCTGAAGGCGGCCCGCGCCGAACTCGCCGGCACCGCCCTGGTCGTCGGGGCCAGCCGGTCCCGGGCCGGCCGGTCGCTGTTCCTGCCCGGCCGGTGGCTCGAGCGCGGCGGTGCGGCGGCGCCGATCGAGGGTTGGAAGAGCGTCCTGTTCGACCTCGCGCCCGACGGTACGGCCGGGCTCGGCGTGACCGTGCCCCTGGAACCGGTCGCCGACCTCTACCGGCGGGCCTGGCAGCGCCTCCGCGACGGCGACGGGCCCCGGCTCGACGACCTGCCCGGCCGCGGCGGCCACCGCTGACGGCGAAGGGCGGTGTCCGCGACGACGCCGCCGACCCCCGTGCCGAACACCCCATCCGAACCCGAGAGATCGAGGAAGATCAGTGACCGTGACGGAACACGTCCGCCCTGCCGCGGCGCCGGAGAACGCCGCCCAGGTTCTCTCCGCCGAACAGCGGTACGCCGACGAGCTGGCCTTCCTGGCCGCGTACGACGGCGGGGCCCGGCCGCCGGGCTGGGCGCTGACCCCGCGCGCCGTGGTCACCTTCATCCAGGGCAGCGAGGGCGAGGCGTTGCGGCTGCCCGCCGAGCGGCGTACGGGCCCGGCCGGCACCGAGCTGCCGGCGGCCATGACCATCCCGCCGAAGTTCGTCGGTGAGCGGAGCCTGGTCGAGCGGTGCGTGGTCACCCTCGCCGGCGAGCGGGGCCTGCTGCTGGTCGGCGAGCCCGGCACCGCCAAGTCGATGCTCTCCGAGCTGCTGGCCGCCGCGGTCTGCGGCACCAGCGCGCTGACCGTGCAGGGCACCGCCGGCACCACCGAGGACGCCTTCCGGTACGGCTGGAACTACGCCCTGCTGCTCGCCCAGGGCCCGACGCCGCAGGCGCTGGTCGACTCGCCGGTGCTGACCGCGATGCGTACCGGTCGGGTGGCCCGCATCGAGGAGGTCACCCGCTGCCTGCCCGAGGTGCAGGACGCGCTGGTCTCCATCCTCTCCGACCGGCGGATGAACGTGCCGGAGCTGAGCGGCACCGAGGACGGCCTGATCCGCGCGGCGCCCGGCTTCACCGTGATCGCCACGGCCAACCTGCGGGACCGGGGCGTGTCGGAGATGTCCTCGGCCCTCAAGCGCCGGTTCAACTTCGAGACCATCCACCCGATCTCGGACGCGGACACCGAGACCGACCTGATCCGCAGGCAGGCGACCGCCGCCGTCCAGCGCGCCGGCGCCGCGTACGCGGTGGACGACGCGGTGCTGGACGCCCTGGTCACGGTGTTCCGCGATCTGCGTTCCGGCCGTTCGGGCGAGGGCTGGGACGTGGAGCGGCCCGGAACGGTCATGTCCACCGCCGAGGCGGTGCAGGTGACGGTGTCGCTCGCCCTGGCCGCCGCGTACCTGCCCGGCGGGGACACGCTCGACCTGGTCCCCGGGCACCTGCTCGGCGTGGTCCGCAAGGACGACCAGAACGACCACGCCCGGCTGCTCGGCTACTGGGACGGCCCGGTCCGCCGCCGCGCCGAGGACGGCTCGGCGATGTGGCGCCGGCTCTGGGACCTGCGGGAGAGCCTGCGGTGACGAGTCTCGCCAACGACCCGACCGGTACCGCCGGGCTGGTCGCCGGCGGGTCGACCGTCGACCCGACGACGGCCGACCCGCGCGCCGTGCTCGACGCGCTCGCCGGCTCGGTCCGGCCGTACCTGATCGGAGTGCGGCACCACAGCCCGGCCCTGGCGGCGGCGGTCCCGGCGCTGCTGGACGCCGCCGCGGCCGAGGTGGTCTGCGTCGAGCTGCCGGGCGACTTCCAGCGTTGGCTGCCGTACCTCTCCGACCCGGCCGCCCGGGCCCCGCTGGCCCTGGTCGGCGGCCACGGCGCGGACGGGCCGATGGGCTTCTACCCGTTCGCCGACTTCTCCCCGGAGCTCGCCGCGATCCGCTGGGCCCGACAGCGCGGCGTCGAGGTGGTCTGCTGCGACCTGCCGCTGACCGACCCCGGCTGGACCGCCGAGCAGGCCGCCGACCCCGGTACGCCGGCCGAGGCGGCGTCGACCACCGGTGACGATCCCGCCCCCGACGCCGGTAAGGCGCTGCCCGGCCCGCGCCGGTCCGGCTACGCGGCCGCGCTCAGCGCCAGCGGCACCGGCCGGGACGGCGACGACCTGTGGGACCGGGTGGTCGAGGTGCGCGCCCCGGGCTGCCCGCCGGAGGCGGTCCGCCGGGCCGCCCTCGGCGTCGGCTGGGCGATGCGCACCGACAGCGCCGCCGGCGACGGCGTGCCGGCCCGGGACCTGGCCCGCGAGCGGCACATGCGCCGAGTGCTGGCCGAGGCCGGCGCGGACGGCCGGCGGGTCGCCGCCGTCGTCGGCGCCTTCCACGCTCCGGCCCTGCTCCCCGACCCGCCGGGCGCCGGCGTCGCCGTCGCGTCCGCCCGGCCCGGCACCACCCCGGCCGATCCGGTCCGGTCCGCGACGACCCCGCCGGGTACGGCCGTCACCGCCGGCGGCGGCACGGCGGTCACCTCGCTGGTGCCGTACGCCTTCGACCTGCTCGACTCCCGGTCCGGCTACCCGGCGGGGATCCGCGACCCGCGCTGGCAGCAGTCCGTCCTCGCCGCCGCCGGTGACCCGGAGCGGATCCGGGCGGCCGCCGCCCGGGCGGTCACCGACCTGTGCCGGGAACTCCGCGCGGCCGGTCACACCGCCGGCACCGGCGAGGCCGCCGAGACGGTACGGCTGGCCGACGACCTGGCCCGGCTGCGGGACCTTCCCGCCCCCGGGCGGGGCGAGGTGCTGGAGGCGGTGACCACGGTGCTCGGCCAGGGCGAACTGCTCGGCCGCGGCCGGGTGCTCGCGAAGGCGCTGGAGACCGTGCTGGTCGGCACCGAGCGGGGCCGCGTCGCCCCCGGCACGCCGCGATCCGGGCTCGGTCCGGCGGTCGAGGCGGAACTCGCCGCGCTGCGGCTGCCCGACCCGGACAGCCCGAAGTCCCGCGAGGTCCGGCTGGACCCGCTGCGCACCGAACTGGACGGTCGGCGGGAGATCCTGCTGCAACGCCTCCAGGTCTGCGGCGTCGGCTACGGCGAGGCGATCGCGGTCTCCGGCACCGGCGACGGCGCCGCCCTGACCACCCGCTGGCAACTGGCCTGGACGCCGTCCGTGGCGGCCCGGCTGGACCTGGTGGGCGTACGCGGGGTGACCGCGGCGCTGGCCGCGGCCGGCACCCTGCGGGAGCGCTTCCGCCGCGAGGCCGCCGACGGGGGCCCCACCGCCGCGCAGCTGCTCACCGGGCTCCAGGACGCCGCCCGGTGCGACCTGCCCGAGTTGGTCGCCGACCGGCTCGAGCTGGCCGCGGCGGTGCTGCCGGGCACCGGCACGCTGCCCGAGCTGCTGGCCGCACTGGACCTGCTGGAGGCGCTGCGGCGCGAACACCTGCCCGGCACCACCGCCGACGGCCGGGCCCGGGCGGCCGAGCTGGCCGTCGTGCTGCTGGACGCGGCGGTCCGCGGGCTGCCCGGCCTGGCCGGCAGCGACGCCGCGGCCGACGCCGCCGCGCTGGTCGACCTCGCGGTCCGGGCCGGCGAGGACCGGATCGGCCTGCGCCTGGACGAGGCCCTCGGCCACCTGGCCCGGACGGGTTCGCCGCTGATCCAGGGCGCCGCCCTGGCCGCGCGGGTGCTGCTCGACCTGACGGGCGTGGACGTCCTCGGCACCCGGGTGGCCGGCTGGATCGACGCGGCGACGGGCCCGGACACCCGGCGGTACCTGTCCGGGCTGCTCGCCGGCGTGCTCACCGCGGCGCATCCGCTGTTGCAGTCCGCCCCGGCCGCGCTGGACCCGCTGCTGGAGCGGATCGACCGGCTCGCCGACGCCGACTTCCTGGACCGGTTGCCGGCGCTACGCGGCGGGTTCGACGTGCTCACCCCGGCGGCCCGCGACCGGCTGCTGCACGCGGTCACCGAACGGCTGGGCGACCGGCTCGACCTGACCCTCTCCGCCCCGCCGGAGCTGCTCGCCCGCTGGGCCGCCGCCGACGCGGCCGGCCGGGCCACCCTGGTCGCCCGCGACATCCCGATCCCGGCCGCACCGACGGGCGCCGCCGGTTCCGCGCCCGTGCCGGCCGGTTCCGCGCCCGTGCCGGCCGGTTCCGCGCCCGTGCCGGCCGGCTCCGCCGGCGCCGCGCCCGGGCGGGACACGCCGGCTGCCCGGCTCACTCCCGCCGACCGGTGGCGGCTGCTGCTCGGCCGCCAACCCGAGCGCCTGCCGGCCGGCGCGCGCCGCTACGCCCGCGCCCTCGACGAGCTGTACGGGGCGGGCCAGGGCGAAGGTGCCACCGACCTCGGCCAGGCGGCCGGCGGTGGGCAGGAGGCCTCCTTCCCGGTCGCGCGCGAGTGGGCCGACGAACTCGAGGCGCTGTTCGGCACCGCCGTACGCGAGGAGGTCATCGCCCGGGCCGCCGAACGCGGCCGTACCGACGTGCTCACCGAGCTCGACCCGGCCGCGGTGCGCCCCTCGGTGGAGCTGCTGACCTCGGTGCTGTCGCTGGCCGGCGGCCTGCCCGAGGGGCAGCTGGCCAAGCTGCGGCCACTGGTGCGGCGGCTGGTCGAGGAGCTGACCAGGCAGCTGGCCACCCAGGTGCGTCCGGCGCTGACGGGGCTGAGCAACCCGCGTCCGACCCGCCGTCCCGGCGGCCGGATCAACCTCGCCCGTACGCTGCGGGCGAACCTGGCGCACACCCGGCGGCTCGACGACGGCCGGACGGTGGTGGTGCCGCAACGCCCGGTCTTCCACACCCGCACCCGCAAGGAGGCCGACTGGCGGCTGGTGCTGGTGGTCGACGTCTCCGGCTCGATGGAGGCGTCGGTGGTGTGGTCGGCGCTGACGGCCGCCGTACTGGCCGGGGTGCCCACCCTCGCCACCCACTTCCTCGCCTTCTCCACCGAGGTGGTCGACCTGACCGACCGGGTCGACGATCCGCTGTCGCTGCTGCTGGAGGTGCGCGTCGGCGGCGGTACGCACATCGCCGCCGGGCTGGCCCACGCCCGCTCGCTGGTGACCGTGCCGAGTCGCACCATCGTCGCGGTGGTCAGCGACTTCGAGGAGGGCTACCCGCTGGCCGGGCTGCTCGGCGAGGTCCGCGCGCTGGCCGGCGCCGGCGTGCACCTGCTCGGCTGCGCCGCGCTGAACGACAGGGGAGTGCCCTGCTACTCGGTGCCGGTCGCCGAGCAGATCGTCGCGGCCGGGATGCCGGTCGCCGCCCTCAGCCCGCTCGAACTCGCCCGCTGGGTGGGCGACCGCATCCGCGGAGGATCACGTTGACCGTACCCACACCCGTCGCCGACCGGTTGCCGCCGGTGCTGCCCACGGTCGCCGCCGCGGCGGTGGCGGCCCTGCCGCCCCGGCTGCACAGGCGGCTCGACGCCGCCGTGGCACGGCTGGCCGGGATGCCGGTCGGCCGGGGCGACGACGGCGTGTCCGTCGACTACGACCCGGAGGCCCAGGTCACCCTGACGCCCGGACCGACCGGCGCGGTCACCGACGCGGAGCAGGCGCGGTGCAGCTGCCTGCTGGCGCCCCGTTGCCTGCACCGCACCGCGGTCCTGGTCGCCTGTCCGGTCGCCGACCCGGCCAGCCACCCCGATCCGGCGTCGACCACCGCCCCGGCCTCGACCTCGCGGCGCGGCGGAACCGCCGCCGGCCGGCCCGGCGGGAAGGGGCGTACCGGACCCGCGGCCGCCGCCTCCGCCGGTCGTGGCGGCCCGGGCACGGCACCGACGAAGGCGCAACGGACCGCCGCCGGCGCGCTGTGGCGGGCGGCCGCCACGGTGCTCGCGGCCGGCGCGCCGGCCGCCGGCGCGGTACCCCAGGCCGAACTGCTGCGCGCCGCCCACGGCGCCCGACTGGCCGGCCTGCCCCGGGCCGAGAGCGCCGCGTTGCGCACGGTGCGCAGCCTGCGCGCGCACCGGGAACGTCAGGCCGGCCACCGGCTGGCCGAGCTGGTCGAGGTGCTGCACGAGCTGCTGTACGTGGCCGGCCGGCTGGCCTCCGGCGATCCCGACCCGGCGCTGGTCGGTACCCTGCGGCGCGACTACCGGCCGGACGGCACGCTTGAGGTGTACGGCGTCTGCCGGGAGCCGGTGATCAGCGCGACCGGGTACGCCGGGGTGGTCACCCACCTGGTCGCCGCGGACGGGCGCTGGCTCTCCTTCGCCGACGTGAAACCGGGCGGCCCCGACCGGGCGCGGGACTGCGCGCGGGCGGTCACCGAGATGGGCACGGTCGCGGTCAACCACGCGGTGCTGGCCCGGGGCGGGCTGCGGATCAGCGGCACCACGGTCTCCCCGGACGGCCGGCTCGGCGCCGGCAAGGGGGTCCGGGCCACCCCGCTCGCCGGGGCCGGCTGGTCCGACGGACCGCTGGCGGAGGTGTTCGCCCGACCGCTCGCCGAGGTGGTGACCGCCCAACTCGCCGCCGACGACCCGGAGGACCCGCTCCGGGCCGGTACCGCGCCGGTCGGTGGCGACCTGGTGGTGGTGGGTGCCGCGGGGGACCAGGTGCTGGCCCGTGAGCTGCTCCCCGCGACCGACGCCGGGCCGGACCGGGGGCCCGTGCCGGACGGGCCGGTGATCCGGCTGGCGCCGGTGAACTCCCATCCGGTGCTGGCCCACGTGGCCAATCTGCGGCGGCTCGCCTCCCGGCCGGGCCTGCGGATCCGGGTGTTCGGCCGGCTGGACCCGGACCGGGCCAGCACGCTGCGTCCGCTCGCGGTCGGCCCGGTGCCCGGCGCGGCCACGACGCTCCGGCTGCCGGCGGAGTGGCAGGGCAGGGCCGACCTCGGCTACGACGAGATCCAGGGGGGTCACCTGCCGCCGCGCGATCCGGCCGCGACGACGGGACCGCTCCTCGCCGCCGGCGCCGAGGCGGTCGCGGAGTCCCCGCTGTGGCGGGTCCGCCGACTGGTGGAGCTGGCGGTCTCGGGCGGTCGCCGCGCGGTCGCCGAGGCGGCCCGCGGCGGGGGCGCCGGGTCGGCGGGTCCGCTGCTCCGCGCCGGCTTCACCACCGCCGCCGCGGTGAGCGCCGCGCTCGCCGACGAGTCCGACCGGCGCGGCCGGGACGCGTTCGGGCGGCTCGCCGATGCCGACCCGGACCGGTACGCCTGGGCCTGGCTCGCCGCGACCGCCCACCTCGCCGCCACCGAGCGGGAGCTGATCCGGCACTCCTGGACGGCCCCACCGGTCGGCTGAGCTGGCGGACCGGAGGACGGACGAGCTCGGCGGCGGCCGGCGGGTCGAACGCCGACGGCGTACGACACTCGGTCAGCCGCCCCGACCGATCGGCGGTAACCGGCCCGGTGCGGGTCTGTCTTAAGGTGACAGTCCTGACGCGCTACGTACACCGTTCACGTGCGCGTGTCTCCTTCTCCACCGCGCCCCCGACGATCGGAATAGCGATGACCGGCCTCGCCGTCCTGTCCGACGCACCCGTCCGCCGTGACGAGGACCAGCTGCGGTTCGACCGTTACGTCGACCCGATCCTGTCGTTGCTGACCAGCCCCACGAGCACGACCCCCTTCACCATCGGCGTGCTCGGCGAGTGGGGCAGCGGGAAGTCGAGTGTCCTCGCCATGGTGGACGAGCGGTTGGGGGCCGAGCACCCGGACGCCTTCGTCCGGGTGCACTTCAATCCCTGGGTGCACCGCAACGAACCGAGCATGCTCGTGCCGCTGTTGCACGCGTTCCAGGAGACGCTGCTGACGGACCGGAAGAAGCGCTTCGCCCACACCGTGACCCGGATCGCCAGCGTCGTGGGCACCCTCACCGCGGACGCGCTCCTGACCACCCTCACCGCGGGCTTCCTCACCATGGACAAGTACGACCAGGCCGTGGAGCGGTACGTGGCGCAGCGGAGCCAGGTCGAGAGCGAACTGCGCAACCTGCGCAACCTGCTCCGGGACGAGGTGGCCGGCATCCGGGGCCAGGGCGCCCAGGTCGTCTTCTTCATCGACGACATCGACCGCTGCGAGCCCGACCAGATCGTGGACCTGCTCGAGTCGGTCAAGCTCTTCCTCGACGTGCCCGGGGTGTTCGTGCTGATGGCGATCTCGAAGGAGCTGGTCGACCGGGGCGTGGCCATCAAGTACCAGGGCTTCGGCTTCGATCCGGACGGCATGATGGACATCGGGGACGAGTACCTCGAGAAGATGATCCAACTGCCGTTGTACCTGCTGCCGCTGGACGGCCGGAGCGTCCGGCGCCTGATCGAGGCGTACGCCCATCCGGATCTGCTGGATCGGCACGGCGACCTGTTGCAGGCGGTGCTGAGGCCGAACCCGCGCAAGATCAAGCGGGTGCTGAACTTCCTCACCGTCACGACCGCGATCGTCGCGGGGACTCCCGGCCTCGACGAGTTGCGCGGCGACCTGGTGGTCCGGCTGGCCGTACTGCGGGTGCAGGTGCCCCGGCTCTTCTCCGCCGTGCTGACCGATCCCCGGGTGCTCGTGGTCCTGGAGTGCCTCTACCGGGACCGCCTGGAGTTCACCGAGGACGGGTTCCGCGGCCGGTACGGGGACGACTCGGGCACGCTGCTGTACCGTGCCGTCGCACCGCACTACCGGCGACAGCCCGAGCTGGAGCACCTTTTCGCCGGGTCCACGTTCGAGGAGGAGCAGGACCGGATCCACGACTACCTCACCCTGTTCGGCGGGCGGGCGGCATGAGCGGCGGCGTCGACCCCCGGGCCCGGGAGGCCAGGGGCCGGGCGGACTACAAGCGGTACGGCCTGACCCGGGGCGATCCGTACCGGCACCGTGACCTCGACCCACGGCAGGAGCGGGACCGTGCCCTGCTGGTCGACTTCGCCGGGGTGCCGTTCGACGAGATCGAGGAGCAGCTCGTCCGGGCCAGGGCGGCGGGTGGGGCCGCCGCCTTCCTGCTGTCCGGCCGCGAGGCGACCGGTCGGACCTCGCTGGCCCGGCTCATCGCGCACCAGTACCGGGAGCTGCACGAACTGGGCGACGACTTCAGGTTGGTCGTGTACGAGGAGATCGACCACGACAGCCTCCGGCGTGCGCAGGAGGTGCTGAAGGCGATCCGGAACGAGCTGATGGAGCTGGGAGGCTGGGGCGAGCACCGGGACCGGCTGCTCGAGGTGGTCCCCAACGGAGTCGGGCCGACCCGGCCGGAGATCCTCGACCTGCAGGCCCAGGCCGGGTTCCTGACGAACTACATGCGCAAGAGGATGAAGCCGCCCCGCGCGCTCGGCCTGCTGATCGAGGGCATGCAGAACGACGACTTCCTCGACACGTTGGCCGTCGTGTTCGCGCGGGTCGATCTCCTCGTCATCGTGACCCGCGACGACTACCGCACGGCCGACACCGCCGACCCGGACCGGATGAACGAGCGCGACCGCTGGCGACGCTGGGCCCTGCCGGTGCAGGTGCCACTGCTCAGCGGCGACGACGTCGACCTGCTGGCCCGCAACCGGTGGCAGCACGAGGCACCCGACCTGGAGTGTCCCTTCGAGCTGAGCGGCGTCCGCGACACCTTCGGCGCGCGGCGTCCCCCCGTCGGGCGCGCGCTGCACTGGCTCGGCTGGTTGCTGCGGTGCCGGCTGGACGAGCACGAGGGGGACGACTGCTGGCCGGCCGCGCGGGAGCTGCGCATCCCCGCACAGTGGATCGAGAAGAGGGTGCGGCAGGCCGAGAGCGCCCCGACCCATGCGGAGAGGGGCTTCCGTCGTGCCCGCTGAGCTGCCCCGGCTGAACCCCTTCCCCGCGCAGGCCACCACCGCCATCGAGGAGGGACCCTTCGCCGAGTCGTACCAGAGGTGGGCCGGCACCACGCCCACGGTGGCCCTGCAACAGGTCCGTCGGCTGAGCCTGCTGGTCAGCAGGTTCCGCCGGTCGCACGAGCTGGGCGGCGTCTCCAGCGGGCAGGTGGCGTACGTCTACGGTGCCCACGGCGCCGGCAAGACCCACGCCATCCGGGCCGCCGTCGGTCAGGTCGCCACCCATTCCGGCAACGCCCAGGTGCTGCCGCTGTACGTCAAGCTCGACGGGCCGGATTTCGTGCAGGCGTACCGCCGGCTGACGGCGCAGCTCTCGCTCTCCGAGTTCACGGAGCTGGTCCTGCGGTTCCTTGGTTCCCTGTCGGCCGTGGCCGATCCGTCGCCCGCCACCGCCGACATCCAGGACGACCTCCGCCGCGATCCCGCCGCGCTGCTGCAGATGTTCGACGACCACCTGCTGGAGCGCGGCCTGCTGTTGGAGGCGCAGGCGGACCGGATGCGCGACGCCGTGCGCGACGAGAAGAACTTCCAGCGGGCGCTGACCTATCTGCTCGATCCGGTCCTCAAGGAGTCCGCGTACGACTGGCTGCTGGGCCGTCAGGTCAGCGAGCCCGAGCTGCGGCGCGTCGGCATATCACGGCAACTCGACACGCCGGACCAGTGCCGGTACGGCCTCCAGCTGCTGACGCTGGTCTGCGAGCGCGCCGGCCGGCCGCTCGTGCTCATTCTCGACCAGGCCGAGAAGCTGCTCCTCGATGCGCAGGAGCGGGTGGCTCCGGAGGGTGCCGGGCTGCTGCACTCCCTGGTCGAGGCGGTTCCCGACCTCAAGGGCATGCTCGTCGTCGCCAGCAACGACCGCGCCTGGGACGCGCTCCCGCAGGACCTGCGACAGCGCTTCGGCGCGAACGACATCGTCTGCTCGACGCTGCAGCCCGACGAGGCGCAGGACCTCATCGGCCGGTACGTCGTCGCGTCGTTCGGGACGCAGGCGCCGCCGGGCTACCGGGCCCCCTGGCCGTTCACGGACGCCGCCATGCGCAAGCTCCTGCGCAACAGCGGCGGCAACCCGCGCGCCCTCCTGCAACTGGGATTCCAGTCCTTCGACGGCCTCGACACGGACGTGAAGGAGATCGACGAGAGCGACGTGCCGGACGATCTCGCGGTCCTCGACCGGGAGGCCGTGGACCGGGCTATCCGCCGGGTCCTGCGGCGGCTCGGGCCGATCACCCGCGAGCCGGAGCTGGGCTTCCACTACGCCGTGGACACCCCGCACGACGGCCGCCTGTTGATCCGGCTGAGCGAGGCCATGTTCTACACCGACGAGACCGAGCGCGCCGAGGAGGACGTCGCGGTCCGGCTGACCATGCCCCGCAGCGAGGCCGGGCGTACGGGGGGTCCCGCCACCCCGGTCGGCATCCCGCCGAGGCACGTCCTGATCGTGATCGGCTATGCCAGCACCGAGGTGCTGCACCTTCTGCGCGACGTCTACGACGAGGTGCTCGTCTACCGGGACGGGGAATCCATCGCCGAGGCCCTGGCGGCCCTCATCGAGGGCGGCGAGCGGCACGGCACGGGGCGGTACGAGCAGGTCGACTTCCCGAGGCTCTACGGTGAGCTCGCCGACCTGGGGCTGGACCGGTCCCGTGACGCCGGCGAGCTGCGGCGGGCCCTGCTCGGGGTGAACCGGCGACAGGTCGACACCCAGATCGAGCGGCGCTTCGACGAGCTGGCCCTGCGCTGGCCGGACGAGCGGCGGCGGTTGGTGGAGAAGATCGCGGCGGCCCGGGCCCGGCGGGAGCGGGAGGAGCTCGCGGAGATCCACGAGGTCTACCTGACGTACCGGCAACGCCTCTGGTTCGGCGGTTCGCTGGCGCTGCTTCTCACGACGGGCGCGGCGATCGTCGCGTTGGCCCTCAGCGGTACCCTGCCGACCAACCTGCTCTACCTGGTGGCGATGTTCGCCCTCGCCCTCGCCTTCCTCGTGCTGGCCCACGGCAGCCGGACCAGGGCGGCGCGGGCCGGTGAGCCGGCGTCGAGGGCGGAACTCGACCGCATCGCGGTGGACCGGGTCCGGCACCGGGGACCGGCGCTGTGGCGGGCGCCGCTGCGACCTTTCTGGGCGCTGGCGCAACAGCCGGCGTGGAACGATCTCGACTCCGGTGATCCCTACCGGCGGTACGGCTTCGTACTGACGAGGATCCGCGCGGACCATCGTCAGTCGCTGAGGTCCGCGGTCGCGGTCGAACGGGTGGCGGTGGTCCGCCGCGCCGCGATGAACGCTCTCGGCCAGCTGACCGCACAGAGTCGGGAGCCGGACCTCGTCGAGGTGGAGCCGGCGTCCCGATCGGTCGTTCCTCCCGCCTCCGCCGCGGCCGACCCGGTCGACGTCGAGCTTCCATACCGGATCCAGCATGAGCGCGTCGATGCCTGGGCGAAGATCGCCCGGCGAGCACCGGCCGAGCGGCTGCTCATCGCCCTGGCGAATCTCGACCGACCGTGGGTGGGACGGCCGGAGGCCAGGACGGACGACGACGCGACGGCGTCCCCGGTCGGCGGCCCGGGGCGGCCCGCACACCCGGGCGTGGTGGGCCAGGTCAACCGGCGCGTGCGGGGCGAGACCGACCCGGCGATCCTCTTCGTGCTGGATGTGGTGAGGGGCCGGGGCGCGGCCGGCGACCTGTACGACACCGGGCTGACCCGACACCCGGACCTGCTGCTGGACGCGCTGGCGGAGGTGTCCGAGGGCAGCATCCGGCGGGCGGCGCACCTGTTGTCCCCCTTCACGACGCAGGGCCTGGGCTGGCACGACCAGCTGCGTCTCGCCACGGAGATCGAGCGGCTGTACCTCTTCGTCGAGCAGCTGCTCTTCTTCCGCGACGGGGGAGTCGACCGGGGCGCCGCCTGACAGCCGTGGCCGCCCAAACGGTCCGGACCCACCCGCGTCGCGTCCGTCGGCCGCGACCGCCACCTCGGCAGGGCCGGCATGCCGCACGGTGGCCGTCCGGACCGTCGGCCGGTCGGCCGCCGCCCCGCCGGGGAGGACGGCCGCGCGCGTGGTTACCCTGCGGCGGTGGCGGACGGCGCGGAGGGGGAGCGGTTGGCGGCGTCGCTGGCCGAGCGGCTGGACGAGGTCACCTTCACCGACCTGACCGCGGACCAGGTCACCGCCCGGCTGGTCGACGCGGTGGCCGACTGGGCCGGCGAGCGGGGCTGGCGGGTCTACCGGCGGGCGTCGAGTGTGCTGCCGCTGCCGCCCCCGATGTCCGCGCAGCAGTCGGTACTCGACGTGGCCTGCGCCCGCCCGGACGGGCCGCCCGTCGTCGTCGAGGTCGACCACGGCACGCGCCGCCGCACCTGGGAGAAGCTGCTCGCCGAGGCCGAGGCGGGGCGGATTCCGCTCTGGGTGCGCTGGGGCGTCGGCCGGTTCGCCGCGCCGCCGGCGCCGATCCGGATGGTGCCCTTCGAGGTCGGCAGGCGTACGGACCCGACCGGCCGGGGCCCACTGCACAGCCGCTCGCCGCGAGCCGACAGGCTGCCGCCCGCGCACTCCGGTGTGCGCGTCGACCCGGTCGCCGCCGTCGAGCTGCCGCTGCCCCCGCCCGGCTGACCGCCGTTCCGGCCCCTCACCGCCCGCCGGCGGCCCGCTTCGCCTCGGCGGGGACGCGGAGCCCGGCCAGGGCCCGGCGTACCTCCCGGGTGCCGTTGCCGTCGCCGATGCGCTCGGAGAGGGCGAGCGCCAGGTGCAGGTCGTCGCGGGCCTCCAGCCGCCGCCCGGTGGCCCGGTGGACCTCGGCCCGCACGGTGAGCACGCGCCACTCCGCCTCGCGGTTGCCGGTCGCGCGCGCGGCGGTGAGGGCCCTGCCGAGCCACTCGTACGCCTGCTGGCACTGCCCGTCGCGGGCGTAGACCTGGCCGATGGTCAGCATGGTGATGCCGAGGCCGAGCTCGTCGCCGAGTTCCCGCCGCAGCCGCAGGCTCTCCCGCAGCTGGACGAGCGCGGCGTCGGTCCGGCCGAGTTGCAGGAGCACGTCGGCGAGATTGTTCAGGGTGATGCCCACCCGCCGACGGTCGTCGCACCGGCGGTGCATGTCGAGCGCCCGCAGGAAGGCCGTGCGGGCCTCGTCGAGCCGGCCGGCGGCGGCCAGCAGGACACCGAGGTGGTCGAAGGTCACGGCGACCTCGTGCGCGTCCCCGTCGGCGTCGCGCAGCGCGAGTACCACCCGAAGGTTCTCAACCGCCTCGTCGGTCTCGCCCAGCCGGGACTGGGCCACCGCGAAGTACGTCAGCGAGGTCGCCTCGTCGGGACGGCTGCCCAGCCGCCGGGCGCAGCGCAGCGCATGCCCGGCGACCTCGCGCATCTCCCGGTAGTAGCCGCGCATCGGCAAAAACGGGTAGAGCTCCGCGCACACCCGGACCGCGAAGAGGTCCCCCTCGGGCGTGCCGTCCCGCGCCGCCACCCGCGCCGCCGCGACGAGGTTGTCCCGCTCCGTCTCCAGCCACCGCAGTGCCTCGCGCTGGTTGCCGAAGGTCACGGTGGGGCGGGCCTCGACGAAGCCGTCGGGCGGCCGGTGGGCGATGGGTCGGATCTGGTCCCGGGCGCGTCGCGCGGTGTCCAGGAGGTAGCAGCGCGCCGCGCGCAACGCGGCCACCCGGCCCACCGGATCACGCCGGCCGCGCTCCATGGCGTAGATCCGCACCAGGTCGTGCAGGCGGTAGCGGTCCGCTCCGGACGCCTCGATCAGCCCGGCCTCCGCGAGCCGGTCGAGTGCCGTGCGCGCCTCGCGGTCGGTGGCCCCGGTCAGCACCCGGGCCAGTTCGAGGCCGAGCGCCGGGGCGCAGATCATGCCCCAGCGGTCGAAGAGGTCCAGCGACTCCGCACCGCCCGGCCGCCCGGCGAGAACGTCGCAGGTGACCGCGAGGCTCGCCCGTACGGCCAGGTCGTCGCAGCTCAACTCGTCCAGCCGGTACTGCTCGTCGGAGAGCCGGCCGACCATGGCGGACAGCGTCCACTCGGGGTGGGCGGCGAGCCGGGCACCGACGATCCGCAGCGCCAGCGGGAGGTAGCCGCACAGGGCGGCCAACGCCGCGGCGTCCTGCGGTGACCGCGCGAACCTCTCCGGTCCCGCGTGCCGGGCGAGCAGCGTCACCGACTCCTCGCGATCGAGCTCGCCGATGCGGAGGTGCGCGACGTCCAACGTCGGCAACGCCGTCCGGCTCGTGACGATCACCGTGGCGTCGCTCAGGACCGGCAGCAGCCGGCGCACCTGGCCGGCGTCGACCACGTTGTCCAGCACCACCAACACCCGGCGTTCGCTGACCCGCACCCGCAGCTCGGCCGCCTCGGCGCCGGAGGTGCCGCCGGACCGGTCACCGCCGAGCGCGCGCAGCAGGCTGCCGATCGCCTCCTCGACCGTCATCGGGGTGAGGCCGGGGCTGCTGCCGCACAGGTCGAGGTGGAACTGCCCGCCCGGGCAGGAGGACGCCAGCCGGATCGCGACGTTGCCGGCCAGCGCCGACTTGCCCACCCCGGCCGCTCCGTGCAGCACGACGACGTTGGTCGTGTCGAGCTCGGCCTCGATGCGGGCCAGCAGATGCTCCCGGCCGACCAGGGGCACCGGTGGCGGGAGGGTGGACGGCGTCCCCGGCGGCGGCTCGTCACCGGGCGCGGCGTGTGGGCGGCGGGCCAGGCGCGCCGCCCCGTCGAGCAGCTCGCGTTCGAGTTCCCGCAGGACCCGCCCGCCGGCCCGGCCCGAGTCGGTGAGCAGCGCGGCGTCCGCCGCCGCCAGGGCCGCCATGGCCTCGGTCCGGTCGCCCGACCGGACCAGGGCCCGGACCAGCCCCTCCCAGGCCGACTCGCGCCCCGGCTGGTCCGCGAGCAACTGCCGCAGCGCGGCGGTCGCGGCGGGATGCCGACCGGCCTCGACGCAGGCGGCGGCGTACCGCTCGACGGCCACCCGTCGGCTCTCGTCCAGCGCGTCGAGGCCGTGCCCGAGGGTGCCGTGGCGGGGCAGTCCCTCGGCGGCCTCGCCGTACCACCGGCGCAGGCCGGCGGCGAGCAGGTCCGCCGACTGCTCGGGGCGCCCCTCGCGGCCGGCGCGCAGGGCGTCGCGGACTTCGGCCTCGAACCCGTCGAGGTCCAGCTCGCCGGGTTCGACCGCCAGCGCGTAGCCGGAGTTCACCCAGGTCAGCCGGTCCCGGTAAGGCCCCAGCGCGGCCCGTAACCGGGTCACGTAGGTCCTCAGGTTGACCTGCGCCGACGGCGGCGGCTCGTCCCACAGGCAGCCGAGGATCCGCTCGCCCGAGACCCGCTGCCCCCTGCCCATCAGCAGCGCGGCCAGCAGGAGCCGGGGCCGGCCGCCCGGCAGCGCGACGTGGGTGCCGTCGACGCACAGGGTGACGGGCCCCAGCAGACCGAACCCGAGCGCCATCCCGCGAACCTCCACGATCCTGGATTCGATCTCCCCGATCGTAGAGGCGCCCAGCTCGGCGCGGCAGCCGCGTCGACGCACACCCGCGGGACCCCCGGGTGCCGGGCGGGCCGCCGTCCTCGCGCCGCGGGCCGACGGCGTGGGCCGCCTCCGGGCCCCCCTCCGGCCGGCGCCGTCACGGTCGGTCAGGCGCGTCGGCGACGGTGGCGGGCCGCGCCCACGGCGACCGCGACGCCGACACCGCCGAGGAGGAGCGCGGTGCCTGGCCGCAGCAGCGCGGCCGCGAGGGTGAGCAGGCCGAGGAGCGCGAGGACGGCTCCCGCCGCCCGGTCGTCGGGAGCGGGGGACCGACGTACGCCTCCGGGCGCCCGCGAGGCGGGCGGGCCGTCCGTGCCGGCACGCGGCGGTGCGAGGCCGAGCAGGCCGAGCAGGACGAGAAGCAGGCCGGCCGCCGCGGGGAGGACCTGTTCGAACGGGTAGCCCATGCCGGTGTACCTGCCGAGCAGCCCGGCGTGGAAGGCGAGGAGCAGGATCGCGAGCCCAGCCAGCAGGCGGTTCAGGGCCCGCACGTCGCCTGCCGGGTCCAGGCTCGCCGGCAGCTGGAACAGCCTGCGCAGCCGCCGGTCGAGGGCGGGCGCGGTCGCGACGAGCGGGGCGACGGCGAGCAGTGCCAGCGGCGGCACGATCGCGGCCTCCCCCCTGGGGATGGCGCTGGCCTCCCGACCGCCGTCGCCGTGCCGGACGTCGACCGAGACGGCCATGTCCGGCCAGGCGACGCAACTCATGAACAGCATCGCGGCCGCGGTCAGCAGGGCGACGACGAGACCGGGCCAGGCGGCGGCCGGCCGGGAGAGCTCGGCCGGACCGTACGTCCCGCCGTCCAGCCCGGCGGGGCGTCGAGGCCGTGGGCGCGGGATCACACCGCGCCTGTGCTGTCGGCCTCGACGCCCCACGCGGTCAGTAGTTCACGTACGCGGTCACGGCGAGGTGGTCGGAGTACTCGCCACCGGCCATCGACGGAGTGACGGTGGCGACGTTGCTGAAGCCGTTGCCGCTCTTGACCAGCAGGAAGTCGATGCGCCGGCTGTTCAGGGTGTCGTACGCCGAGGAGCAGTTGCGGCTGCCGCACTTCTCGGCGATCGGGTCGCGGAACCCGTAGGACTTGGCGTCGTTCCACCAGCCCGCGTCGTCCGGCTCCGCGTTGGCGTCACCCCCGAAGATCTTCAGGTCGCCGCCGAGGCGGTCCAACGCCTCGTCGGCCTCCCTCATGTTCTCGTCCGCGCACTTGGGGGCGTGCCAGGTGTTGGTGGGCCAGTGGATCGAGGCCACCGAGACGTCCTGGTTGGCGACGTTGTCGTGCAGCCGGACGGCGATGTTGTGGACCCGGTCCTGGCTGCTCCTGGTGGGTTCGAGGTTCTGGCATCCGCCGGTGCCCGCGTCGTAGTTCTCGGGGGCGTCGGAGCGCCAGCGGGTGGCGGCCTCGTAGGTGAACCGGTCGGAGCGGTAGACGACCGCGTTGGTCTGCTGGTTCTTCATCTTGCCGCAGGTGCTGGTGTAGCCCATCGAGCCCGGGCTCGCGATCGCGATCTGTCCGGCGTAGGTCCCCGGCAGCTCGTCGGAGAGGCGCCGGGTCAGGGCGTTGAGCTGGGTCTGGTTCGAGACCTGCTGCACGGTGAAGATGTCCGGGCTCAGCGGGCGGCCCTTGAGGTAGGTGATCAGCCGGTCCCAGATGAAGCCTTCGGCGCAGGAGGCCGGCAGCCAGTTCTCGATGTTGTTGTTGTAGACCACCAGATGGCTCGGCGAGGTGTTCACGGCGGCCTGGGCGGCGGTGGCGCCGGTGAGGCCGACCGCCGCGGTCGTCAGGACCGTGGTGAGCACGGCGACGGCCCCGCGTACGGGGCGGCTGCTACGGATGGACAACTTTCCTCCTGGTCTTGCCAACGATCGTCACGAATTTGGTGGCACTGGTGCCCGCGGTGGCGGTGATGCCGGCGCACGCCACCCCGGCGGCCTCTCGCGCGTCCGGGATGCCGGCGCCGGGCGACGCTCGGCGTCCGCCACCGTCAGAGCGTGCGCTGGTATTCCTCCCAGGTCCGCTTGGTGACCGCCGGGCCGTCGTCGGCGCCTCGGTTCGCCAGGCCGTTGCGGCCGAGGTAGTAGTCGCCGGCCTGGTTCTGTGCGCCGGTCGACTGGTCGGTGTCGGCGAGCGCGATGGCGTGGATGTGGTACGGCCAGTTGCCCTGCGACGGCGTGCGCAGCCACGCGGCGAACCCGACCGTGCGCAGCCGGCGCAGCACGTCCGTGCGTACGGTGGAGGAGAGGCCGTTCACGGAGAGGTCGAGGGCGCCGCCGCCGTCGTGCGTGCCCGCCGACGCGCCCACGCCGGTGTTGTAGGACCCCTGCGTGATGGTGAGCTGGCGCCCGAGCAGGCGCTCGGCCTCGAGGAGCATGTCCCTGGTCCGCGTGTTGACGCGTACGCCGCGCAGGCTCACGACGGTGCCGGGCGAGATCGCCCTGACCACGGTGTAGCGCCCCTCGCCGAGCAGCCGCAGCGACGACGGGCCGGGCAGGCCGGTCGCGTCCAGGCCGGTGTAGCCGAGGGACCGCTGGTACGCCGCGTACGCGGCGATCGTGCTGGTGCCGAAGTGCCCGTCGACGTAGGTGGCCGACAGGTGCCCCCGGGCCTGTAGGGCACGCTCGACCAGCAGGACGCTGTCCTTGGCGCCCGCCGTGATGGCGGTGTCCGCCCGGCGCGGGTCGATCTGGGCGGCCTTGATGAGCGCCTCCATGTCGACCTGGGGCAGCGCGGCGGAGGCGGGCCCGGCCAACGGCCCGGCGGCGGCCGCGACGGCGCCGGCGGCGACGAGCAGACTTCTTCTCGTGATCATGATTTCTCCGTCGGTGTCTGGGGTGGCGTGGCCGGTCAGCAGCGCGGGACGCCGGGGATGAACCCGTCGGAGCCGGTGTACACGTACGCGTCGGAGACGAACCGGCCGGAGCCGATGCGGTCCCAGATGTTGCTGGTGCCGTACGTGCCGGTGACGGTGGTGCCGGTGGTCTGGCAGGAGATGGTGACCCGGGCGCCGTCGGCCACGGTGCCGACCGCGCTGTGGCCGGTGCCCGGCCCGGAGCGGACGGTCAGCGGCGAACCGGCCGTGTTGATCGTGCCCGAGCCCGTGCCCGAGGAGCAGCCGTTGTCGCTGGTGTAGGTGCGGGTGCCCCAGTAGAGGGCGAGCGCGCCGTTGAAGCGCACCCGGATGTCGCCGCCGTTGAGGCGCTGCTCGTAGTGCAGGTGGGCGCCGAACGAGTTGCCGGTGTCGCCGACGTAGCCGATGACCTGCCCGTATCCGACGCGCTGCCCGACCGAGACGTTGAACCCGTTGAGGTGGGCGTAGTAGGTGGTGTAGCCGCCGCCGTGGTTGATCCGGACGTAACGGCCGTAGCTGGTGTTGCCGAGGTTGGTCACCACGTC
Source organism: Micromonospora sp. CPCC 205561 (assembly GCF_036906775.1). NCBI lineage: Bacteria > Bacillati > Actinomycetota > Actinomycetes > Micromonosporales > Micromonosporaceae > Micromonospora > Micromonospora sp. CPCC 205561. Next base: position 50,069 of record NZ_JBAKHV010000013.1, on the reverse strand, counting down.
GACCGTGCCGGGCGCGCTCGCGACCACCGGGTCGCCGAGGTCGTTGGTGCGGTTGAAGTCGATGGAGTTCGCGGGGCTGTGGTTGGTGCGGGTCTGCCCGGACCATGCCTGCCCGCACGGGAACGGCACCTTGAACGTGGGCGCGGCGAGGGCCGGCGTGGTCGGGGCGACGAGCCCGCCGACCGTGGCGAGGAGGGCGACCGCGAGCAGGCGCAGGGAACGTGCCTTCATTTGATCTCCTGTCGGGGTGCGACCGGCGACTCGTGAATGGATCACCGGATCGGTGGCCCGACTATCGATGAGCCCGCGAAGGCAGTCAATATGCGCATCGACCATGAACTCGGAATGTACCGGGAATGTGCCGGCCCGCCGTGACCTCTTGTCATCGACCGTTGTCATTCAGTAACGAGGAGGGGAAATGTGCGCGGCGGCGGGCTGAACCTTGCGCGAGGACTCAGATCTGGCGCAGGGCCAGCAGGCTGAGGGCGGCCAGGAGCACGGCGCCGGCCGTGACGGTGAGCGCCCGCAGCCGCGCCCGCAGTTCGGCGTCCCAACCGTCGCCGGTGCCGGCGGCGCGGCGGGTCAGCGGGGTCAGCGCCCGCCCGGCGCCGAAGCCGATCCCGGCGAGCATCGCGACGTGCGGGCGCTGACCGCCGAGGAGCAGGGCGACCGCCAGCACGTACGGCGCACTGGCCGAGACGTACGTGCGGACCCCGGTGCCCAGTTCGAAGCCGAACTGCATCGACCCGGACAGGCCGCGCTGGAGCACGTCGCGCGGGATCTGCCGGGCGTTCTGCGGCAGCGGGATCGGTGCCAGGCCCAGCTCGCGCAGCAGCCCCACCGCCGCCACCGCGACGATGGCCGCGTACCGCCACGGGGCGGGCAGGGGGGTGGAGAGCCCCGACAACGCCCCCAGCACCAACCCGCTCAGCAGGCCACCGAGGAGCAGCCCGGTGGTGAACAGGGCGAGGACCACGCTCTGCCGATCTCGACCTCGCCACCCGGGCGAGGACAGCGCGTGCGCGCTGTTGTGCGTTCAAACCGAACCCGAGAGGGTGTAACCGGCGAGCCCTCCGATCATCGCCCAGGTGAGCACGTGCCCGTACGCGGCGGCGGCGAGCGCGGCGGCGGCGAGCAGCAGGAAGGGTACGAACGGGTCGGTGCCCCGGCGGCGCACCGCCCGCAGCGGCGCCGGCAGCGTCCCCGTCATACCGCCGCGCCGGTCAGCGTCCGCCAGGAGTTGACCCCCACCACGCCGTCGGCCGTCAGCCCGTTCTGCCGCTGGAAGTCCCGCGTCGCGCTGTCGGTCGCCGGGCCGAAGATCCCGTCGGCCGTCAGCGCGTAGCCGCGCCTGTCCAGCTGGCGCTGCGCGGCGCGGACGGCGTGTCCGGTGTCCCCGGAGCGCACCGTGACCACGAGCGCCGCCCAGGTGACGGGGTCGACGATCCCGGTGGTCCCGATGCCCGCCGCGGCCTGGAAGCTCCTCACCTTCGCCTCGGTGTCGGCGCCGAAGATCCCGTCGATCGCGGTCGGGTGGTTCCGGGCGGTGAGCAGGTGCTGCACGGTGTAGACGTTGACGCCGGTGTTGGTCCGCTGGGTGGTGGGCCAGCCGACGGTGCCCTGACACCGGCACGAGGTGTTCCACCGGCAGATCGACTTCACCCAGCCCGAACTGGTCCTGCGGTACCCGTCGTGGCATCGGCGTTCCACCGAGCAGGCGCAGGCGCCGCAGGCGCCCTGGTAGAGCCAGAGCCAACCGTCGTACGTGCCGCCGTAGCACTCGTTGGGGCGCAGGATCCAGGTGGTGCCGTCGTTCTTGTGGAACCCGGCGTACGTTCCGCTGGTGTTGCACGCGTCGGCGAAGATCGTGCTCGGGCCGCACCCGGGCGAGCAGTTGTGCCCGCTGGCGTACGTCGGGCACCCGTCGTAGATCGTGTAGCCGTCGGCGTACGCGCGGCGGGCCGCCGGGAACACGCTGAGGGCGGCCATGCCCACCGCCGTGCCGGCCCGGAGCAGGGCGCGGCGCGACAGCTCCCAGCCGGCACGTCCGCGGCCGCCGGCGTGTCTCGGCACCCGGCGGACGGCCGGGCCGGTCCCCGGGTCGGTGCCGCGCAACCACGGCACGGCGTCGAGATCGGTCATGCCCCGCCTCCCGGGGTCGTGGTGGCCGCGGTCGTGGGCGCGTCGAGCCCGTCGAGCAGGTCGCGCAGCGCCGCGCGGGAGCCGAGCGGCTCGGCGCGGAGCACCGTCCCGGCCGGGTCGACGACGGTGGCGAAGGGGGTGGCGATGGCGTCGTACCGCTCGAAGAGCTCGGCCTGCCCGCCGAGCACGGTGAGCGGCAGCCCTTGCGCCCGTGCCGGAGGGGTGTCCCGGTACAGGACCCGGAACTCCGAGCCGGCGCGGCCGATCTGGCCGTTCGCCTCGGCCAGCACCTCGGTGCAGGTCCCGCAGTCGGGCTCCAGGAAGAGCAGCACCAGCGGGACGCCGGCTGCCGACGGCGCCAACCGGGCCAGGCCGGGGGCGGGCGCTCCCGGCCGTAGGCCGACCGCGCGGGGCGGACGCTGCACGGCCCCGCTGGACAGCGCGTGGACCTGGCGCACCAGGCCCGAGACGGTGAGAGCCAGCAGGAGGATCGCGATCCAGCTCAGGATCAGCGCGCTGGTCTGGAAGCTCATCCGGACATCCCTCCCTCGGTGCTGCCGACGGTCCGATGGTGCGGCGGTGGGCCGGCCGTCGCCGGGACCGGCTGGTACATCGCGGCGGGCAGGTGCCACAGCAGCGCGGTGAACGTGGCGGCGGCGAGCAGCACGACGGCGAGCTCGGCCCGACCCGGCGTGCCGGCGGGGTCGGGCAGGACGAGCGCGGCCAGTGCCAGCCCGGCGAGGACCGCCGCCCGGCCCACCACCCACCCCGTCATCGGCAGCTCCATCCGGGAGCACCCGCACGACCCCGGGCGCCCGGCCGAGATCAGGCGCAGGCCGTAGCCGGCGTACAGGCCGAGCAGCGCGGCGCTGCCGAGCAGGACCGCGGTGAGCAGTCGCGCGCCGCCGTCCTGGAGCAGCGCCACGATCCCGCCGACGGCGAGCAGGGCCTCGACGGCGATGACGAGGGCGGCCACCGCCGCCGGCGCCGGAAGCATCCGGTGCGCGGCCAGCGCCCCGACGAGCGCGGCCGGCCGGGACAGGTGCTCGGCGGCGGCGACGAGCAGGGTGAACAGGACGGTGTATGTGGCCACGCCGCCCAACAGTCCCGACATCGCGGCCTACCGGGCGGTCCGGACGCGGAGCTGGTCGACCAGCGCGGGCACCTGCTCCACGGCGGTGTCCGCGAACGGCACCAGGCTGAGCCAGACGTCCGCCGCGGCCAGCACGAAGTAGGGCGTCCCGTCGGGAAGCGTGTCCCGGAAGAGCTCGCCCGCCCCCGTCCGCAGGCCCCGCCAGGTGGGCAGCCGCCCGACACGCTGCCGGGTGAGCGGGGCCAGCTCCAGCAGGCCGAGCCCGGGAATCTCCTTGAGCACGGTGGCCGGGGCGGCGAACTCGGCGCCGGACTTCGCGTTCGGGCTCAGGGTCAGGCCGTCGTCGTGCTCCCGCACGCTCAGCGTCCGCAGCACGCCGAGCAGGTCCGTGGTCGTCGCTCCGTACAGCTCGGTCAGGAAGCAGTGCCGTCGCCCCCGCCAGACCGCCACGAGCCGGTCCTCGGTGAGCTGGATCTGCGGGTCGTAGGGCCGGGTGCGCGCGGTCAGGAGCGTGCCGCCACGGTAGGTGAGCTCCTCGTCGAACCGCTCGACGCCGAGCGTGCGGGCCACGTCGTCCGCGAGCCCGACCGGGCCGGCCGTGAACTCGTGCAGCCGGCCGCCGATCGTCACGTCCGCCACGGACGTGAACGGCGCGCCGAGGTCGAGGGCACCCTCCAGTACGAACCGACCGTCGTCGACGGCCCGGTGTGTCACCGGCGCCCCTGCGGCTGCTGCCATGCGACGCCCTTCGTCCGGCTCCGGAAGCAATCATCGGGACGATATACAGAGATGTAAATCTTTCACAAGACCCGCGGGTGGCGGCACGCGTCCGCCGGCTCCGCGTCCCGGCCGGGTGCCGACCAACCGCTGCGCGGGATCTGCGCCGCGCGCCGCGCGCACGTACTGTCGACGGGTGAGCATCCCGTCGTCATCGCCCGTCACCCTCGATGACCGCTTCGCGCGCCACCTCCCGGAACTGGCCGTTCCCTGGCGGGCCGACGAGCCCGCCGACCCGCGGCTGCTGGTACTCGACGAGCAGCTGGCCGCCGAGCTCGACCTGGACCCCGCCTGGCTGCGCGGCCCCGAGGGCGTCCGACTGCTGGTGGGTGTCGGCGTGCCCGACGGCGCCAACCCCGTGGCGCAGGCCTACGCCGGACACCAGTTCGGCAGCTTCGTCCCGCGCCTCGGCGACGGGCGCGCGCTGCTGCTCGGCGAGCTCGTCGACGCCGAGGGCCACGTCCGCGACCTGCACCTCAAGGGCTCCGGGCGGACTCCTTTCGCGCGCGGCGGCGACGGCCTTGCCGCGGTCGGCCCGATGCTGCGGGAGTACGTCGTCAGCCGGGCCATGCACGCCCTCGGCATCCCCACCACCCGCTCCCTGGCCGTGGTGGCCACCGGGCGGACGGTGCGCCGCGAGACCCCGCTGCCGGGTGCGGTGCTCGCCCGGGTCGCCAGCAGCCACCTGCGGGTCGGAAGCTTCCAGTACGCCCGGGCCACGGGCGAACCGGACCTCCTGCGCCGCCTCGCCGACCACGCGATCGCCCGGCACCACCCCGACGCCGCCGGGGCCGACCAGCCGTACGTCGCGCTGTTCGAGGCGGTCGTCGCCGCCCAGGCGTCGCTGGTGGCCCGCTGGATGCTCGTGGGGTTCGTCCACGGGGTGATGAACACCGACAACATGACGATCTCCGGCGAGACCATCGACTACGGGCCGTGCGCGTTCATGGAGGCGTTCGACCCGGCCACGGTCTACAGCTCGATCGACCGGGGCGGGCGCTACGCCTACGGCAACCAGCCGCTGGTGGCGCAGTGGAACCTCGCCCGGCTCGCCGAGTCCCTCCTGCCCCTCCTGCACGAGGATCAGGAGCGGGCGGTCGAGCTCGCGGAGGCGTCGCTGGCCGGGTTCCCCCGCGCGTACGACGCCGCCTGGTCGGCCGGCATGCGGGCGAAGCTCGGCCTGCCCGCCGATTCCGACCCCACGGCGCTCGCCGCGTCGACCGACGAGCTGTCGACCCTGCTCCAGGGCGGCCGGGTCGACCACACGTCGTTCTTCCGCGCGCTGGCCGTCGCCGCCCGGGGCGACGCCGAGCCCACCCGGCGCCTCTTCCCCGACCCCGTGCCGATCGACGACTGGTTGGCGCGCTGGCGGGCCCTGGGCCCCGACGCCGACGCGATGGACCGGGTCAACCCGGTCTACATCCCCCGCAACCACCTGGTCGAAGAGGCGCTCGCCGCGGCGTCCGACGGGGACCTGAAGCCGCTCGACCGGCTGCTGGAGGCGGTGACCGCCCCCTACGACGAACGCCCCGGGCTGGAGCGCTACGCCGCCGCGGCGCCGCCCGACTTCGGCGCCTACCGCACCTTCTGCGGCACCTGACCCCGGTGCCCGGGCGGGTGGCCGCGACGCCGCCCGGGCACCCCTGCCCGGTCACCGCCCCGTCGGCGTCCCCACTCCGGGTCGGCCGGCGCCGCCGTCGCCCACCCCCGACGGCCGGGCTGGGTACGGGTACTCAGCGACGGACCGGTGCGAGGGCTCAGGCATCCCGGGCCGGCCCCGGCCGAGGATGTCCACATGGCCGAGACGCTGCATCGATACTCTGATCCGTCCTCCTTCGCGCCGACAGCTCCCACGGTCGGCGAGCGCTGGCGCCGGACCCGACTGACCATCTTCGGCCGCGCCGTCGGTGCGGCGGTGCGGCTCGCCGGCCGCCATCCCGCGTCGTGGCGGTGGATGGCCAGGCGGCACCACCCGGCGCTGGAGGTGCTCGCGGCGGCGAACGCGCGGGCGGGGTGCGCACTCGCCGCCCTGGACGTCCCGGCGTACCGCGCCTTCCTGCGGGCCCGCCCGGCCGGGGCCCGCCGCCGGCTGCGCGACTTCCCGGAGACGGACAAGCTGAGCTACGTCGTCCCCTTCGACGCCTCCCGGCGTTGCCGGGGCGGGCGGCTGCCGGCCCGGGGCGTGGTGGTCGACGAGTCGGCCGGTTCGTCCGGCCGGCCCTTCAACTGGCCGCGCGGGGAGCGCGAACTGCGCGCGGTGCACCGCGACATCGCCGGCTACACCAGCCTGGTCTTCCCGATGCGGCGCCCGTTCGTCATCAACGCCTACTCGATGGGCGCCTGGGCGACCGGGACGACGACCGGTGCCGCGATGGCCCGCATCGCGGTGGTCAAGAACACCGGCCCGGACCTCGGCAAGATCGTCGACACGCTCCGCGAGTTCGGGCCCGACTTCGACTACCTGGTGACCGCGTACCCGCCGTTCCTGAAGCACCTGCGCGACCGGCTCGACGCCGAGGGCTTCGACTGGTCGCGCCACCGCGTCTTCGCCAGCTGCGGGGGAGAGGGGATGACGGAGGCGCTGCGCGGCTACCTGGAGGAGCGGTTCCTCCGGGTCCGGTCGGCGTACGGCGCCTCGGACCTGACGATCGGGATCGGCGCGGAGACCCGGTTCACGGTGTGGCTGCGGCGCCGCCTGCGCAGCGACCCCGAGCTGCGGGCGGCGTTGCTCGGCGCCGACGAGCAGCGGTCGCCCATGGTGTTCCAGTACAACCCGTTGGCCACCTACCTGGAGACCAACGAGCGCCGGGAACTGCTCTGCACGATCACCGGCCCCGACGTGCTCCAGCCACGGCTGCGCTACAACGTCGGCGACGAGGCGTTGCTCTTCTCCCACCGGCGGATCCTCGACCTGGTCGGCGGCGACCCGCGGCGCCGGGCCGAGTGTCGCGCGGCGCTGGCCAGCGAGCGGATGACCCTGCCGGTGCTGCTGCTCTTCGGCCGGCGCGACTCGACTGTGTCGTACCTGGGCGCCAACCTCTATCCCCAGGACGTCGAGTACGGCCTCTACGCCGGCAACCCGTACGCCGCCGAGATCAGCCGGTTCTGCCTGGCGTTGGCGGAGGACGCCGCCCTGGAGACCCGGCCGGTGGTCCATCTCGAACTGCGCCGTCCGCTGCCCGGGTCGGAGCGCGAGGCGCTCGCCGCGGCCTGCCGCGACGGGGTGCGACGTCACCTCGCGGCGGTCTCCCGCGACTTCGCCCAGTCGCTGACCGAGGACCCGACCGCCGGTGACCTCCGCGTCGAGCTGCACGAACCGGGCGCCGGCCCGTTCGCCGGCGAACAGAAGATCAAAAACGTCTACCTGGTGGGCTGACCTATGCGTACCCGTGACTTCTCCAAGGCCCCGGCGCGGGCCCAGGCCGGCGCCATGTTCTTCGGCGCGACCCGCTACAGCGGGCCGCTGGCGATCCTGCGGCTCCTTCCGGCCTGGCTGCGGATGGTCCGCGACATGCGCCGCATGTCCGGCTACCGCTGGCACCGGGTGTACTGGGAGTTCCCCTTCACCCTCGGCACCGTCGCGTTCTTCGCCGACCGCGAGGCCATGCTGCGCTTCGCCCGGTCCCGGCACCACCGCGAGCTGATGGTCTGGCTCACCGACGGTAACCGCAACGCGACCGCCGGCTTCATCCGGCTCTTCACGGCCGAACCCGACGGCTACTCCAACGGGGTGTGGCGGGCCGAGTCCGCCGAGATGGGGCACATCGCGACCTTCACGCCGCTGGGCTCGGAGACGGTGGGACCGGCGGTGCGGCGATGACCGCTGCCGGCGGTCTCGAACGGGTCGTCGACCGGCGCGGCCTGCGGGCGTTCCTCGGGCTCACCGACCGGCTGTACGCGGGCGAGCCGCGCTTCGTCCCGCCGTCGCGGCAGCAGGTGCGGCGGTGGTGGCGCGAAGGCGTGCCGATGTACGTGCTCCGCGACGACGCCACCGGCGCGGTCGTCGGCCGGACCACCCTGCACACCGACGCCGGCTTCGACGCCAAGCTCGGCCGCCGCTGCCAGCTCTTCGGGCTCACCGAGTTCACCCCGGCGGCGGCGCGACCGCTCCTCGCGGCGATGGCCGCCGCCGCGCGGGCGGCCGGCGACCGGGACGCGCTCTTCGGCCCGGTGGCGTTGCTGCCCAACCAGTCGGGCGGGGTCGTCACCTCCGGGTACGCCGACCGGGGCTTCATCGACAGCGCCTGGAACCCGCCGCGCTACGTGGCCGCGTACGAGTCGTGCGGGTTCCGCCGGCGCTTCGAGTCGGACACCTGGATCTGCCCGGTCACCCCGGGCGGGGACGCCCCGCCCCGCACCGACCCGGACGGCGCCGAGCTGGCGGTGCACCGGGGCGACGTCCGGCGCCTCGCCGAACAACTCGACCTGCTGCGCGAGCTGCTGAACGCGTCCTTCGCGCAGCTCGACTACTACACGCGGATCTCCGCCGCGCAGCTGCGCCGGCAGACCGACGGGCTGGCGTACCTGCTGGACGAGTCGCTGCTGCTGTACCTGACCCGGGCCGGGCGGCCGGTGGCGTTCGTGCTGTGCGTGCCGGACATCAGCGAGTTCGTGGTCCGGGTCCGGGGCGACCTCAACCCGGTCAACCAGCTCCGGCTGCTGGCGCTGCGCCGTCGGTACCGGCGGGAGGCGGTGCTGATCGTCAAGGGGGTGCTGCCCGGCCACCAGGGGCGCGGATACCAGCGGGTGCTCTCCGCCGCGCTGCGCCGCAACCTGCACGCCGGCGGGTACGCCACGCTGCGCAGCACCTACGTCGGCCGGGACAACCCGGCCTCCGCCGCGCAGTACCGGGCGATGGGCGGCCGGCCGCTGCACGGGTACACCTTCTACGAGAAGGCGCTGTAGATGGCACTCGCGGCCTTCCGGGCGCTGGAGCCGCTCTGCTGGCGGGCGCCGAGCGCGCACAACACCCAGCCGTGGCGGCTGGACCACGGGGCCGGGGCGGTCCGGGTGGGGTGGGAGCAGGCCTACGCGCTGCCGGCGGCCGATCCCTCCGGGCGGGACCTGCGGCTGTCGCTGGGCGCCTTCGTCGAGACCTGCCTGGTCGTCGCGGCCGACGCGGGGCTGTCGATGCGGTTCGTCGCGGACCACTGCGCCGAGGAGCGTCGGGTGGGCTGGCTGCGGGCGTCCCCGCACCGCTACGACACCCCCTTCGACGCGGCGCAGGTGCTGACTCGCCGCACCCACCGGGGCCGCTACTCGGCCGGCCCGGACGCCGAGGTGCTGGCGGCCGTCGACGCCGTCGCGCGGGCCGCCGGCGGGGCGGTCCGGACCGTACCGGACGCCCGCCTGCTGGCCCGCCTGCTGCGGGTCGCCGACCGCTGGACGTACGCGGATCCCGCGGTGGTCGGCGAGCTGCGGTCGTGGCTGCGGCTCACGCCGGCGCACCCGGCCTACCGCGCCGACGGGCTCACCGACCGCTGTCTGGGCCTCTCCGGGGGCGAGGCGCTCGCGTTGCGGGCGGCGCTGGCGGCGTACCCGGCGCTGCGCCGGCTGGGCCTGCCCCGGCTGCTCGCGGCGGCCGGCGGCGATCCGCTCGCGCGCGGGGGCGCGGTGATCGTCCTGGTCGCTCCGCCCGGGGCGGACGACGCCACGCAGGTCGAGTTCGGCCGGGTGCTGGCCCGCGTCTGGCTGACCCTGCACACGGCCGGGCTGGCGGCGCACCCGCTGAGCCAGCTCATCGACGCGCCCGCCACCCGCGACGCCCTCGGCTCGCTGCTGGGCGTGGCGCCGGGGCGGCTGCTGCACGTGGCCCGCGTCGGCCGGCCCGGGGGACCGGCGGCGCGCTCGGCGCGCCGCGTCGGCGGCGACCCGGCGGGTACGTCGGCTTCGTGACCGCACGCTTGCCGAACGTAGTCGGATGGCCGAGGGTCGAGGCGCACTCACATCCGCGCACGCCCGAGGGAGCCCCATGCAGCCGTTCGACCTGACCAGTGGCGACCAGATCCTCAACCAGAACGCGTTGGCGAACAACGTCAGCGGGATGAACCTCTCCGTGCGCACCGACCTCGGCAACCGCGTGGAGGCGTGGCGCCCCGGCCCCGGCGTCACCGGCGACCAGCGCTTCTTCTGCCACGGCTACGCCCTGGGCACCTTCGGCGCGCACATGTACACCGTGTGGGGCGGCTTCCTGCCCCGGGTGCTGGCCGACGAGTACCAGGCCCTCGGGCGCGTCGACGTCGCCCGGGGCGTCCGGTCCCGGGACGTCCTGGTCTGGTGGCTGGGGGCCACGGACGCGTACCACTCGGCGGTGGTGGAGGAGCCGGTGACCCTGCCCACCGGCGCGCTGAACCAGGCGCAGACGAAGGTCAGCTCGAAGACCGGCACCGGCCCGCTGTGGAAGGGCGTCCTGGCCGAGGACGTGAAGCAGCAGTACCGCGCCGCGGCGTACGTCGAGGTCTACCGCCGCAACCCGTGACCCGCCACGCGGGGCGGCGCGACGCCGCCGCCCCGTGCCCGGGGGCGGACCCGGACGGCGACGGGGCCGGCGTGGCGAGGCGGGCCCGGGACGGCTCAGCATCGAGAGACACCGATTGACAAAGTTTGGATTCTAAACTTAATCTGCGGACGCGACCGGTGCCGGCGCGTTCGCGGTGGCGCCCGCCGCGACCCCGTCCCAGCGGATTACCAGGCGAGGAGCGTCATGGCCGCAAGACAAGGCACGACGAGAAGTACCCGATGGCGGCTGGGGCTGTTCACCAGCGCCCTCACGATGCTCCTGGTGAGCCTCGGCATGACGGTGGCCGTGAGCGCGCACGCGGCGGCCGGCTGCCGGGTGGCGTACTCGGCCAACCAGTGGCCGGGCGGCTTCACCGCCAACGTGGCCGTGACGAACCTCGGCGACCCGGTCAACGGCTGGCGCCTGACCTGGACGTTCCCCACCGGCCAGCGGGTGACCTCGGCGTGGAACGCCAACGTCACGTCGCTCGGCGCCGACGCGACCGCCACCGACGTCGGCTACAACGCCGCCATCGGCACCAACGGCACGGTGTCGTTCGGCTTCAACGGCTCGTGGTCGGGCGCCAACACCGCCCCCACGTCGTTCGCCCTCAACGGGGTCGCCTGCACCGGCGGTGTCGGCCCCACCACCGCGCCGCCGACCACCGCGCCGCCGACCACCGCGCCGCCGACCACCGCCCCGCCGACCACCCCGCCGCCGACCGGCGACCCGCTGGCCTACGTGGCGGCCATGCAGCCCGGCTGGAACCTCGGCAACAGCTTCGACGCGGTCGGCAGCGACGAGACGGCCTGGGGCAACCCGCGGGTCACCGAGGCGCAGCTGGACGCCGTCCGCGCGCAGGGCTTCAACAGCATCCGGATCCCGGTCACCTGGAGCAACCACCACGGGCCCGCGCCGGCGTACACGATCGACCCGGCGTGGCTGAACCGGATCAAGGAGGTGGTCGGCTGGGCCCTGGCCGACGGCTTCTACGTCATGATCAACCTGCACCACGACTCGTGGCAGTGGATCCACGAGATGCCGACCAACCGCGCCACCGTCCTCAACCGCTACAACGCGCTCTGGACCCAGATCGCGGCCGCGTTCCGGGACGCCTCGCCGAAGCTGCACTTCGAGAGCGTCAACGAACCGCAGTTCGCCAACAGCTCCGGCGACGCCCAGAACGCGCAGCTGCTGCACGAGCTCAACACGTCCTTCCACCGGATCGTGCGGGCCTCCGGCGGCAACAACGCCACCCGGATGCTCGTCCTGCCGACCCTGCACACCTCGTCGGAGCAGCCCCGCGTCGACGAGCTGGCGAGCACCTTCACCCAGCTCAACGACCGCAACCTGATCGCCACGGTGCACTTCTACGGCTACTGGCCGTTCAGCGTGAACGTCGCCGGGGGCACCCGGTTCGACGCGACCACCCAGAAGGACCTCACCGACGCCTTCGACCGGGTGCACAACGCCTTCGTCGCCAAGGGCATCCCGGTGGTCATCGGCGAGTACGGCCTACTCGGCTTCGACCGGCACACCGGCACCATCCAGCAGGGCGAGAAGCTCAAGTTCTTCGAGTTCCTCGGCTGGTACGCGCGGACCAGGAAGATCACCACCCAGCTCTGGGACAACGGGCAGCACCTCGACCGGACCACCTTCCGGTGGAAGGACGCGGAGCTGTTCGCGCAGATCAGGTCGAGCTGGACCACCCGCTCCGGCACGGCCTCGTCCGACCAGGTGTACGTGCCGCGTACCGGATCGGTCACCGCGAAGTCGCTGACGCTGAACCCGAACGGGACCAGCTTCCAGGGGCTGTACCAGGGCGGCACCGCCCTGGTGCGGGGCACCGACTACACCGTGTCGGGCGACCAGCTCACGCTCACCGCGAGCGCGCTGACCCGGCTGGTCGGCAACCGGGCGTACGGGGTGAACGCCACCCTGCACGCGCGGTTCTCCGCCGGGGTGCCGTGGCGGATCGACGTGCTCACGTACGACCCGCCGGTGCTGTCGAGCGCCACCGGCACCACCACCTCGTTCGCCGTCCCGACCCAGTTCCGCGGCGACCAGCTCGCCACGATGGAGGCGAGGTACGCCGACGGCCGCAACGCCGGCCCGCACGACTGGACGTCGTTCAAGGAGTTCGACGTCGCCTTCGCCCCCGACTACGCCGGCAACCGGATCACGTTGCGGGAGGCCTTCTTCGCGGCGGTCGACGAGGGCGCCCGGGTGACCCTCACCTTCCACTTCTGGAGCGGCGCGACCGTCACGTACCACGTCACCAGGACGGGCAGCGGCGTCACCGGCGTCGCGGCCAGCGCCGCGAGGGTGGGCTGACCCGAACCGGTGTGCGACGGGCCGCGACCGCCAGCCGGTCGCGGCCCGTCGCCCCGGGCGGTCGGGCCGGAATGTCGGGCCGCGATGGTATGCATGGGCAGGACCATCGCCGCCCCGCACCCGGGGCGATCCCGACAGGAGGTTCCGTGCCCATCGAGCTGTTGAACCCCGACGGGCTGCCGAAGCCCGAGATGTATCGGCAGGTGGCCGTGGCCTCCGGCTCGCGGATGGTGTTCCTCGCCGGCCAGGTGGCCCGCACCGAGACGGGCGAGCCGGTCGGCGCCGGCGACCTGGCGGCGCAGACCGAGCAGGCCTACCTCAACGTGGCGACGGCGCTGGCGGCGGTGGGCGGCAGCTTCGACGACGTGGCGAAGCTGACCGTCTACGTCGTCGACTGGAGCGCGGAGAAGATGGCGGCGCTCGGGGAGGGCGTCGGGCGGGCCGCCGCGCGGCTCGGTGTCGACCCCGTCAAGCCGGTCACCCTGCTGGGGGTGGCGGCCCTCGGCGAGCCGGACCTGCTCATCGAGGTCGAGGCCGTCGCCGTCCTGCCGTAGGGCCGCGTCCGCCCGGCGGTGGCCGGCCGGCCCGCTCAGTCGGCCGCCGCCGTGCCGGCGACGCCCAGCAGCGAGCCGAGCCAGCGCAGCTGACGCCGGGCGTGGGTGGCCTCCCCGCCCTCGTGGCCGTTGAACGGGTACGCGTGCAGCTCCCGGCGCGCCGCGCTCCGCCGGCCCGACCCGGCGCCGTACTGGTTGTAGGCGGCGAAGGCGGTGCTCGGCGGGCACACGGTGTCGCGCAGCCCGACGCCGAAGTGCGCGGGCGCGTCCGCCCGGCGGGCGAAGCTGACCCCGTCGACGTAGGACAGCGTGCGCCGCACCGCCTGCGCCGCCTCCCGCTGCACCGCGAGGTACCGGACGATCTCGCCGTACGGCGAGGCGTCGGTGAGCTCGACGGCCCGCTCGATGTGGCAGAGGAACGGGGCGGTGACCAGCACCGCCGCGAGGTCGCCGACGAGGCCGGCCACCGCCAGGGCGAGTCCGCCGCCCTGGCTGTTGCCCGCCACGGCGACCCGGGAGGCGTCGGCCCCCGGCAGGGCGCGGGCCGCGTCGACCGCGCGGACCGCGTCGGTGATCAGCCGGCGGTAGTAGTAGTCGCCCGGCGCCAGGATTCCCCGGGTCACGACGCACGGCCCGCCGGGCGCGCCGTGCGGGTCCGGGGTGTCGCCGCCGCCGTACTGCCCGGCCTGCCCCCGGTTGTCCATCAGCAGGTGGGCGTACCCGGCGACCGGCCACGTCAGCCGCTCGTGCGGCAGGCCCCGCCCGCGCCCGTAGCCGACGTACTCGACCACCGTGGGCAGCGGCGCGTCGACGCCCGCGGGGCGGGTGTACCAGGCCCGCACCGGGTCGCCGCCGAAACCGGCGAACGTGACGTCCCACGAGTCGACCAGGCGCAGGCCCGTCCGCTCCGGCCGGACGTCGACGAGCACCGGCCGGGCGGCTGCCTCGGCGAGGGTGACCCGCCAGAACTCGTCGAAGTCGGCGGGCTCGGCGACGGCGGGCGCGTACCGCTCCAGTTGGTCCAGGGGGAGGTCGAACAGGGGCACGGATCCTCGCAGGGGTCGTCCGGGCGGCGACCGGGCGGGAGGGATCTCGTCGCCGAGGCCGTCGTAAACGTATCCGAAAGTTTCGAGGACATCCAGTGTCCCCGGCCGTGCAGTCGAGCACCGCGCCGGTCGGCGCGTACGCCCGATCCCCCGTACGGTACGGCGTCGGGCGGCCGTTCTGGCAGTCTTGACACATCCTTTCGGTGCACCTAGGTTGCCGAAAAAGGGCCACACGGATTTCCGAAAGTTTCGGTGCGGAAGGCGCTCGCGTCGCGCCCCCGATCCGCCGTGGGGCGCGAGGCACCGCCGGATCAGAGGGGTGTGGCATGAGTGGTCGGTCGCCCGTCGACAGCCGCCCGGCGTCCCGCCGCGCGCCGCCGCCCCCGGCCGCCCCCGGGCCGGCGCCGCGTCGTCGCCGCAGCTGGCGCCAGGCCGTCCGCCGGGACTGGCAGCTCTACTCGCTGGCCGTCCTGCCGCTGCTCTTCTTCCTGGTCTTCCGCTACCTGCCCATGGCCGGCAACGTCATCGCGTTCCGTCGGTTCGAGCCGGGCGGCAGCGTCTTCGGCGAGTACTGGGTGGGTCTGCGGTACTTCCGGATGTTCCTCGCCGACCCGACGTTCTGGGAGGTCTTCACCAACACCCTGGTGCTGGGGGCGCTGACCCTGCTGTTCTGCTTCCCGCTGCCGATCGTGCTGGCGTTGCTGCTCAACGAGGTCCGGGTCCGCCGGCTCAAGCGCTTCGTGCAGTCCGTTTCCTACCTGCCGCACTTCCTGTCGATCGTGATCGTGGCGGCCATGGTCATGCAGCTGCTCAGCGTGGACGGCACCGTGAACCAGATCGTGCGCGGCCTCGGCGGCGAGGCGGTGCCGTTCCTCCAGCGACCGGAGTGGTTCCGGGCGGTCTACGTCTCCTCCGAGGTCTGGCAGACCGTCGGCTGGGGCACGATCCTCTACCTCGCCGCCCTCACCGGCATCGACGACGACCTTTACGAGGCGGCCCGGATCGACGGTGCCGGCCGGTGGCGCCAGACCTGGCACGTGACGCTGCCCGGCATCCGGCCGACCATGGTCACGCTGCTGATCCTCAACATCGGCGCGTTCATGGCGGTCGGGTTCGAGAAGATCCTGCTGCTCTACAACCCGTTGACGTACCCGACCGCCGACGTGCTCTCCACCTACCTCTACCGGATGGGCTTCGAGTCCAGCAACTTCAGCTACGCCGCCGCCATCGGCCTCTTCGAGGCGGTGATCGGACTGGTCCTGGTCCTGACGGCGAACACCATCTCCCGCCGCACGGTGGGGACGAGCCTGTGGTGACGGCCCGGACCGGTGGCGGCGCGCCGAGCGGCGGCAGGCGGGTGGGAATCCGGCCGACCCGGGGACGCCGGGTCTTCCAGGCGGCCAACGCGCTCGTCCTGACCGGCGTGGTGATCGTGACGCTGTACCCCTTCGTCAACATCGTGGCCCGCTCGCTCAGCGACGAGGCCTACCTCATCGCCGGCCGGGTCAACCTCGTCCCGCGCGGGTTCGACCTCACCGCGTACGAGCTGGTCGTGTCGGACTCGATGTTCTGGACCAACTACCGCAACACCGTCGTCTACACCGTCGTCGGCACGTGCATCTCGATCGTCCTGACCACCTGCTACGCGTACGTCCTGTCGAAGCCGCGGCTGCGCGGGCGCGGCGCGCTCGTCGGCGTCGCGGTGTTCACCATGTTCTTCTCCGGCGGGCTGATCCCCAACTACGTGCTGATCACCAGCCTGGGGATGAAGAACTCCCTCTGGGCCGTCGTCGTGCCCAACGCCATCAACGTGTTCAACCTGCTGGTGATGAAGGCGTTCTTCGAGGGCCTGCCGGTCGAGCTGGAGGAGGCCGCCGCGGTCGACGGCCTGAACACGTACGGCATCCTGCTGCGGATCGTGCTGCCGCTCTCGAAGGCCGTCGTCGCCACGATGGTGCTGTTCTACGCGGTGTCCCTCTGGAACTCCTGGTTCACCGCCTTCCTCTACCTGGATCAGCAGGAGATGTTCCCGGTCACCGTCTACCTGCGCAACCTGATCGCGGGCGCCACCGGCGCCCAGTCCGCCGGCGGGGTGGCCGACGCCGACGCGGTCCAGGCCGCGGCCACCCTCCAGGCGGTGACCATCGTGCTCACCACCCTGCCGATCCTGGCGGTCTACCCCTTCATCCAGCGGTACTTCGTCTCCGGCGTGATGCTCGGCGCGGTCAAGGGGTAGCCCGGCCGCGCGCACCCGGTTCCGTCCCGTACCCGCACACCCCACCACCGAAAGGACGGCCATGCCCCACAGAACGCGCCGCCGCGCGGCGGCCACCGCCGTCGGCCTGCTGATGCTCGGCCTCGCGGCCTGCTCGGAGGACGCCCCGCAGAGCAAGGACCTCTCCGGCAACCGGGCCGGCGCGATGGCCGAGTACGGCGTCGGGGACCAGTTCAAGGCCACCGAGACGATCTCCTTCCCCATCCTCTACAACAACCACTCCTTCTATCCGCTCAAGGACGAGTGGCCGTTCTGGTCGGAGCTGACCAGGCGGACCAACGTGCGGCTCGAGCCGGTGGCCGTGCCGCTGAGCGACTACGAACAGAAGCGCAGCCTGCTGATCGGCGCCGGCGACGCCCCGCCGATCATCCCGAAGACCTACCACCCGGCCGAGAACGCGTTCGTCTCCTCGGGCGCGATCCTTCCGGTGAGCGACTACCTGGACCTGATGCCGCACCTCAAGGACAAGATCGACAAGTGGCGGCTCCAGCCCGAGATCGACACGCTGCGCCAGTCCGACGGCAAGTTCTACCTCCTGCCGGGGGTGCACGAGAAGCCCACCCACGAGTACTCGCTGGCGATCCGGCAGGACGTCCTCGACCAGCTCGGCCTCCCGGTCCCGAAGACCTGGGACGAGCTGCACACGGTGCTCAAGGCCATGAAGGCGAGGTACCCGGACACGTACCCCCTCTCCGAGCGGTGGGCCAAGCCCACCCCGGGCGGCAACCTGCTGAACATCGTCGGCGCGTCCTTCGGCACCCAGGCCGGCTGGAGCTACCAGCACGCCTCCTGGGACGCGGCCGCCGGCAGGTTCACCTACACCGGTGCCACCGAGCAGTACCGGCAGATGCTCCAGTACCTCCACAAGCTCGTCGCCGAGGGGCTGCTCGACCCGGAGAGCTTCACCCAGACCGACGACGCCGCGCGCCAGAAGCTCGCCAACGGCAAGTCGTTCGTCATCGGCGCCAACGCGCAGACCCTGGTCAACGAGAACCGACCGGACCTCGCGAAGACCCTGCCGAACGCCAAGCTGGTCAAGATCCCGCTGCCGGTCGGCCCGGCGGGGGAGATCAACCCCGCGAGCCGCCTGGAGAGCGGCATCATGATCTCCAAGAAGGCCCGCGACAGCCGGAACTTCGTCGCCATGATGCAGTTCATCGACTGGCTGTGGTATTCCGACGCCGGCCAGGAGTTCGCCAGGTGGGGCGTGGAGGGGACGACCTACACCAGGGACGGCTCCGGCAGGCGGGCCCTCGTCCCCGACGTCAACGTCCTCGGGCTCAACCCCAGGGCGGGCAGACACCTGCAGAAGGACTTCGGCTTCTACAACGGGGTCTTCACCTACGGCGGCAAGCTCGAACTGGTGCAGTCCTTCTTCTCCCCCGAGGAGCTGGAGTTCCAGCGGGCGATGAACGCGCGCAAGCCGGTCGGGGTGGCGCCGCCGTACCCGCTCACCGACTCCGAACGGGAACAGGCGTCGCTCTGGGAGACCCCGCTGAAGGACTTCGTCACCCAGAACACGCTGAAGTTCATCCTCGGGCAGCGGCCCCTCACCGAGTGGGACACCTACGTCACCGAGCTGAGGGGCAAGAACATGGACGCCTACCTGGAGCTGGTCAACAAGGCGCACGAGCGCTTCCAGAAGGAGAACGGCTGAGCACCCGGGCCGGCCGGGGACACGGGGCCCGGCCGGACCGGCGGCCACCGGCGCGCCGGACAGCGGAGGAGAACGATGCGCATCACCGTCGACGACCAGCCCACCGGCCGGCTGACCGACGCCTGGCGCGCCTGCGTCGGCGCCGGCCGGTTCGAGCTCGCCCTGCGCCGCGACTACCAGGACTCCCTGGCCCTCGTGCAGCGCGACATCGGCTTCCGGCACCTGCGCGCCCACGGGCTGTTCAGCGACGGCGTCGGCGTGCACCGCCCCTACCAGCACCGGGGCGCCCGCCGGGTGCACCACGCCTTCACGTACGTGGACCAGGTGATCGACGCGTACCTCGCCCTCGGCATCCGGCCCTTCGTGGAGCTGGGCTTCATGCCCTCGGGTCTCGCCTCCGGCGACCAGACGGTGTTCTGGTGGCGGGGCAACGTCACCCCGCCGGCCTCCTGGTCGGAGTGGGCCGACCTGGTCCGCGCCACGGTGGCCCACCTGGTCGACCGGTACGGCCTCGCCGAGGTGCGGGGCTGGCCGATCGAGGTGTGGAACGAACCAAACCTGCCGAACTTCTGGCCGGGCGCCGACCGGCAGGCGTACCACCGCCTGTACGAGGTGTCGGCGCGCGCGGTCAAGGAGGTAGACGCCGCGCTACAGGTCGGCGGCCCGGCCATCTCGCCCGGCGCCGACGAGTGGCTGGTGCCCTTCGCCGAGTTCGTGGCCGACCGCGACGTGCCGGTCGACTTCGTCAGCCGGCACGCCTACACCTCCGGGCCCGCCCAGCACGTGCCGTTCGGCACCCACCAGACCCTGGCCCCGGCCGCGGAACTCCTGACGCAGTTCGGCGCGGCCCGCCGGCACCTGCGGGGCACCGCGCTGGCGGAGCTGCCCGTGCACGTCACCGAGTTCAACTCCTCCTACCGGCCGGACAACCCGGTCCACGACACGGCGTTCCACGCGGCGTACCTCGCCCCCGTGCTCGCCGGCGGCGGCGAGCTGGTCGACTCCTTCTCCTACTGGACCTTCAGCGACGTCTTCGAGGAGGAGGGCGTGCCGACCGCGCTGTTCCACGGCGGGTTCGGGCTGCTCACCCACCGGCAGATCAAGAAACCCACCTACCACCTGTACGCGTTCATGGCCCGCCTCGGCGACGAGGTGCTGGCGCGCGGGCCCGACCACCTGGTCACCCGGCACCCCGACGGCCGGCTCGCAGTGCTGGCCTGGTCCCCGGTGGACGTGACCGGTCGGGCCCCCGCACCCGACCGGCACCCGCTCGCCCTGTCGGTCCCGCTCGGCCCGCCCGGCGTCACGTCGGCGTTCCTGCTCCGCTCGTCGGTCGGCGAGGAGGCCGGCAACGCCTGGGCGGCCTGGGGCGAGATGGGCCGCCCGCGCTCGCCCCTGCCCCGGCAGCTCGACGCGCTCCGCGAGGCCGCCGAACCGGCCCGCACCCACCGCGCCCTGCCGGTCACCGCCGGACGGGTCGACGTCGATCTCACCCTCGCCCGGCACGAGGTCACCCTCGTCGAGATCACGCCCGTACGCGACGAGACCCCGCCCTGGTGGGACGGCGGCCGGCTGCTCGGCCGGCCGGCCGGTGCCGACCCGGAGCAGCGGCCGTGAGCGACGCGACGCGGAGC
The DNA here is from genome assembly GCF_036906775.1 of Micromonospora sp. CPCC 205561. NCBI lineage: Bacteria > Bacillati > Actinomycetota > Actinomycetes > Micromonosporales > Micromonosporaceae > Micromonospora > Micromonospora sp. CPCC 205561. The sequence continues at coordinate 30,058 of NZ_JBAKHV010000013.1, read as the reverse complement.
GGGCGGCAGTTCGGCGACGGGCCCCTCGGCCGGTTCACCGCGCTCGTGCACACCCTGCTGGTCGTCGAGCTGCTGCTCCTGCTCACCACCCTGCCCGGCCTGCTCCCGCTCCTCCTGCTCGACCGCGACGCCAGCAACCTGCCGCTGGCCGCGGCCTGCCTGGTCCCCGTCGGGCCGGCGGTCTCCGCCGCGCTCTACGCCCTGCGCCACCAGCGCCCGGACCCGACGGACCTGCGCCCGGCCGCCCTGTTCCGGCGGGGCTACCGCGACAACCTGCCGGGCGCGCTGCGGGTCTGGGTGCCGGCGCTGCTCTGGTTGACCGTCGTCGCGGTGAACCTCGCCCACCTGGCCGCCGCGGCCGTCCCGCCCTGGTGGGCGGCGCTGCTGCTGCTCGTCGCGGTGGCGGTGGCGCTCTGCGCGGCCAACGCCCTGGTGGTCACCTCCCTGTTCACCTTCCGGACCCGCGACGTGGCCCGGCTGGCCCTGTACTTCCTGGTCCGCGCCCGGGGCGTCACCCTCGGCAACCTCGCCCTGCTCGCCGCGGCGGCCGGGGTCACCGCGGTCTTCTCCGAGGCGGTGCTGGCGATGTCGGGGGCGCTCTTCGTCCTGGCGTTCCTGCGGATCAGCGACCCGATGACCGAGCGGATCCGCAAGGAGTTCACCGCGTGAGCCGGCCTCCCGATGCCGGGGCGGTGCCGGCGACCGCGACGCCCGCGCGCCCGGGCCAGCCGCCCGCGCACGCCGCCTGGCTGCCGCCGGAGGCGTTCCGGGACGTCGGCGCGCGCCGTGTCCTGGTGCACGGCGAGGGCCTGCTCGTCGACACGGTCCTCGACGAGGTCCGCCGGGCCTGCACCCGCTACGGCGGGCGGATGTGGCACACCCCGTCCTGGGACGTCGACGTCGACCTGGTGCTCGCGCTGCGCGGCGCCGGCCCGCTGCCCAACCCGGCGGCGGAGGCGACGCGGACGGCGACGGCGACAGCGCCGGCGGGCGACGAGGCGCTCGGCGACGAGGGGTTCCTGCTGGCCCGCACGGGCGGGGTGACCGTGGTGCTGGCAGACGCCCCGGCCGGCCTGCTGCACGGCCTGTTCCACGTGGTCCGTCTCGGCGCGGCGGCCTTCGCCGGCCCCCGCCGCGCGCGCCGGCACCGGCCGGCACTGCGCCGGCGCATGCTCGACCACTGGGACAACGTGGCCGTCCACCCGGTGATGGGGCAGGTCGAGCGGGGCTACGCGGGCGGCTCGATCTTCTGGCGCGCCGGCGTCGCGCGCCGCGACCTCGCCCGGGTGCGCGAGTACGGGCGGCTGCTGGCGGCCTGCGGCGTGAACGCGATCTCGGTGAACAATGTCAACGTGCACGCCGTCGAGGCCCGGCTGCTCACCGACCGGCTCGGCGACGTGGCCGAGATCGCCGACGCCCTGCGGCCGTACGGCATCCGGGTGCACCTGTCGGTCACGTTCGCGGCCCCCGTGGTGCTCGCCGGCCTGCCGACGGCCGACCCGCTGGACGAGACGGTGCGGCTCTGGTGGACCGCCGTCACCCGGCGGGTGTACGAGCGCATCCCGGACTTCGGCGGCTACGTGGTGAAGGCCGACTCCGAGGGACAACCCGGCCCGTTCACGTACGGGCGCGGCCACGCCGACGGGGCGAACCTGCTCGCCGGGGTCCTCGCCCCGCACGGGGGAGAGGTGCACTGGCGGGCCTTCGTCTACGACCACCGTCAGGACTGGCGGGACCGCTCCACGGACCGGGCCCGGGCCGCGTACGACCACTTCGCCCCGCTCGACGGGCGGTTCCGGGACAACGTCGTCCTCCAGGTGAAGTTCGGCCCGATGGACTTCCAGGTGCGCGAGCCGGTCTCCCCGGTGCTCGCCGCGATGCCGGCGACCCGGCTGGCGGTGGAGTTGCAGGTGACACAGGAGTACACCGGCCAGCAGCGGCACGTCTGCCACCTGGCCCCCTGGTGGAGCGAGGTGCTGCGGTTCGCGCCGTGGGGCCCCGCCGGCAGGACGGTCGCCGACGTGGTCGCCGGCGAGGCGGGGGAGGGCGGCGGCCTGGTCGGCGTCTCCAACGTGGGCGACGACTTCTTCTGGACCGGGCACCCCCTGGCCCAGGCGAACCTCTACGCCTTCGGCCGGCTGGCCTGGGACCCCCGCCTGGACCCCCGCGCGGTCCTCGACGAGTGGATCGGGCTGACCTTCCCGCCCCCGACGACCGAGGCCCCCGAGCGGGTACGCGAGACGCTGCACGCCATCCTCGACGACTCCTGGCGCACCTACGAGCGGTACACCGCCCCACTGGGCGTGGGCTTCATGGTCCGCCCCGGGCACCACTACGGCCCGGACGTCGACGGGTACGAGTACACGCCCTGGGGCACCTACCACTTCGCCGACCGGGACGGCGTCGGCGTGGACCGTACCCGCGCGTCGGGCACCGGCTTCACCGGCCAGTACCCGCGGCCCTGGGCGGAGGTGTACGAGTCGCGCGAGCGGTGCCCGGACGAGCTGCTGCTCTTCTTCCACCACGTTCCCTACGGGCACGTGCTGCACAGCGGGTCCACCGTCATCCAGCACATCTACGACACCCACTTCGCGGGGGTGCGGGAGGTGGCCCTGATGCGCCGGCGGTGGCGGTCGCTCGCCGGCCTGGTCGACCCGGCCCTGCACGACCGGGTCGGTGAACTCCTCGACGAGCAGCTGCGCAGCGCCACGCAGTGGCGGGATCAGCTCAACAGCTACTTCTTCCGCAAGTCGGGGGTGCCGGACGCGCGGGGACGCCGCATCCACTGACGGTGCCGCCGACCCGGCCGGCGCCGTGCCCGCCCGGCCGCCCCCCGGCGGCGAGCGGCTCCGCACGCTCGCCGCCGCCTGACGCCTGCCCGTCGGGTCGCCGCCGCAGAGCGCACCGTCGAAGTGGCCCGCGACGGCCGGCGGTCTCCACCATGGAGTCAGCTCGTGTGGACGAGGTGTGGGGGAGCGGGCGGCGCCGGAGCAGCAGGCCGTGGTGGTGTCCGGCGGGGCCCGGGCGGACCTCGTCGAGGCACCGCTCCACCACACCGCGACACGTTTGGAGACGTCATGGACAGAGACCCGCCCATTGTCATCGACGGCACCGGCCGGGACATTCACGGCGAGGCGGCCCGCATCCGTGAGCGCGGGCCCATCGCCCGGGTCGAACTGCCCGGCGGAGTGGCGGCCTGGTCGGTGACGGGCTACCAGACCGCCCGGCGCGTACTGGCGGACGAGCGGTTCTCCAAGGACGCCCGCCAACACTGGCCCGCGTACGTCGAGGGCACCGTCGACGCCGACTCCCCGCTGATCGTCTGGGCCCGGATGGAGAACATGTCGACCGCCCACGGGGAGCCGCACGCGCGCCAGCGCCGTCTCGTCGCGGGCGCCTTCACCGCCCACCGCGTGGCGGCCATGCAGCCGCGCATCGTACGCCTCGTCACGCGGGCCCTCGACGACCTCGCGGCGCGGGCGGCGGGGGAGCCGGACGGGCTCGTCGACCTGAAGGCCTGGTACGGCCATCCGGTGGCGTCCCAGGTGATGGCGGAGCTGCTCGGCCTGCCCCCGGCCGACCAGGACGGCATCCTCGCCGGCGCGGGCTACGTGCAGGCGAGCCCGCAGGAGATGGCGGCGGCGTTCGCCCGCGTACGCGGCAACGTCGCGGCCGTGGTGGCGGCGAAGCGCCGCGAGCCCGGCGACGACATGATCAGTGACCTGATCTCGGCGCAGGCGGACGAGGGCGCCGAGGCGGACGCGGAACTGGTGAGCATGGTGCTGCTGCTGCTGAACACGGGCACGGAGCCGGCCAAGAACCTCATCACCAACGCCGCCGCGGCGCTGCTGACCCGGCCCGACCAGCGCGACCTGCTGCGGGACGGGACGATCTCCTGGGACGACGTGGTCGAGGAGACGCTGCGGGCGGACGCCCCGGTGGCGCACCTGCCGTTCCGCTTCGCGGTGGAGGACGTGACCGTCGACGACGTCCGGGTGCGGCGGGGCGACCCGGTCGTGGTCAGCTTCGCGGCGACGGGCCGCGATCCGGAGCTGCACGGCGCCGACGCCGGCGAGTACGACGCCCGCCGGGCGGACAAGCGGCACGTGGCGTTCGGACACGGCGCGCACCGCTGCGTCGGCCCGACGCTGGCGCGCCTGGAGGCCCGCATCGCCCTGGAGTCGCTCTTCCTGCGCTTCCCCGGCCTGCGTCTCGGCGTGGCGCCAGAGCAGCTCACGTCGCAGGGCACGTTCATCATGAACGGCCGCGAGGCGCTTCCGGTCCGGCTGACCTAGGCGCCGGCGGTCCTGAGCGTCGAGGGCCGGCGGCGGTGGGTCGCGCCGCCGGCCCCCGCCCGCGGCGGGGCGGCCCGCGTACCGTCCGAGTTCTGCGCGCCGTGGCGCGGGCCACCCGCCGCCCCGGTGGCCGCCGGACGCGGCCCGGACGAGACGGTCGGGGGTACGGGCGTCGCTGAGCGGCGGCGTGCTGGACCCGAACAGGCCCGCGATCGTCTCCGGCCGCCCGGCCGGCCCGCCGTAGCACGTCTCCAGGCGCCCGCGGCGCGGTCCCCCTGCGGTGACGCGCGTGCTCCGGCCCCGCGCCCCACGGCACCCCCCCGGTACCGGCCCGCGCGGCGCACGCCGCGGCGGTCGTGCCCAGCTTCCCGACGCGGCGGTCGTGCCCAGCTCCCCGGCGCGGCCTGAGCTGCGCGCGCATCGGACGGTACGAGCAGCGCGACGACGTGGTGGCCCGTCCGGGGGGCGTAACGGACCCCGGCCGCGTGCCCGCCCTCCACCGCCGGGACGTGGACCGGGCCGCGAAGCCGAGCGCCCGTCCGGGTGGGACCTCTCCTGTCGTGCGCGACCGTCGGCCGCGCCGGACGGTGGGCAATCACGAAGGTGCGGGGGGTGACCCGGCGGTGATGAGAATCGACGCGTACCCACGCCGCACGCCGCGGCCCTGTTGGAAACACCACCCCCCGGGAGCGGAAATGACCATGGTCGGAAGCGATGTCCGTGTCGATGTCGATGGCGAGACGCTCGGCGTGCCGGATGTGCGTCGGGTCGCCGAGGACAGCGCGCGGGTCTCGCTCGGCCCGCAGGTGCTGGAACGCGCCGCCGCGAGCCGGGCGCAGTTCGAGGAGACCGTCCGGCAGAACATTCCCGTCTACGGGGTGACCACCGGCTACGGCGAGATGATCTACATGCTGGTCGACACCGCCAAGGAGACCGAGCTGCAGACCAACCTGGTACGCAGCCACAGCGCCGGCGTCGGCCCCCTGTTCAGTGAGCCCGAGGCCCGGGCGGTGGTCGTCGCCCGGCTGAACGCCCTGGCCAAGGGGCACTCGGCCGTTCGCCCGCTGGTGCTGGAGCGGCTCGCCCTCTACCTCAACGAGGGCCTCACCCCGGCCGTGCCCGAGATCGGGTCGCTGGGCGCCAGCGGTGACCTCGCCCCCCTGGCGCACATCGCCAGCACGCTGATCGGCGAGGGCTACCTGCTGCGTGACGGCAAGAAGGTGCCGACCGGCCCCGTGCTGCGCTCGATGGGCATCGAGCCGCTGCGGCTGCGCTTCAAGGAGGGACTCGCCCTGATCAACGGCACCTCGGCGATGACCGGCGTCGGTGCCCTGGTGGCCTCGCACGCCCTGGGCCAGGCCCGGCACGCCGAGATCGCCGCGGCGCTGGTCGTCGAGACGCTGCAGGGCTCGATGAGCCCGTTCCAGCCGGAGGGCCACGACATCGCCCGTCCGCACGCCGGGCAGATCGCCAGCGCCGCGAACATGCGCGCGCTGATGAACGGCAGCCGGCTCACCGTGGAGCACGCGGACCTGCGCAGGCAGGTGGCGGCCAGCAAGGAGAACGCCAACGGCAACGGCTCCGGGGTGCACCGCACCGACGTCTACCTGCAGAAGGCGTACTCGCTGCGGGCCATCCCGCAGGTGATCGGCGCGGTCCGCGACACCCTCAGCCACGCCCAGCTCAAGCTCGAGATCGAGCTCAACTCCGCCAACGACAACCCGTTGTTCTTCACCGACCGCGAGATCTTCCACGGCGCCAACTTCCACGGCCAGCCGGTCGCCTTCGTGATGGACTTCCTGACCATCGCGCTCACCCAGCTCGGCGTGCTCTCCGAGCGGCGCAGCAACCGGCTGCTGAACCGGCACCTCAGCTACGGCCTGCCGGAGTTCCTGGTCAAGGGCGAGCCCGGCCTGCACAGCGGCTTCGCCGGCGCCCAGTACCCGGCCACCGCGCTGATCGCCGAGCACCGCACGATCGCCCCGGCCAGCACCCAGAGCGTGCCCTCCAACGGCGACAACCAGGACGTCGTCAGCATGGGCCTGATCGCCGCCCGCAACGCCCGCCGGGTGCTGCGCAACAACAACATCATCCTCGCGCTGGAGTTCCTGGCCGCCGCGCAGGCGGTGGACATCTCCGGGCGCCTCGACGGCCTCAGCCCGGGCGCCCGGGTCGTCTACGACACCGTCCGGTCGCTGGTGCCCACCCTCGACGACGACCGCTACATGGCCGACGACCTCGAACTGGTCGCCGCCGAGCTCGAACGCGGCACGCTGCTGAACGCTCTGCTCGACGCCGGCGTCGAACTCAACTGAGGAGGGATCCGACATGACCGTCATCCCGGAAGTCCAGCAGGCGCCGGCGGACGTCGTCGGGCGGCGCGAGGCCCCGCGCGCCGAGGCGTACCGCGCGCGGGGCGCGGGCACCCGGCCGGTGCTCGCCCCGGGGCGGCCCGCGCTGCGGGCGCCCGACCCGGACGAGGCGCCCGGCGCCGCCCCCGACGCGCCGGTCGGCAGGCCGTGATGGGCACCCGGACGGCGTACCGCACCTGCCCGCTCTGCGAGACCTCCTGCGGGCTGCGCCTCACCCTCGACGCCGACGACCGCGTCACCTCCGTCACCGGCGACGCCGACGACCCGTTCTCGCGGGGCTACCTCTGCCCGAAGGGGGCCAGCATCGGCCGCCTGGACGAGGATCCGGACCGGCTCCCCGGCCCGGTGGTCCGCGACGGGGACTCCTGGCGTGCCGTCGACTGGGACGAGGCCTTCGCCGAGGTGGCCCGGGGCATCGAAAGGGTCGTCGCCGAGCACGGCCGCGAGGCGCTGGCGCTCTACTTCGGCAACCCCACCTTCCACACGATGGCCGGGATCCTCTACCGCGGGCCGCTGGGCCAGGCGCTGGGCACCCGCAACATCTTCTCCGCGAGCACCGTGGACCAGATGCCCAAGCACGTCGCGTGCGGCCTCATGATGGGCGATCCGTGGGCGGTGGCGGTGCCCGACCTCGACCGGACCGAGCACCTGCTGATCATCGGCGCCAACCCGGCCGTCTCCAACGGGTCGCTCTGCGTCGCGCCCGACTTCGCGGGCCGGCTCGCGGAGCTGCGCCGCCGCGGCGGCCGGGTCGTCGTGATCGATCCGCGCCGCACCCGTACGGCCGAACTCGCCGACGAGCACGTCTTCGTCCGCCCCGGCAGCGACCCGGCGCTGCTGTTCGCGATGGTGCACACGCTGCTGGCGGAGGGGCTCACCTCGATCGGCGTGCCGGTCGCCGGCCTGGCCCGGCTGCGGGAGCTGGCGGCCCCGTTCACCCCCGAGGCGGTGGCGGCGTTCTGCGGTGTCGAGGCGGCGGTCGTCCGCCGGTTGGCGCGGCAGCTGGCCGCCGCCCCGACGGCGGCCGTGTACGCCCGGATCGGCACCTGCACCGCCGAGTTCGGCACGCTCGCGCAGTGGCTGGTCGACGTGCTGAACGTGCTGACCGGGAACTTCGACCGGCCGGGCGGGGTGATGTTCGCCCGGCCCGCCACGGCCGAGGTGCACAAGAGCCCCGAGCCGTTCGTCTCCGGCCGCTGGCACAGCCGGGTACGCGGGCTGCCGGAGACGCTCGGCGAGTTCCCGGCGGCCACCATGGTCGACGAGATCGAGCAGCCGGGGGCGGGTCGGATCAGGGCCCTGGTCACCGTCGCGGGCAACCCGGTGCTCTCCACCCCCGACGGCGGGCGCCTCGACAAGGCGCTGGCCGGCCTCGACTTCATGGTCGCCGTGGACCCGTACGTCAACGAGACCACCCGGCACGCGAACGTGATCCTGCCGCCGCCGCGGATCCTGCAGATGCCGCACTACGACTTCCTCATCTCGACCATCCAGGTGCGCAACTACGCCCGCTACTCCCCGGCGGTGCTGCCGCTGGAGCCGGGGCAGCGCTCCGAGGCGGAGATCCTGGAGCGACTGACGCTGATCGCCATGGGCCTGGGCGCGGAGGCCGACCCGTCCGCCCTGCCCGAGCAGATGCTCTCGGCGATGCTCGGTGCGGCGGTCACCATCCCCGGCACGCCCCTGACCGGTGCCGATCCGGCCGCCCTGCGCGCCGGCCTCAACGGCGAGGACGGCCCGGACCTGCTGCTCGACGCGATGCTGCGGATGGGCCCGTACGGGCTCGACCGGGCCGCGCTGCTGAAGCAGCCCAACGGCATCGACCTGGGGCCGCTCGAGCCCCGGCTGACCGAGATCGTGCGCACCCCGTCCGGTCGGGTCGAACTGGCACCCGAGCCGCTGGGCGACGACACCGCCCGGCTGCGCGCGGCGATGGAACGTCCGCCGGCGCCGATGGTGCTGATCGGCCGCCGGCACCTGCGTTCCAACAACAGCTGGATGCACAACGTGCCGAGGCTGGTCGGCGGCAGCAACCGCTGCACCCTGCAGATCCATCCGGAGGACGTGGCCCGGCTCGGCCTGGGCGACCGGGCCCGGGTCAGCTCGGCCTCCGGCGAACTGGTCGTCGAGCTGGAGCCGACCGACACGATCATGCCCGGTGTGGTGAGCCTGCCGCACGGCTGGGGGCACGGCGGGACGCCGCAGCGGGTGGCCGCCGCGCACGCCGGCGTGAACGCCAACGAGTTGACCGGCGGGATGCTGGACGTGCCGTCGGGCAACGCCGTCTTCAACGGGGTACCGGTCACCGTGGCGCCGGCTCCGGACGGAGGCCGGCAACCGGTGGGATGAGCCCCCGTCGTGTTCGTCGAGACCCTCGGGCCTCCCACCGCCGGGCCGCGCACGCGGCCCGGCGGTGGGCCGTCCCGGGCAGCCTGGCGCTCGACGCACCGGCGCCGGGCTACGGGCCCCGACCCCTCGCCGTCCTGAGCGGTGCGCAGCCGGCCGGTCTCCCGCGCCACCGGGAGTACGAGGTCGGTACCGGGGGCGTCGCCCCGCGGCACCGCCGAATTCGGTCACGGCCCTGCCGCCGACCCCGGTGCCGGGCCGCGCCGACCCACCGACGGCCCCGTGGGCACGGTGGCCGTGGCGCGCCCGGTGCGGGGGTGGGACGGGGGCCGGACGAGGGCCGCCGTTGAGCATCGCAGGAGATGTGTGGCCGCTCGGGCCGATGGGACGCTCTTCCCATGACCCTCACCGCGAACGCCGTTGACCTGGGGATCACCCCGGCCACGCTGATCGAGCGGGCCACCGCCATGGCGCCGGAGCTGATCGCCCGGCAGCAGGAGACCGAGGACCGAACCTACTACGCCGAGGACACCCACCGGGCGTTCCGGGACGCCGGCTTCTACCGCGTCACGGTGCCGAAGCGCTTCGGCGGCTACGAGTTCGACTTCGAGGTGTTCCTGCGGATCGCCCAGATCCTCACCCGTGCCTGTCCGTCGACCGGCTGGATGTACTGCCTCGGCGCGGCGCACTCGCTGGTCGCCGGCACGCTCTTCGACGAACAGGCGCAGGCCGACATGTTCGCCGGCGGCGACTTCATCGCGCCAGCCCCGATCGCCCCGGGCGGCACGGCACGTCGCGACCCGGACGGCGGCTGGATCCTCGACGGCACCTGGCGGTACTGCTCCGGGGCGCCGTACGCCACCCACCTGATCGGCCACGCGCTGGTCGACGACGGTGACGGCGGCCCGCCGCAGCCGCTGCTCTTCGTCGCGCCGCGCGACCGGTGGGAGATGCTCGACGACTGGGGCGGCCAGCTCGGCCTCAAGGGCAGCGGCTCGCAAAGCATCCGGATGAGCGGGGCGCGCATCCCGGAGTACTTCGGCCGCCTCGGGGTGCACCTCGGCGAGGTCTCGGTGACCGGTGGCACGCCCGGGCGTGACCTGCACGAGAACGCCCAGTACGGCGGCGCGCCGGGCAGCTCGATGGGCCTGGAGGGTGCGGTCATCGCGCTCGGCATGGCGCAGGGTGCGCTCGACGCGTACACCGAGCTGATGTTCTCCCAGAAGACGATGTTCCCGCCGTTCCCGGCGCGCGTGCAGGACCCCGACTACCAGCTCTGGTACGGCCGGGCCAGCGGCCTGATCGACACCGCCGAGACCACCGTCTTCGCCGCGGCCCGCCGCTGGCACGAGCTGTGCGCCCGGCCCGCCGAGGAGTTCACCCTGGAGGAGGACCTGCGGCTCGCGCTGATCTGCCGGGAGGCGGCCCAGCTCTGCTGGCGCGCGGTCGAGGAGATCCTCCAGCCGACCGCCGGCAGCGCCGCCATCCGCGCCGGTACACGGCTCGAACGGGTCTGGCGGGACCTGTCCACCATGCACACCCACAACGCCTTCGCCGTGGCGATGACCACGGCGATCCCGCGGCTGTTCACCCAGGCGCGTCTCGGAGGGGGAGCGCGGTGACCGGCCCGCTGACCGGCGACGAGTACGTCGAGAGCCTGCGCGACGACCGGGAGGTCCTCCTCTACGGCGAGCGGGTCAAGGACGTCACCACGCACCCGGCCTTCCGCAACCCCGTCCGGATGACCGCCCGGCTCTACGACGCGCTGCACGACCCGGCGAACCGCGAGGTGCTGACGGCGCCCACCGACACCGGCTCGGGCGGATTCACGCATCCGTTCTACCGCACCCCGCACACGGTCGAGGACATGGTCGCCGACCAGCGGGCGATCGCGGCCTGGGCCCGGATGAGCTACGGCTGGATGGGGCGCAGCCCCGACTACAAGGCGTCGTTCCTGGGCACCCTCGGTGCCAACGCCGACTTCTACGCCCCCTACAGCGACAACGCGGAGCGCTGGTACCGCGAGTCGCAGGAGAAGGTGCTCTTCTGGAACCACGCCATCGTGCACCCGCCGGTCGACCGCAACCGCGCCCCGGACCAGGTCGCGGACGTCTACATCCGGGTGGAACGCGAGACCGACGCCGGGCTGATCGTCAGCGGGGCGAAGGTGGTGGCCACCGGATCGGCGCTGAGCCACTACAACTTCATCGCGCACTTCGGCCTGCCCATCCGCAAGAAGGAGTTCGCACTGATCGCCACCGTGCCGATGGGCGCGGCCGGGGTGAAGCTGATCTGCCGGCCGTCCTACGGCGCGACCGCCGCGGCGATGGGCAGCCCGTTCGACTACCCGCTCTCGTCGCGCCTCGACGAGAACGACACCATCCTCATCCTGGACAAGGTCCTGGTGCCGTGGGAGAACGTCTTCGTCTACGGCGACCTCGGCAAGGTGCAGATGTTCGCCGGCCAGTCCGGTTTCGCCGAGCGGTTCACGTTCCACGGCTGCACCCGGCTGGCCGTCAAGCTCGAATTCATCGCCGGGCTGCTGGTCAGGGCCCTCGAACTGACCGGCACCAAGGACTTCCGCGGGGTGCAGAGCCGGGTCGGTGAGGTGCTCGCCTGGCGGAACCTCTTCTGGGGCCTCTCGGACGCCGCCGCCCGCAATCCGGTGGCCTGGAAGAACGGCGCGCTGCTGCCCAACCCGCAGTACGGCATGGCCTACCGGTGGTTCATGCAGATCGGCTACCCGCGGGTCAAGGAGATAATCCAACAGGACGTGGCCAGCGGGCTGATCTACGTGAACTCCGGCGTGGAGGACTTCCGCAACCCCGAGATCCGGCCCTACCTCGACCGGTTCCTGCGTGGCTCGGACGGTTCCACGGCCGAGCAGCGGGTCAAGGTGATGAAGCTGCTCTGGGACGCCACCGGCACCGAGTTCGGCGGTCGGCACGAGCTCTACGAGCGCAACTACGCCGGCAATCACGAGAACACCCGGGTCGAGCTGCTGCACGCCCAGACCGCGTCCGGGCAGATCGCCGCCTACAAGGCCTTCGCCGAGCAGTGCCTCAGCGAGTACGACCTGGACGGCTGGACGGTGGGGGACCTGTGGTCACCGGAGCGCTCCCGGACCGCCACGCTGCACCAGGGCTGACCGCGACGCCTCCAGATCCGCCTCGGCACGGCGGCCAGGAGCACCGGCGACGGCGGCCCACGCGGCCGCCTGCTCCGCCTGCTCCGCCTGCTCCGCCGGCGCCGAGCGGCCGACGACGGTGGGGCTGGTCGACGTGGCCGACGAGCACCGGCGCGGCCGGGCGCTGGGCCCGGTCGGCCCCGGCGACCGCCTGGTGCCCGCGCCCGGCAACTCGCGGCGTGCCCGTTGCGGCAGGGGCCGCACGCGTGAAGAGGACCGGCCCGGTGCACGCGGACCAGACTTCTTCAGAGTCCGTCCCCAGTGGAGGTTTCCGCCATGACCGCCGCCAGCCCGCCCCCGCCCGGCGCCCCGGTGCACGTCCTCGTCCGGCACCGCGCCGAGCTGGCCCCGGAGGCCACCGCCGTGTGCTGGAGCACCGGCCCGGTCACCGCCCGCGACCTCGACCGGCGGGCCGCCCGGATCGCCGCCGCCCTGCACGGGCTCGCCGGCCGGCCCGTCGCCGTACGGGTGCCCGCGGGCCCCGACCGCTACGCGGCCCTGCTCGGCGTGCTGCGCGCCGGCGCCCATCTGGTCTGGTCCGGCACCGCCGCGGCCGGCGAGCGCGGCCGGGCGATCCTCGACGACGTACGCCCGGCGGCGGTGCTGACCGGGGGCACCGACGACGAACTCGTCGCCTGGTACGCCGAGCGCACCGGCGCGCCGCTGCTGGATGTGACCGCCCTGCCGGACGCCGACCCGGCCGAGGCGGCCGTCCCGGCGGACGGGTGGGCGTACGTCGCGCACACCTCCGGCTCCACCGGCCGGCCGAAGGGGGTGCCGCACACGCACGCCGCGCTGACCCAGTTCAGCACCTGGTTCGCCGCCGAGTTCGGGCTCGCCCCGGGCGTACGGGTGGCGCAGTGGGTGGCCCCGGAGCACGACCCGGCGCTGTGTGAGACGTTCGCGACGCTGGTGGCCGGTGCGCAGCTCTGCCCGGTGCCGGAGGCGGTCCGTGTGCACCCCGGCCGGCTGCTCGACTGGCTGGCGGCGGAGCGGATCGACGTCCTGCAGACCGTGCCCAGCTTCGCCCGTGAGCTGCTGCGGGAGAGCGCCGGCGCGTCCCGGCCGCCGCTGACGCTGCGGCGGCTGCTGCTGATGGGCGAGGCCGTCCCCGAGGACCTGGTCCGGGGCCTGCACGCGGCGGCCCCGGAGCTGGAGCTGGTGAACCTCTACGGACCGACCGAGACGGTGGCCGCGACCTGGCACCGGATCGCGCGGACCGGCTCGGGGCCGGTCCCCATCGGGCGGCCCATCCCCGGCAGGGAGGTGTTGCTGCTCGACGAACTCGATCGGGAGTGCCCGCCCGGCGAGGTGGGTGAGCTGGTCGTCCGCAGCCCGTACGTGACCCCCGGCTACCTCGGCACCGGCCGCGACCACCCGGCGTTCCGGGCCGTGCCGGGTCATGGCCCGGGACCCTGGTACCGCACCGGCGACCTCGGCCTGCGCCGGCCCGACGGGCTGCTGGAGTTCCGCGGCCGCCGCGACCAGCAGGTGAAGATCCAGGGGCACCGGCTCGAACTGGCCGAGGTGGAGGCGGCGCTGCTCGGGCACCACTCGGTCGCCGAGTGCGCGGTGCAGGCGGTCGCCGGCGCCGACGGCATCGTCACCGGGCTGGTCGCGTACGTCGTGCCCCGCGAGGAGCCGTCCGCCTCGCAGTGGCGGGCGCACGTGCGGCGGCGGTTCGGCCACGTGCTGCTGCCGATGACCTTCCGGGTCATACCGGGGGCGCTGCCCCGTAACGAGACCGGCAAGGTGGACACCCGCCGCCTGGCCGAGCTCGGTCAGGCGCCGGCGCGCCCGGCCCGGGGCTGAGCATTGCGGAAGATGCGTCGTCTCCGGCCCAGCTGCCAGAGTCGACACGCAGGCCGGTGTGGAACCGCCGGCAATCCCACGCACGAGAAGCGATGGCCCGGCGGGTTGCGGGTCCTCTGCCGTGCTGCCCTGAGGAGGATCGATGGAGACAGTCACCACGCCGTCGCGCACCGAGCTGGTGGGCCGCGCCACCGAGCTCGGCAACCTGCTGCGCGCCAACGCGCAGGCGTCGGAGGAGCGCCGGCAGCTCACCGACGAGACCCTCGCCGCGCTCTCCGGCTCCGGCCTGCTGCGCATGCGGGTGCCGCTGCGCCACGGCGGCTACGAGTCGGACATGCGTACGGTCACCGAGGTGGTGGCCGAGCTCGCGCGCGGCGACGGCTCGGCCGGCTGGACCGCGGCGGTGTGGCTGATCAGCAGCTGGATGACGGGACTCTTCCCGGACTCGGTGCGCGACGAGGTCTTCGAGGATCCGGACGTGCGGATCAGCGGCATCCTCAGCCCGAGCGCCGTGGCGGTGCCCACCGACGGCGGTTACCACCTCAACGGCAAGTGGGCGTTCAACACCGGCGCCCAGCAGAGCGCCTGGAACGTCAACGCCGCCGTCCGGCCCACCCCCGACGGGCAGTACGAGCCGGTCATGGTGCTGATCCCGATGAGCGACCTGCAGGTCGTCGACGACTGGCACACCGTCGGGATGCGCGGCTCCGGCAGCGTCACGACCGTCGCCGAGAACGTCTTCGTGCCGGCGCAGCGGGTGCTGCCGATGGGCCCGGTGATCGTCGGTGCGCACCCGCTCCAGCAGGACCCGGGCTCGCCGATGTGGCGTTCGCCGTTCATGCCGATCGCCTGCACCACGGTCGGCGCGGTCGCGTACGGCCTGGCGGAGGGCGCCAGGGACGCGTTCCTGGAGCGGCTGCCCGGCCGCAAGATCACCTACACCGACTACGCGGAGCAGAGCGCCGCGCCGCTGACCCACCTTCAGGTGGCGGACGCGACCGTGCGGGTGGACGAGGCGCGGTTCCACGTCATGCGTACCGCCGACAGCATCGACTCGAAGGCGGCCAGCGGCGACGCCTGGACCCTGGAGGAGCGCGCCCGGGCCCGACTGGACCTCGGCGCCGTCTGCCTGCGGGCCAAGGAGGCGGCCGACGTGCTGGCCGGCGCCAGCGGCGGCACCTCCCTGTACAACGACGTGCCGATCCAGCGCATCGAGCGCGACATCAAGGCACTGAACCTGCACGCCATCATGCACCCGGACACCAACTTCGAGCTCTACGGGCGGCTGGCCTGCGGCCTGCCCCCGAACACCCAGTACATCTGACCTGCTCCCCGGCCGTCGTCCACCGAGCGCCGCCGAAGCTGCTCGCAGCGGGCACCGCGCGGCTCGCGCGCCGACCCGCGCGGTGCCCCCCGAACGGGGAGGACAGGGCTTGCCAAGGGCCCTGTCCTCCCCGTTCGGGGGGCGTTCGCGTGGGCGGCGGACGTGGGCCGTGACGGCGCCTCTCACCTGTGGGGGAGGCTCACCGCCGCACCCGCCCCTCCGCCGTGCGGACACCTCCGACCGCGCCCCTCGGCGCCGGACCGGCAGTTCAGCGGGCCAGGGCCCGCTCCCGGGCGCGCCGCAGCGAGCCCTCCCGGCTGTCGAGCAGCGCGATCAGGACCGGCGGGTCGAGCTTGGAGACCGGCAACAGCTGCGGGTCGAGCCGGTAGGTGCGGTTGCCGTACACCGTGATCGGCCCGGCGGTGGCGACCGCCACGTCCTCGTGCCTCAGCTCCAGCGGGTGCCCCGACACCGCGTGACAGAGGACGTGCCAGGTGCCGTTGGGGATGCCGGTGAAGCGGTAGGGCCCCGGCTCGTCGAGGACGGTGCAGTTGACCGGCGTGCCCTCGGGGATGCGGTGCGGGAAGACGCCCATGAAGATCGGCCCGCGGGGGGCGGTGCCGCGGACCGTGCCGGTGATGGTGTTGGCCAGCGTCGGGCGGGGGCGGGTGAACATCACCGGGGCGAGACCGCCGAGCCGGCGGAAGGCGGTCGGGGAGAGCCCGACGCTCCTGGTGAACCGGGTGCTGAAGGTGCCGACGCTGTTGTAGCCGACACGGACGCTGATGTCGGCGACCGTCAGGTCGGTGCTGGTCAGCAGCCGCTTCGCCGCCTGGAGCCGCACGGCCGACAGGAAACGCGCCGGCGAAATGCCGGTGAATCGCTGGAAGACGCGGGTGAAGTGAAACTTGCTGAGCAGCGCGATGCGGGCCATGTCCTCGACGCTCAATTCCTCGGAGGGATTAGCAACCATCGCGTCGATGACTCTTTCCACAGATTCCTGCACGCTCAGGTGCATGCGATTCTCCCCCGTTAAAGGACGAGCGCCGGGACGCCGAGGTCGGCGGAGTGGGCATCCAGGTGCCGCAGCAATGAGAGAGTAGTCAGGGGGAGGGCCGGTGGTCAATGCGCGTGGTGACGGCGGCGATACCATGACGGACCGCCGGCGCGTTCTCCGATAATGCGGAGAGTGGTGGCCTCAACCCGCATCAACCGGACACCAGAGGAGCAATCGCTGCCTGCCGCGCGGTGGCGCTGGGAAAGCGTCAGATTTGGTTGCGCCGCGCGTGGCATCGGCGGTACCAGGCGTTATTCGCCGTCGCCGGCCGGATTTGTCGTCGATTCCGCGGCGGTTGGCGCGTCCATTCGATGGCCGGCTGGACCACCTATTGAGGGCCGTCGAGGTGGCGGTCCCGGTGCGGTGCCGGGTCGGCCGGACGGGCGCGGATTTCGGCCGAGCGGGCTCCGCCCGAGAGAAAACGGCCATCTCTGCCGGAGCCCCGCCGCGTCCAATCGGGGTAGACGGCTACGAATGGCCGGGCGGGCGGCTCGATTCGTACGCCCGTCCGGGTGACCCGGTCCGTCCGTGTGCCGCCGTCGGGCGCCGGGGGCGGCACGGCCTGCCGGTTGGCCTGTCTCGGGGGTCTTGGCCCCGGCCGGGGATCGCGCGGCGGCGGACGGCAGGGCCGCCCCGGGCCGCCGCGCGATCAGGCCTCCGCCGGCGCGCGGGCGTCGGGCGTTCAGCGCTGGCGCACGAGTGCCGGCTGTCGGGCCTGGCCGCCGGTGCGGTGCCGCAGCGCGCCCACGAGCACCCGCAGCAGGGTCGCGGGCCGCATCAGGGCCTGCGGCTGGTCGACCATCCCGGCGGCGCGCATGTACGCGGTGGTCACCTTCGCGTCCTGGGTCGCCGCCGCCTGCACCAGGGCGAGGTAGCGCTGTAGGAACCGGACCTTCAGGGGGCGGTGCCCCGGCACGCCGGGGAAGCCGAGGTCGACGGTGGTCGTCATGTCCCACGGCGCGTCGATGACGTTGCGGGCCAGGTCCCGGAAGTACGCCGCGGGATCCGGCTCCGCGTCCCGGCGCAGGTGCCGGCGCAGCGTCAGGGCCGACAGCGCGGCCACCGTCATGCCCTGTGCGTACACCGGGTTGAAGCTGGTCACCGCGTCACCGGTGACGACCAGGCCGGCCGGCAGGCGGGACATCCGCTCGTACCGCCGACGCAGGGTGACCGGGTAGTGGAAGGCCACGGGCTCGTCGATGGGCCGGGCGCCGCGCAGCGCCTCGTGGATGTCCGGCACGGAGAGCGACTTGACGAAGCCGTAGAAGCCCTCCTGGTCGGTCGGCGGGTGGTCGCCGAGCAGGCCGTAGACGGTCAGCTCCACCTTGCCGTGGTCGGTCTGGGTGAAGATCGCGCCGCGCGGGGAGTCCGGGAAGGCCACCGGGATGAAGGCGAGGTCGCCCTCCCACGGGTCGTCGTCCATCTCGTAGTGCTGGGTGACGTAGCCAAGGTTGATCTTGATGCGGTCCTCGGGCACCCGGGGGTAGCCGAACTTCTCCAGCATCGCGGGGGTCCGCGAGCCCCGCCCGGTGGCGTCGACCACCAGGTCGGCCTCGATGACCTCCTCGCCGCCGTCGCCCTCCAGGTGGCGCACCCGCGCCCCGGTGACCCGCGTGCGGTCGTCGGTGGTGACCAGGTCCACGATGTCGCAGCGTTCGACGAACCGCACCTCCGGCAGCTGCTCGACCCGCTCCCGCAGGTGCCGCTCCATCAGCGGCGCGGTCGCCGGCACGGCGGTGTAGCCGATGTCCTCGCGCCGCAGCGGCTGGCCGTTGAAGAACCAGCGCACCGAGCCGGCGTAGTCGCCGGTGGGGCAGCCGTCGGCGACCAGCTCCTTGATGAACCCGGGGAAGAGTTCCTCGGTCACCTGGAGTCCGCGTACGTGCATGGCGTTGATCTGCCGGCCCTGCGGTCGGCCGCGCCGCGGCCCGGTCTCGCCGACCAGGCGGTCCCGGTCCACGATCAGGACCTCGTCGTACTGCTCGGACAGCACCCGCGCGGCGAAAAGTCCGCCGTAGCTGCCACCGAGGACCAGCGCCCGGCGTGCTCTCTCACTCATCGTTGGTCGACCTTCCTCGCGGTGCTCAGTTGGGCATGGGGGCGAGCGGAACGGAACCGAGCGGACCGCCGTCGACCACGAGCTCCTGCCCGGTCACGTGCGCGGGCCTGGGGGACGGCAGGAACGGCACCGGCTCCGAGCCGCCGGTCGGTCCGTCGGACCGGACCGGCGGGACCCGGTCGCGGAATGTCTCGACCATCAGCCCGATGCCGCTGCCGTCGCCGTCGACAACTGCCTTCCTGCCCTCGGGTTCGCTCATGGACATGAGCGTGGCAGCCACCCGGGCGGACGGACATCTCCACGCTTGCCGTCTTGGCGGCGCACGCCGCGCGGCCGGTATTTGAGCGATATGCATCAATACATATAGCGTGGCGGAAATCGATGCCGGGGGTGTCGCCCGGGCGGCGGGCCGGCCGTCGCGCCGTCCGGTCGGTGTCGTCGGCGGCGGTCCCGGTCAGGTGATTCGGCCTGCCGTACGGCGGAGTCGACCGCGCGTCGACGGGTCACCGAAAACGCCGCCGGGTATTGTCGGCGTCGCTGTCGTCGGCGCCGGCAATTGCGGAGCACGGGCGTCCGAGAGCGCGAACCACGCTCGAAATCATCGGATCGGCTCCCTCTTGTCGGAGGTTCTCGTGGAGCTTCGCGGCCCGGTGGGAACCGGCCCCCGCGGCACGGACGACCGCGCGGGAGGCCGCCGTACCGCCGCGTCCCACCCGGGCGGCCGGACGGCGCTGCCGGGAAGCGTCCGGGCGTGCGGCCTACGTCGGCGCGGGGCCCGCCGTGCCGGGCGGACAGGGTCGGCGCGATGAGACTCCTGGTCACCGGCGGCGCCGGCTTCATCGGCTCGAACTTCGTGCGCCGGCTCCTCGGCGGTGCCTATCCCACGCTGCCCGCCGGCCGCGTCACGGTGCTCGACAAGCTCACCTACTCCGGCGTGACGGCCAACCTCGACCCCGTCGCGGACGACCCGCGGCTGCGCTTCGTCCTCGGCGACATCTGCGACGAGGGCCTGGTCGACGAGCTGATGGGCGCCCACGACGCCGTGGTGCACTTCGCCGGCGAGACGCACGTGGACCGTTCCATCAACGAGGCCGCCGCGTTCGTGCGGACCAACGTGCACGGCACCCAGGTGCTGCTGGACGCGGCGGTGCGGCACCGGCTGGGCCGGTTCCTGCACGTCTCGACGGACGAGGTCTACGGGTCGATAGCCCACGGGTCGTGGGACGAGGGCTGCGCGCTGGAGCCCAACTCGCCGTACGCCGCGACCAAGGCCGCGGCGGAGCTGTTGGTGCGCGCCTACCACCGCACGCACGAGCTGCCGACGCTGGTCACCCGGTGCTCCAACAACTACGGGCCGTACCAGTTTCCGGAGAAGGTCGTCCCGCTGTTCATCATCCGGCTGATGGAGGGCGGCACCCTGCCGCTCTACGGCGACGGCCGGCACGTTCGGGACTGGCTGCACGTCGACGACCACTGCCGTGCGGTCGCCGCCGTCCTCGCCGGCGGGCGGCCGGGCGAGGTCTACAACGTCGGCGGCGGCACGGAACTGACCAACCGGCAGCTCGCCGAGCGGTTGCTGACCGCCTGTGGCGCCGGCCCGGACCGGATCCGCCACGTCGAGGACCGCAGGGGCCACGACCGCCGGTACTCCGTCGACACGCGGAAGATCGAGACCGAGCTCGGCTTCAAGCCCCACATCGGGTTCGAGCACGGCCTGGCCGCCACGGTCGAGTGGTACCGTGCGCGCCGGGACTGGTGGGAGCCGCTGCGCGACCGCGCCGAGGTGCTGCGCTGAGCGGTTCGGGGGAGGTCCCCGGCGATCACCGTCCCCGGCGTCGTGCCGGGCGGCGGCGCGTCGCGGCCCGGTCGCCCGGTCAGTCGCCGTCGGCCGTCGGGCCGCCGTCGGCCGGGCACTGGCCGGGGCGGCGCGGGCCGCCGGCGCCCCCCTCCCGCGCGAGGTCGCCGAACCGCCGGGTCACCAGGTGCTCCTGCGCCATGCCGCGCAGCGCGGAGAGCGCCACGTCCAGCAGCACGGTCCGGGCGACCGCCGCGGCCCGCTCCACGCCGCCGCCGTGCCGCGGCAGCATGCTCAACTCCCGGTCCGCGAACTGCTCCGCCAGCAACGCGTACGGCTGGAAGAAGTCGACGCCGCAGCCGCAGCCCAGCTCCCCCAGCGCCACCAGCACCTGGGCCAGCCGGTTCCGACCCGGTGCGTCGGACTCCACGTGCCAGCCCAGGCCGTCGACGAACCGGTCGACCTCCGAACGCGCCGTCGACACGTCGTCGACCACCTTCGCGCCGCCGGGATCGGGGTGGATCGCCCGGTTGGTCGCCTCGTACAGCGCGGGCAGCGGGACCCGGTCGTCCTCGATGACCGAGAGCAGTTCCAGGACGGTCGACAGGTCGAGCTGCCCGATCCCGGTCAGGGCCCGGATGAGCAGCAGCCGGCGGACGTGCGTCTCGTCGTACTGCGCCTGGTTGCGGCCGGTCGGCCTGCCCGGCGGGAGTAGTCCCTCCCGGAGGTAGAACTTGATCGTCGCGACGGGCACCCCCGTGCGTCTACTGAGGTCTGAGATGCGCATCCAGTACGGTCCCCAACTGGTACACGGCACCGTCCCGAAGGCCCGTGACGGGGCCCTCCCGGCCCGGTGGCGACCGCCCGCTCGTGGCGCGAGGGTCCCGGGTCGGCTGCGGACGGCGGTCGGCCGAGGTGGACGACAGCCCCGGCGGGTCAGGCCGCCGAACGTCCCGACTCGCACAGCTGGTTGAGCGCGTTCCGGGCCGGGACCGTGGCGAGCGCGCCGGTTGGCTGCGCCTCGGCGGCCACCCGCGACATCGCCAGCTTGCGGCTGTCGAGGAGCGCGAGCAGGACCGGAGGGTCGATGTCGCGGATGGGCTGGAAGTACAGGTCCAGCCGGATGTCGGAGTCCCGGCGCACGGTCAGCGGGCCGTGTGACGCCACCACGACGCCCCGGTTCGTCGCGTCGGTGGGCGAGCCCGCTCCGTCGGCGCCGCCGCTGACCGCCTGGGCCAGCAGGTGCCAGGTGCCGGGTGGCACGGCTTCGAACTCGTACCCGCCGCCGTGCGACAGGACGGCGCAGCGCACCGGTCGTCCCTCGGGGATGCGGTCGGGAAAGAGCCCGACGAAGACCGGGCCGACGGGTGCGCCGGCGCGCGTGGAGAACCGGCCGTGCACCCGGGCGGTCGACGGCGCCGCGTGGCCCGGGCCGGCGGCGGTGGGTATGTGCGGGGCGAACCCGGCCCGTCGGCGGTAGGTCGTCGGTGACATGCCGATGCTGCGGGTGAACCGCGAGCTGAACGTCCCGACGCTGTTGTAGCCCACCCGGAAGCTGATGTCGGCGACGTTGAGCGTCGTCGAGACCAGCAGGTGCTTGGCGCGTTGCAGGCGCAGCGCGGAGAGGAAGCGGCCCGGGGGGATCCCGGTGGCCCGCTGGAAGATCCTCGTGAAGTGGAACTTGCTGAACATGGCAACCCTGGCCATGTCGTCGACCGTGAGTTGCTCGCCGAGATTCTCGCGCATGGCGGTGATCGCGCGGTGCACGGCCCGCCTGGTCGATTCCTCCATGATGCCTCCCCCCTTGAAACGGTTATGGCGAACCTTTGGTCCGACATGTTCGGATAATTGCGCGAGGAATTGCTGTCGGTTCGTCCGGCGGTCTCGCTGGCGGCGGGCGCGATTTCGTGGCGAGCGCACCGCGTGCTTTACGAGTTCTGCCGGTACATGTCGGTCGCCATGCTTCCGGTCGAGGCTAGCGGACCCCTGAGCAGCTGACAATACTGACGATCACCGTTGGATCACGGAGCGCAATCGTGAAGTGGGGGTGGCCTTGAGCAGTGGTTTTGATTGAGCGGATCATTCCCACCGCCAATGCGGATAGCGGCGCGTCCCACTTTCCAGGCGGCTCCGTGAGGTACGCGGGAGCACCGCCTTCCCGGCCGGTGGCGCGCCCGTTTCCCCGTTCGGCCGGGCCGTCGTCCGGGGGGCGGTGGCGCGCGCGCCGGGCTCACCCGGCGCTGCGCCGTCTCCTGTCCCGGGCCGTGCGACGTCGATCCGCCACGGCGCCCGCCTCGGCGTCCTCAGCCGGCGATCTCCAGGCGGGTGTGGTCCCCGACGATCAGTCGGTGGCACGAGTTCTCCCCGCGACGCGGGGTCACGACCGCCGAGCGCCCCACGAACGAGCCGTGCAGGCCCGGGAGCCCCGCGATGGTGGCGCCGTCCAGCACGACGGAGTCCTCCAGCCGGGTGTCGCGCAGCACACAGTCGCGGCCGACGGCCGTGCCCGGACCGACGTGGCTCTCCTCCACCAGGGTGCCGGCGCCGATGATCGCCGGTCCGTCGATCCTCGACCGGACCACCCGCGCGCCCGGGCAGATCACCACCTGGCCGGTCAGCCGGCTGGCGGCGTCGACCTCGCCGGCGACCTCGCGCCGCAGGTCGCCGAGGAGCCGGCGGTTGCAGTCCAGGACGTCCTCGATCCGACCGGTGTCCTTCCAGTAGCCGGCGTACTCGCTCGCCCGGACCTCGAAGTCGTGGCTGATGAGCCACTGGATCGCGTCGGTGATCTCCAGCTCGCCGCGGGCGGAGGGGCGTACGGCCGCGGCAGCACGGTGGATCGCGGCGGTGAAGAAGTAGACCCCGATCAGCGCCAGGTCGCTCGGCGGCTGCTGCGGCTTCTCCACGACGCGTCGTACCCGGCCGGTGGTGTCCAGCTCGGCGACCCCGAACGCCCGGGGGTCGGCCACCTTCTGCAGGACGACGTGCGCGGCCGGGCCGCGCCGGCGGAAGTCGGCCGCGACGTCCCGGATGCCGTCGGGGAGCACGTTGTCGCCGAGGTACATGACGAAGTCCTCGTCGCCGAGGAAGTCGCGGGCCAGCCGTACGCAGTGGGCCAGCCCCAACGGCTGGTCCTGCTCCAGGTAGATCACCCGCAGGCCGAGCCGGCCGCCGTCGCCGATCACGTCGGCGATCGCCGGCCCGCTCTCGCCGACCACGATCCCGACCTCTTCGACGCCCAGCTGCCGGATGTTGCCGAGCACGTGCTCCAGGACGGGCTTGCCGGCGACGGGGATGAGCTGCTTGGGCATCGAGTAGCTGAGCGGTCGCAGGCGGGTGCCCGTACCGCCCGAGAGCACCAGGGCCTTCATGATGTCGGTCTCCTTCGCCGAGTGCCACGACGTGGCGATGCGGACGCCGCGGTCCCCGGGCCGGGGTGGCGGGAACGGAGCACCGCGCCGGCTCCGGGTGCTCGGACCGCTGAGGGCGGACAGCGACGCGCGGCCCGGCGTCGCGATGGCGAGGCACGGGCCGCGGGCCACGAGCGGTCGCGGTCGCCGCCGGGGTCGGCCGTACGCCGGCGGGGCGCGGACGCCGCCCTCCGTGAGGCCGGTACGGCGGAGGTCGCCGCGCGCACCGGCACGGACGTCAGGACGCCTGGAGCGGCGTGTTCTGGTAGGCGGTGATGAGCCAGTCCCGGCCCTGCTTGGCCAGCGTCCAGGTGGCCCGGATGGCCCGCTCGGGAGCCGGCTCGGTCTCGCCCGGCGCGAGCACGCCACCCTGGGTGATGATCAGTGCCACCCCCTCGCTGAGGTGCTTCACCGCGATCGGGTTGCCCGTCACGTTGGTGCCCTTGTACGGCCCGGCGTACGCCTGGGTCATGAAACCCTGGATCTCCTCCCGCCCCTGGAGGAAGATTCCGGGCAGGATGAGCGTGCCGTCCGAGGTGAACATGGCGGCGAACGCGGCCGCGTCGTTGTCGGCCCAGGCCTGCACGATGCGCCCGGGCACCGCCCGGATTGCGGCGGCGGTCTCGTCGGCGAGTACCGCGTCGATATCCAGCATCGTCGTGTCCTTCCGTGTGGTGCGGCTGTGACCTTATCGTTTCGCCACCGGTTCGCCCGGTGCATCTCGCTGATTGCGGTCAGCCGCCGCAGGCGCACGGCGGGGCGTTCGACAGACGCGAAAAGCAGTCGTCCGGCGGAGTCGACGTGGACGTGACGGGGGTGTTCCTCGGTGCCGGTCGACGGCCTGGCCGCCGCCGGCGTCAGCCGCCGCCCCTCCCGCCCGAGGTGCTGCGGGCCCGTCGCGTGGCCGCGGCCGGCCGCGGGCCGTCCGGCGGCAGCGGCGGCGAGACCCAGGTGACCAGCACCACCGAAATGATCATGAGAAGGAACCAGGACCCGAGCTTCGCCGGTGAGACCGGGTGCCAGCCGCCCAGCTGACTCGGGTAGAGCCAGGCCTGCGACCAGGTGGCGATGTTCTCCGCGAGCCAGATGAAGAAGGCGACGAGGAGGAAGGCCAGCAGCAGCGGCATGCGCAGCCGCGACCGGAACACCCGGAAGTGCATCACGCAGCGGCCGAACACGAGTGCGACGACGGTGACGAGCAGCCACCGGGCGTCGGGGAGGTAGTGGTTGGCGAAGAAGTTGGCGTAGATGGCCGCCGCCACGAGGGCCGTCACCCAGCGTCTCGGGTAGCGCGCGAAGCGCAGGTCGAACAACCGGTTGACCCGGACCATGTAGGAGCCGACCGCCGCGTACATGAAGCCGCTGAAGAGGGGCACCGCCCCGAGCCGCAGGACGCCGTCGGCCGGGTAGGACCACGACCCGACGTGGGTCTTGAACAGCTCCATGGCCGTGCCGACGAGGTGGAACAGCACCACGACCCGCAGTTCGCGCAGGGTCTCCAGGCGCCCGGCCACCATGGCGACCTGGATGGCGACGGCGGCGACGGTCAGGAGGTCGTTGCGGGCCAGGGCCGCGCCCTCCGGGTACCAGAGACGCGCCGCGAGGATGACCGCCAGCATCGCCCCGCCGAAGACGCACGCCCAGGCCTGCTTCAGCCCGAAGACCGTGAACTCGGTCAGCCAGCGCCCCGGTCCGTGCCGGGGCAGCCGTGCCAGGGCGGCGCGGAAGCGCGTGTCGATCGCGCGTTCGGTGCTCGTCAGGCTGGCTCGTCCGGGCGGCGTCTGCATCGCAGCGACGGTATCGCGTCGGCGCGGCGGTACGCGTTCCGGCCGACAGTGCCGAGAACCCTACGCATTCCGTCATAACGGATTAACCTCACAATGTCGAGCGACCCGCTGTGGGTCGCCGCGGCGCGCGACACCCGTGGCCGCGCCGACGGGCCGATCCACGTGGCCGGCCGCGTACGCCCGGATGGAGGTCGTGATGGTGCTCGGAAGGCGCAACGCCCGGGCGATGCTCGGCTGGTGGTCCGCCGCCCTGGTCGCGGTCGTCCCGCTGACGGCGGGTCCGGCACCCGCGGCCGGCTCTCCCGTGCCGTTCGCGGCGGTCTCGCCGGCCGCGCCAGACGGCTCGACCAGGGTCACCTTCGAGGTGCTGCCGGCGTCCCCGTCCGGCAGCCCGACGCCCCAGCCGTCGGCCGAGCCGACCGGGCAGCCCTCCCCGGACCCCACGCCGTCGAAGCAACCGTTGCCGGTCACCGGGCCCGGCCCCACCGTGGGCGTGCTGCTGGCCGTGGCGACGCTACTGGTCGCCGCCGGGGCGGCCCTGGCCGCGCTCGGCCGGCGCCGCCGCGCCGCCCACCTCCGCTGACGCCCGACCGTCCGCCGGCCCCGCCGGGGCCCCGGCGTCGGGGGCGGCGAAGGCGACCGGTGCGCCGAACGCGGCCCGGCGGGCGGCCCGCCGCAGCGCGACAAGCACCGCCGGGCCGGCGAGGACGATCGCCACGGCGGTGGTGACCGCGCGTCCGGTGTCCCAGCCGAACGTCGAGGTGACGGCGGTGAAGACGGCGAAGCGGTGCAGGTTCTCCAGCACCGGCGCGCCGGCGACGTAGGAGAGCTGGGTCTCCGCGCCGGTGCTGAAGGGCCAGAACCACAGGTTCATCAGCAGGCCGTAGCCGTAGGCGGCGAGAACGCCGTACCCGGCCAGGACGGCGATCTCGGCCCGGCCGCGCAGCCTCGCCGGCAGCAGACCGGCGCCGAGGCCGATCCAGGAGGCGGCCAGCATCTGGAACGGCAGCCACGGCCCGACGCCGGCGGTGAGCAGGGCGGAGGCGAACAGCGACGTCGAGCCGAGCAGGAAGCCGAAGCCGGGTCCGAAGACCCGGCCGGCCAGCACGAGCAGGAAGAACACGGTCTCGATGCCGGCGGTACCGGCCCCGAGGGGGCGCAGCGCGGCGTTGACCGCGGCGAGCACGCCGAGCATCGCCAGCGCCTTGCTGTCGATGCCGCCCGAGCTGAGTTCGGCCAGGACGAGCGCCACCAGCACCGGCAGCATGACGACGAGGACCAGCGGCGCCTCGCCGGTGCGGGCCGTCGTATCCGGGTGGGCGGGCACGAAGAAGGGCCAGGTGAAGGTGGCCAGCGCGGCGGCCGAGGCGAGGACCAGCACGGCGGCGGTGCGGGGAGCGACGCGCAGCACGCTCACGCCGGCCCCCCGACCCGCTCCAGCGCCGCCGCGACCTGCTCCACGGTCAGCCACGGCGCCGGGGCAAGCACCTTGGCGACCTGCGGGGCGAAGGCCGGCGAGGCGAGCATGACCTCCGCCGTGGTGCCGTCGGCCACGATCTCCCCCTCGGCCATGACGACCACCCGGTCGGCCAGCGTCGCGACCAGCTCCACGTCGTGCGTGGCGAGCACCACGGCCCGGCCGGCGGCGGCCAGGGCGCGCACGACGGCGGCGAACTGCCGCTTGGCCTGGTAGTCCAGGCCGCGGGTGGGCTCGTCGAGCAGGACCACGGGCGGGGCGGCGGTGAGCTGGACGGCGAGCGCGAGCGCCAGTCGCTGCCCCTCGGAGAGGTCGCGCGGGTGCCGCTCGCCGGGCAGGCCGGGCGTGAGCCGGTCCAGCAGGGTCCGGCAGGTGCCACCCGGCGCGCCGGTCTCTGCGTCGGCCTGGGCGCACTCGGCGTCCACCGTCTCCAGGTAGAGCAGGTCCCCGGGGGTCTGCGGCACCAGGCCGACGTGCCGGCGGGCCGTGCCCGCCGGCAGGGCCTTCGGGTCCACGGCGCCCGCCGCACCGGCCACGGCGACGGTGCCGCCGTGCCTTGCGCCGCTGCCCTGCACCGCCCAGAGCAGGCTGGACTTGCCGGAGCCGTTGCGTCCCATCAGCGCCACGACCCGGCCGCGGTGCAGGTCGACGTCCATCCCGGCCACCGCGACCGTCCCGGGGTAGCGCACCACGATTCCGCGGGCGGTGAGCACCGGCGCGTCGTCCGCGACCGAGGCGGCCGCCGGCGGGGTCGCGCCGGCGAGCCGGGCCCGCAGCTCGGCCGCCCGGCGGCGGGCGTCGCGTACCGACAGCGGGAGCGGCGTCCAGCCGGCGAGGCGGCCCAGCTCGACGAGGGGCGGGGCGATGTCGGCAGCGGCCAGCACCGCCGCCGGCGCCCCGTCGACCAACCGGCCGTCGCCGGGCAGGTACAGCATGCGGTCGGCGTACTGCACGACGCGTTCCAGGCGGTGCTCGGCGAGCAGCACGGTCACCCCGAGGTCGTGCACCAGCCGGGTGACGGCGGCGAGCACGTCCTCGGCGGCGGTGGGGTCCAGCGCGGAGGTGGGCTCGTCGAGCACCAGCACCCGGGGATGGCTGGTGAGCACCGCCCCGATCGCGACCCGCTGCTGCTGCCCCCCGGAGAGCGTCCGCAGCGGCCGGTCGCGCAGCTCCGCGATGCCGAGCAGGTCCAGGGTCTCCTCGACGCGCTTGCGCATGACCGCCGCGGGCAGGGCCAGCTGCTCCATCCCGTAGGCCAGCTCCTCCTCCACGGTGTCGGTGACGAAGCCGGCCAGCGGGTCCTGCCCGACCACCCCGACGACGTCGGCGAGGTCGCGCGGCGGATGCCGGCGGGTGTCGCGGCCGTCCACCGTGACCGTGCCGTGCAGGGTGCCGCCGGTGAAGTGCGGCACCAGCCCGTTGACCGCCCGCAGCAGGGTGGACTTGCCGGCTCCGGTGCGGCCGGCCACCAGGCAGAGTTCCCCCTCCTCCACGCGGAACGACACGTCCCGCAGCGGCGGCACGCCCCCCTCGGGGTAGCGGACCGTCACCCGGTCGAACTCGATCACCTGCGACCTCCCGTCACGCCGGTCGACACCGTGCCGGGGCCGCCCGCCGGCGCGGGCGGCGGACCGGTGACCGGCGTACGGGTCACCGGCGGCGGCGCCAGCCAGGCCGGCGCGGCCGCCACCGCCACGGCGAGCAGCACCAGCGGGGTCAGCTGCGGCCAGGTGAGCGGGCTGACCGGGGGATAGAGCAGCTCCGGGTCGGCCGCGCCGGCCAACGCCGTCAGCGCGGCGGCGCCGGCCCCGCAACCGGCCACGAGCAGCTCGGCCGGGCGCCAGCGGTCGGGCCGGTAGCGGCTGCGCCGCACCTGACGGCCGGCCAGCAGCATCCCGGCCACCGCGGTGCCCAGCCCGCCGACGAGCATGGGCAGGCCCAGGTAGCCGGGGGACGCGGCGTCGAGCAGCCCGTACGTGCCGACGCAGACGCCGACCAGGCCACCGAGGACCAGGACGCCGGTGACGGCACGCCGGCCGGCCGGCAACGCCGCCGTACGTCCGTAGCCACGCGAGTCCATGGCCGCCGCGAGCGCCAGGGAACGGTCCAGCGCGTCTGCCAGCACCGGCAGCGCGACGGCCCGCAGCCCGCGCAGCCCTCGCCGGGGCGCGCCGCGCAGCCGCCGGGCCCGCCGGACCCGCAGGACGCTCTCCACCAGCTGCGGGGCCACCGACAGCGCCACCACCACCGCCGTGCCGACCGCGTACAACGCCCCCGGTACGGCCTTGAGCAGCCGTTTCGGGTTGGCCAGGGCGTTCGCGGCGCCGAGGCAGACCAGCATCGTCGCCAGCCGCAGCCCGTCGTAGAAGCCGCCGAGGAGCTGCTCGGCGGCGACCGGCCCGAACAACCGGATGCCCGCCGCCCACGCCGGCAGCGGGATCTCCGGCAGCCGGAGCAGCACGTGTTCGCCCTGCCCGCCGCCGAAGACGATCCGGAACACCACCCGCATCGCCACGATCACCACACCGAGCAGCAGGTACATGCGGAAGGCCAGCGCCCAGGGGGCGTCGCCGCGCCGGCGGACCACCACCAGCGCGGCGACGGCGACCAGCAACGCCAGCGGCAGCGGATTCGAGGTGTGGCTGGCCGCCGTGGCCAGGCCGAGGGCCCAGATCCACCAGGCTCCCGGGTGCAGCCCCCGGGGCAGTCGCGCCGCCGTTCGCCGCGACCGCCGCGGGTCGGGCGCCCCGGCCGCCCCGGTCCGCCGCGCGACCGCCACCGCGGCCGCCCGGTCAGCCATCCGCGTCGACGCCCCGCCGTCGCCGGGCGGCGACGAGGCCACCGGCGGCGAGCGCGGCCAGCAGCAGCACCCCGGCGAGCGTGCCCAGCGGGAGACCGCCGCCGCCGTCGCGGGACGCGGCGACCTCGGTCACCACCGGTTCGTCGGCGGGGCCCTCCGGCGGCGGGGCGGCGGTGACGGCGGTGGGCGTCGGCACCACGGTGACCGCGCCCGGCGTCGGAACCGGGCCGGTCGTCGCGGGCGTACCGGCGGGGTGGGTGGAGCCGGGGACGCCCACCGTCGGGTCCGCCGCGCCCGGCCCGCCGCCGGCGGGCGGCGGTGGCGGTGCGGCCGGCCC
>NZ_JBAKHV010000012.1:0-111752 GCF_036906775.1 Micromonospora sp. CPCC 205561 | reverse complement strand
CGGCCGCCCCGCCGGCCGACGCCCTGCGGGGCGCCGGTCCCGACCGGGAACACCGGCGCCGCCCGCCGGTCGACCGCGCCGCCGCCCACGGCGGCCGGCCGATCACCGACGCGCCGACCGCCTTGATCCCGAAGGTGGGCGCGTCCGCCGCCGGCCCGCCGGCCCCGGCCGGCCCCGACCGCCCGGCCGACCCCGAGGCCACCGCCCTGATCCCGGCCGTCACCCGGCGTACGCCGAGTGGCCCGGCCGCCCTCGTCGAGCCGACCGCCCTGATGGGGGCCGTGCCGCGCCCCCCGAAGTCCGACGAGCCGGAGAGCCCCGACCCCACCCCCGAGCAGTCCCGCCCGCGCCGGGGCGAACGGGTGGTCCAGCTCCGCCCGGAGCAGACCGGCGAGGGCTACAAGAGCGTCTACTCGGAGCTCACCCGGCCGTCGCTGGCCTCCCGCCTGCGAACCGGCATCCGCGTCAGCGGCGAGCTGCTGATCACCTTCGGCCTGGTCGTGCTGCTCTTCGCCGGCTACGAGGTCTGGGGCAAGTCGGCGATCGTCGACGCCCACCAGAACGACCTCAGCCAGCAGCTGGCGCAGGCGTGGGGGCCCGAGGGCGACCCGACGGTGGCACCGTCGGCGAGCGCGTCCACCAAGCCGAAGCCGCCCGTGCAGGGCAGGCCGATCGCCGGGCTGCACATCCCCAAGCTCGACAAGAACTGGGTCGTCGTCGAGGGCGTCACCCAGAAGGACATCCGCTACGCCCCGGGCCACTACCCCTCCAGCGCCATGCCGGGCCAGGTCGGCAACTTCTCCGTCGCCGGGCACCGCAACCGGGCCACCTTCTGGCGGCTCGACGAGCTGAACGACGGCGACGCCATCGTGGTGGAGGGCAAGAACGACTGGCACGTCTACAAGGTGACCCAGAGCCGGATCGTCAAGCCCACCCAGGTCGAGGTGGTGGCGCCCGTGCCGGGCAGGCCGGGGCAGAAGCCGACCAAGTCGATGCTCACCCTGACCACCTGCAACCCGAAGTTCGACAACTACCAGCGCCTGATCGTCCACGCCCAGTTGGCCCGCAGCCAGCCGAAGTCGGCGGGACGCCCGGCGGAGCTGGGGGGCTAGACGGTGTACGGCTGGATCTGGCGCAAGCTCCCCTTCGGCACGCCCGGCAAGCTCGTCGGCAGCCTGCTGATCGCCAGCGCGATGGTGGCCCTGCTCTGGTACGTGGTCTTCCCGTGGGCCGAGCCCCTGCTGCCCTTCGACGACGTGCAGGTCACCCAGGACTCCGGCGACCCGGCCGGCGACGTGGTGCCCGGGGGCGGCGACGCCCCACCCCCCGGCGACGAGCACGACCTGCCGTACGACACCGAGCAGAACAACACCCCGCCTGCCTCCCCGGACGAGTGAGCCCCTGATGCGTGTCCTGGTCATCGACAACTACGACTCGTTCGTCTTCAACCTGGTCCAGTACCTCGGCCAGCTCGGCGTCGACTGCGAGGTCCGGCGCAACGACGAGATCGAGGTCGCCGAGGTGGGCAGGTTCGGCGCGACCGGCGTCCTGCTCTCGCCCGGCCCGGGCAGTCCCGACCGCGCCGGCGTCTGCCTGGACGTCATCCGCGCGTACGCGGGCGAGCTGCCGATCTTCGGCGTCTGCCTGGGTCACCAGGCGATCGGCGAGGCGTTCGGCGCCACCGTGGCCCGCGCCCCCGAGTTGCTGCACGGCAAGACCTCCGAGGTGCGCCACCACGACGTCGGGGTGCTCGCCGGCCTGCCGGACCCGTTCACGGCCACCCGCTACCACTCGCTCACCGTGCTGCCCGAGACGCTGCCCGAGGAGCTGGAGGTCACCGGCTGGACGGGCTCCGGCGTGGTGATGGCGATGCGACACCGGACGCTGCCGATCGAGGGCGTCCAGTTCCACCCGGAGTCGGTGCTGACCGAGGGCGGCCACCTGATGCTGGCGAACTGGCTCGCCACCTGCGGCCACCCGGAGGCGCTGGAGCGTGCCCCGGAGCTGGCCGCCGAGGTGGACGCGCGCCGCCGCGCCGCCTTCGCCACCGCCTGACGGGCCGACAGGCGAGCCGGCACGGGGGCGCCGGCACGAGGGCGCCGGCCTTCCGGGGCGGATCGCCTTCCGCCGGCCGGTCAGCTCCGCAGGGCTTCCCGGACCGCCGGGTCGGCGGGCGAGCTGACGGCGGGCGGCCGGCGGCGGACCGCGTCCCAGGCCGCCTTGCCGCTGGCGAAGTAGTCCCGTACCGCCTTGCCGACGAGCAGCGCGGGCCCGCAGCCGTCGCAGCGGGCGGCCACCCCGTCGACGTCCAGGCCGAGGTTCCGGCAGAGCGTCACCGCGCGGGAGAGGTGGTAGGACTGGGTCACCACCAGGGCGCGCTCGACGCCGTACACGTCGCGTGCCCGGGCGCAGCTGTCGTAGGTGTCCAGGCCGTACGGGTCGGCGACGACGCGGCGCGGGTCGACGCCGAGCCGCTCGCTCAGGTGGCGGGTCATCGCCGCCGGCTCGTCGCCGGACGCTCCGCCGCCGTCGCCCGACACCAGGACGACCCGGGCCCGCCCGCTGTTCACCAGCGCGGCGGCGGTCTCCAGGCGACCGGCGAGCCGCTCTCCCGGGCGGTGCCGGTCCGCCGCCACCGCCGTGCCCAGCACGATCACCACGTCGGCGGCCGGCGCCCCGGCCTCGTCGTGCAGGTGGCCGCGAGCGGTGGTCGTCGTCCAGAGCCAGGGGAGGCTGGCGAGCAGCAGCGCGACCAGGCCCAGGACGGCCGCGCGGGTCAGGCGTCGCCGCCACCGGGCAGCCGGAACCGCGACCCCGGCAGCCGCGCCCACGGGGGTCACCTGGCGGACGTCACCGTTCGGGGAGCCGGATCGGCGGGGTGGTCGGCAGCGGGAGCCCACCGCCGCCGCCGTTACCGGGGGTGGTCGGGGTGGCGCTCGGCGACGGCGTCGCCGAGTCGGTGGGCGTCGGCTCCGCCTGCGGCACCGTGACCACGATCGTCACGGTCTTGCCCTTGGGGAGCGGGGTGTTGGGGCGGGGGGACTGCGAGGTGACCCGGCCGGCCTGGTCGGGCGGCACCTCACGGCCCTGCTCGACGTCGACCTTGTAGCCCGCCCGCACCAGTTCGTCCCGGGCGTCCTTCTCGGAGGAGTTGACCACGTTCGGCACCTGGCCGACGTTGCCCCTGGAGACGGTGAGGGTGACGACGGTGCCCTCGGCGACCTGCTTGCCCTCCTCGGGCTTCACCTCAAGGACCTGGCCCGCCTCCTTGGGGCTGTCCTTCGGCTCCTGCCGGACCTCGAAGCCCGCCGCCTCCAGCTGCGCCTTGGCGCTCTCGTAGGTGGCGCCCACCAGGTCGGTCGGGATGGTCTTCGTGGCGGGGCCGCCGCAGACCTGCACGACCACCTCGCGCTCGGCCTCCAACTGCGCGGCGGCGGCCGGGGTCTGGGTGACCACCTGGCCCTTCTTGCAGGTCTTGTTGAAGACCTGCTCGCCCTCCTTGGGCACCAGGCCGGCCTGCTGGATCCGGGCGAACGCCTCCTGCTGCGTCAGCCCGGTGACCGTGGGGACGTTGACCCGTTCGTCGCCACGCTGGCTGAGCAGGGCAGCGGCGAGGGCGATCACCGCGAGGACGCCCACCGCGGCGAACGTCGCGATCAGCCAGGACGACGCCTTCCGCCGGCGCGGGTCGCCGACCCGGGCCGGCATCTGGCGGGTCTGCGGGGCGCCGGGCGCGCCCGCGTAACCCGCGGCGGCCGGGGCGAGCTGGGCCGTCTCCTCCTGCGGCAGCACCGGGGTGGCCATCACCGGGCGGCCGGCGGCGGCGCGGAGCAGGTCGGCCCGCATCTCGCCGGCGCTCTGGTAGCGGTTCAGCGGGTTCTTCGACAGCGCCTTGAGCACGATCGCGTCGACCGCGGGGGTGACGTCCGGGTTGATGTCGCTCGGCGTCGGCGGGGCCTCCCGTACGTGCTGGTAGGCCACGCTGACCGGGCTGTCACCGACGAACGGCGGGTGCCCGCAGACCAGCTCGAAGAGCACGCAGCCGGCGGCGTAGACGTCGGACCGGGCGTCGACGGCCTCACCGCGCGCCTGCTCCGGGGAGAGGTACTGCGCCGTGCCGATGACCGCGCTCGTCTGGGTCATGGTGGTGGCGCCGCTGGCCAACGCCCGCGCGATGCCGAAGTCCATGACCTTGACCTGGCCGGTCTGGGTGAGCATCACGTTGCCGGGCTTGATGTCCCGGTGGATGATGCCGTGCCGGTGGCTGAACTCCAGCGCGGCGCACATGTCGGCGCAGATCTCCAGCGCCCGGCGCGGCTGGAGCCGCCCTTCGGCGCCCAGCACCTCCTTGAGGGTCCGCCCGTTGACGAACTCCATCACGATGAACGGCAGCGTCTCGCCGGTCGGCGCGGTCTCCTCGCCGGTGTCGTAGACGGCGACGATCGCCGGGTGGTTGAGCGACGCGGCGTTCTGCGCTTCCCGCCGGAACCGCATCTGGAAGGTGTCGTCCCGGGCGAGGTCGGTCCGGAGCATCTTGATCGCGACGTCCCGACCGAGCCGGAGATCGCGACCGCGATGCACCTCGGCCATACCGCCGTAGCCGAGCAGCTCGCCGACCTGGTACCTGCCACCGAGCAGGCGGGCCTGCGCTGTCATCGCGTCTCTCGTCCTTCGCTCGTCTCGTCGCCGCCCGACCGGGGCGGTCCCTGTCGACGGTACGACGTCCCGGCCGGATCGTCGCTTCCGTCGGGCCGCAGCGCGCCGGACACCACCGTCGGCGGGGTGGCCGCGCTCGACCGTGCGTTCTCCCGCACGTTGTAGGAAATCACGCCGGAGCAGACCAGGACCAGCACGGCCACGAGGATCGCGAGGAACACCATCCCGGGCCGGGACCCCTGCCCACCCTGCTGGGGCGCCGGCGGGTAGGCCGGTCCCGCGTACGGCGCCGGGCGGGCGTGGGCCGGCGGCACGGCCGCCGCGCCGCGCGGATAGCCGGGCGGGGCCATCTGCGGGTGCGGCGCCGACGCGGCGGGCGCGACCGAGGTGGGGCGGTGCGGCGCGACGGGCGGGCGGGGGGCCGCCATGGGCTGACGCGGCGGCTGCGCGGCGGCGTTCGGCGGGCGGTGGGGCGACACCGGCGGGCGCGGCGCGGAGACGGGTGGACGCGGCGGCGGCACCTGGGCGCGACCGGGCGGGGCGGCCGGCGACGCCGGGGCGGCGGAGATGGGCTGTCCGGCGGCCCGCGCCTGCTGGGAGAGCTGCGCCTTCAGCTGCCGGGCCACCCCGGCCAGCGCGGCGGCGCTCGGCCAGCGGGCCGCCGGGTCCTTCGCCAGGGACCGCTCCACGACCGCCCGGACCTGTGGCGGGATGTCGGCGGGCAGCGGGCGGGGGGCCTCCCGGACGTGTCGCATCGCGATCTCGAGGGGGTTGTCACCCTCGAAGGGACGCCGGCCGGCGAGGCACTGGTACGCGACCACGCCGAGCGCGTAGACGTCCGAGGCGGGCGTGGCGACCCCGCCGGTGGCCTGTTCCGGAGAGATGTACGAGGCGGTGCCGAGCACCGAGCCGGCGGCGGTGAGCTGGGCGACCAGCTCCGACCGGGCGATACCGAAGTCGGTCAGCACGAGCGTGCCGTTGGGGCGGACCAGCAGGTTTCCGGGCTTCACGTCCCGGTGCACGATGCCCTTGACGTGCGCCGCGTGCAGCGCGTCGGCGGCCTGCGCGACGAGCGCCATCGTGCGGGCCGGGGTGAGCCGGCCGACCCGGGCCAGGGTGGAGGAGAGCGCGTCACCCTCGACGTACTCCATGACCAGGAAGGCGATCTGCTGGTCGTTGCCGAAGTCGTAGACGTCGACCACGCCGGGGTGGTTGATCGTCGCCATGGTCCGGGCCTCGCCGCGGAACCGCTCGGCGAAGTCGGGATCGTCGAGCAGCGCCGGGAGCAGGCTCTTGACGGCGACCGTGCGGCCGAGCACCTGGTCTGTGCCGCGCCAGACGTCGCCCATGCCGCCGCTGGCGATCCGCTCGTCGAGGCGGTAGCGGTTGCCGAGCTGCACACCGGGGCTGAGCATGTCAGCGGCCTCCCGGGTCGGCGATGGCGGCGCGCATGATCTGCCCGGCGATCCGGGCGGCCTCGGCGCTGCCGCCCGGGCCGGCCTGCTCCAGCACCACGCATACCGCGGAGACCGGATTGCCGTTCTTGTCCAGCGCGAAGCCGATGAACCAGCCGTGGTCGGGCCGGTCCGGGGCGGACTGGGCGGTGCCGGTCTTGCCGCCGACCGTGTAGCCGTTGATCTTCGCCCCGGAGCCGGTGCCGTTCTCGACGACGCTGACCATCATCTCCCGCAGGTCGCCGGCGACCTGGCCGCTGACCGGCTGCCGCAGCTCGCGGGGCTTGGCGGTGTAGTAGCTGGTGGTGCGGTCCGGGGCCAGCAGCTGACGCACCACGTACGGCCGCATCTGGCTGCCGCCGTTGGCGACCGAGGCGGCGATCAGGGCGCCCTGGAGCGGGGTCATCCGCACATCGAACTGACCGATCGAGGACTGGGCGATACCGGCCGGGTTGTCCCCGCCGTCGGGGTTCTCCATGCTGCCGGTCCGGCTCGCGGCCACCGGGTGGCCGCCCTCGCCGAGCTGGCCGACCGTGAGGTCCTCCTGCTCGAAGCCGAACTGCCGGGCCTTCTCCTTGATCTTGTCCGCGCCGAGCCGGACGCCGAGCTGCGCGAAGCCCGTGTTGCAGGACTCGGTCACCGCGTTCATCAGGGTGACCTCGTCCTCGGGGCAGATCGACGGCGCCGCGTTGCGGATCGGCGTGCCCGAGGTCGGCGGCGTCCAGCTCGCCCCGGCCGGGATCCTCGTCTCCTGGCCGACGCCGTTCTCCAGCGCCGCGGCGGCCACCACGATCTTGAAGGTGGAGCCCGGGGGCAGCACCTCGCCCAGGGCCCGGTTCTTCAGCGGCCCCTCCGGATCCTGCTCCAGCTTGTTGTAGGCGGCCGTGGCCTCGTTGGTGCTGTGACTGGCCAGCGGGTTCGGGTCGAAGCTCGGAATGGAGACCAGCGCCTGCACCGCCCCGGTACGCGGGTCGACGGCGATGGCCGCGCCCTTGGAGGCGTCGTTGCGGTTGTTCCGCAGCTGCTCGTACGCGACGTCCTGGGCCCGCTTGGAGACCGTGAGCAGCACGTTGCCGCCGCCGGTCTGGTCGCCGGTGAACATGTCCTTGACCCGGTTCGCGATGAGCTGGTCGCTCGTGCCGGCGAGGAAGTCGTTCTCGAACTCCTCGATGCCGGTGTCGGCGAGGTTGACCGGCTTGTAGCCGAGCACGTGCGCGTACTTCGCCCCGCCGGGGTAGCTGCGCTGGAACCTCAGCTCGCCGTCGGTCTCCTTGCTGAGCGCGAAGGCGGTGCCGCCCGCCTCGATGTTGCCGCGCCGGCGCTCGTACTCGGCCACCTGGACGCGGCCGTTGTAGTCGCTGGTGCGGTATTCGTCGGCCTTGTAGGCCTGGATCCAGTTCAGGTTCGCGAAGAGCAGACCGAACAGGACCATCACGACGACGCCGACGCGGCGCAGGGGTGCGTTCACGGCCTGATCACCTCCGTGGGGGCACCGTGCAGCTGCTCGGGCGGGCCGCCGGACGGGCGGTTCGCCTTGCCGCCCGCGCCGGTGACGGGCCGGCGGGCGCCGTCGGAGATCCGGAGCAGGACCGCGATGAGCAGCCAGTTGGCCATCAGCGAGGAACCGCCGGCGGAAAGGAACGGGGTGGTCTGACCGGTCAGCGGGATGAGCTTGCTGATCCCGCCGACGATCACGAAGACCTGGAGGCCGAGCGTGAAGGCCAGGCCGCCGGCCAGCAGCTTGCCGAACGAGTCCCGCACCGCCAGCGCCGCCCGCAGCCCCCGCTCGACGATCAACAGGTAGACGACGAGCAGCGCGGAGAGGCCGAAGAGGCCGATCTCCTCACCGATGCCCGCGAAGATGAAGTCGTTCTGCACCTCGGGGAGCAGGCCCGGCTGGCCGCCGCCCGGGCCCGCGCCGAACAGGCCGCCGGTGCCGAGCGCGAGCAGCCCCTGCACGAGCTGGTAGCCGTCCTCGTAGGGATCGGCGAACGGGTCCAGCCAGATCTGCGCCCGCAGGTAGAAGTTGGCGAACGGCCCGCCCACCACGTCGCCGAGCACGTACGCCAGGTAGACGCCGCCGAAGAAGAGCACCAGACCGATGAGCAGCCAACTCACCCGCTCGGTGGCGATGTAGAGCGTCACCACGAACATGCCGAAGTAGAGCAGCGACGTGCCGAGGTCCTTCTCGAAGACGAGGACCAGCACGCTGATCAGCCAGACCACGACCACCGGGCCCAGGTCGCGCCCGCGGGGGAAGTCGATGCCGAGGAACCGGCGGCTCGCCAGCGACAGCACCTCGCGCTTGCGCACCAGGTAGTAGGCGAAGAAGACCAGCAGCGCCAGCTTGGCGAACTCGCCGGGCTGGATGGAGAAGCTGCCCACCCGGATCCAGAGCTTCGCGCCGTTGATCTCGGAGAACCGGCTGGGCAGTACCGCCGGGATCATCACCAGCACGATGCCGGCGAGCCCCAGGGTGTACGCGTAGCGGGACACCGAGCGGTGGTCGCGCATGAGGGCGAGCAGGCCGGCGGCCAGGATGACCGAGGCGAGCGTCCAGGCGAGCTGCCGGCCGCCGGTGCCGGCGAAGATGGCCAGTTCCTCCCGCTCCGCGGGGGCGGCCTTACCCAGGTCGAGCCGGCGCAGGAAGCCCACCCCGAGTCCGTTGAGCAGGGCCACGGCGGGCAGCAGCGCCGGGTCGGCGTAGGGCGCCAGGAACCGGATCACCAGGTGCAGACCGAGGAAGACGGCGGTGAGCGCGGCGGCCGGCATCCAGAAGTCGGCCGTGACCGTGTCGAGGACCTTCGCCTCGACCATCGCGCCGTAGGCGGCCACCAGCACCATGGCCACCAGCAGCAGCGCGAGCTCGGCGTTGCGCCGGGACCGGGCCAGGCGTACGCCGGACTGCTCGCCCGTGCTGGCGGGCGAGGGTGCCGGGATGGCCGCTGCGGTCAAGGATCGTCCTCGGATCGAGCCGGCGCCTACTCCGGCGACCGGCACGCGGCGGGATCGAGCGCCGGCGAGACGGTGTCGGAGGGCGTGGCGTCGGGTGTGATGGTCGGCGTGGCCGGCATGCTCGGCCGGCTGCTGCCCGTCGCGCTCGCGCTGGGCTTCGGATCGGGCGTCGCCGGGGCGGGGGTGGGCGTCGGGGTGGCGGTGACCACCACGGCGCCCGGGCTCGACGGGCAGACGGGCTTGAGGTTCGGGTTCAGCGGGTCGTCGCTGGTCAGCTCGGCCAACCGCCGCTCGGCGTCCGGCTGGCTCTTGGCCGGGATGCCCTGCTTGACCTGCTCCTGGGCGGCCAGGGTCAGGTCCTCCAGGTCGGCGGGGCTGGTGGAGTGCACGGTCGAGAGGTCCATGCCCGCGATCTCGCCCTGGATGCCCCGGAACACGGCGACCTGGCCGTCCTCGGTCGCGCCGACGTAGTACTGCCGCTGGGTGTAGCTCCAGCCGCCGAAGATGGCGCCACCGAGCAGGACCAGCAGCGCCAGGGACATCGCGGCGGCCCGTACCGGCCGGTGCCTGCGGCGTTCCGGCTCGTCGTCGGCGTTGGCCGCCGGCTCCTCGGGGGCGGGGGGCCGGGGCGCGGAGAGGGCGGACGCGCGGGCCGCCGGCGTCGAGACGTCGGCGGAGGTCGCCATGCCCCGGTCCCGTGCCGCGGCGCCGCCCACGATCGGGCTCGCCTCGACGATGTCGTGGTCGGTGGCGTCCGCGATGATCACCGTGATGTTGTCCGGCCCGCCGCCGCGCAGGGCGAGCTGCACCAGCCGCTCGACGCACTGCTGCGGGTCGGTGTACTCGCGCATCGTGTCGCCGATGGTGTCGGCGCTCACCACGCCCGAGAGGCCGTCGCTGCAGATCAGGTAGCGGTCGCCGGGGAGCACCTGACGGACGCTGTACTCGGGGTCGATGTCGCGGCCGTCCAGCGCCCGGGTGAGCAGCGAGCGCTGGGGGTGGCTGCTCGCCTCCTCGGCGCTGATCCGGCCCTCGTCGACCAGCATCTGGACGTACGTGTCGTCCTTGGTGATCTGCGCGAACTCACCGTTGCGCAGGAGGTAGGCCCGCGAGTCACCGATGTGGACCATGCCCAGCTTGCTGCCGGAGAAGAGGGTCGCGGTGAGCGTGGTGCCCATCCCCTCCAGCTGTGGGTTGGCGTCCACGGTGTCGCGGAGCTGCTGGTTGGCGGTGCCCACGGCCGAACGCAGCGCGTCGACGAGGGCGTCACCCGGGACGTCCTCGTCGAGCGGCGCCATGGCACCGATGACGATGTTGCTGGCGACGTCACCGGCGGCCATGCCGCCCATGCCGTCGGCGACGGCGAGAAGCCGCGGCCCGGCGTAGACGGAGTCCTGGTTACCGTCACGGATCAGACCGCGGTCGCTGTGGGCCGCATAGCGCAGGGTCAGAGTCATGGCCGTAATTCGAGAGAAGTGCGGCCGATCCGGATCGGCACGCCGAGGGGGACGGGGGTTGGTCCGGTGACCTTAGCGCGATCCAGGTAGGTGCCGTTAGTCGAGCCGAGGTCCTCGACGAACCACTGACCGTCGCGCGGCACCAGCCGGGCGTGCCGCGCCGAGGCGTAGTCGTCGGTGATGACGAGGGTGGAGTCCTCGGCCCGGCCGATGGTGATCTGCGCTTCGCCGAGGGTGATCCGGGTCCCCGCCAGTTGACCGGCGGTCACCACGAGCTGGTGCGCCGCCCTGCCCCGCTTCGCCTTCGCCGGCTTCGCCGCCTGCCCGAGCGAGGCGCCGACCGCCCGGGGGGCGGCCACCAGCCGGCCGGACCGGGCGCCCGCGAAGAGGTCCCGGCGGATCACGCCGACCACCGTGAACACGAAGATCCACAGCAGGATGAGGAACCCGAACCGGGCGACGGTGATGACGAGTTCCGGCAAGGCGGGTCAGCCGTCCACGCGGAAGGTCAGGGTCGTGGTGCCGAGCTGGATCATGTCGCCGGGGTTGAGCGCGACGGCGGAGACCCGCTGGCCGTTGACCATGGTGCCGTTGGTCGACCCGAGATCGGTCAGCACGACCTGGCCGCCGTCGAAGTCCAGCCGGGCGTGTCGCCGGGAGATGCCGACGTCGGGCAGGCGCAGGTTGGCCTGGTCGCCGCGGCCGATCACGGTCGAGCCCATCTGGAGGGGGTAGGTGCGCCCGTCGCCGGAGACCAGCCGCACGTTGCGCCCGCCGCCGTGGCCGGGCGGGGGCCCGTAGCCACCACCCTGGTCGTACGCGGGGTAGGCGGGCGGGCCCGCGTCGTAGCCGGGCGCCGAGACCGGGGCGACCTCGCCGCCGGTGTAGACCTCGGCGGTGACCCGGAACATGCCGGTGTCCAGCCCCTCGCCGCGCTCGATCTCGACGATCACGTCGCCGTAGACCGTCCAGGCCTGCTCGCCGATGAACTCCGCCTGCGACTGGGCCAGCTCCTGGGCCAGCGCGGCGGCGTACGGCGCCAGACGACTGTGGTCGTAGGGCGAGAGATCGATCACGTAGCGGTTGGGCACCAACGTGCGCCCACCGGCCAGGATCGCCTTGTGCGCCTCGGCCTCCCGCTGCATGGCGTTGAGGATCTCCACGGGGTGGACCACCCCTTTGAAGACCTTGGCGAAGGCCCCCTCGACCAGGCCTTCCAGA
The DNA here is from genome assembly GCF_036906775.1 of Micromonospora sp. CPCC 205561. Classification (NCBI taxonomy): domain Bacteria; kingdom Bacillati; phylum Actinomycetota; class Actinomycetes; order Micromonosporales; family Micromonosporaceae; genus Micromonospora; species Micromonospora sp. CPCC 205561. The sequence continues at coordinate 100,009 of NZ_JBAKHV010000012.1, read as the reverse complement.
CGCTTCTCGAAGCGTTGCAGCACGCTCACCGGCTCCTCCTCGGGTCCCGAGGACATGATGGTATCCGGCCGGCGCGCGCGCAGCTCACACGCCGCTCGGCCGTTTGACGACGGCCCGTTCGGAAGGGCCGATGTTGCCGTGCTACTCTTTCGTCCGCCACGAACGGTAACCGCTCTACGGACGGTAACCGATCGACGCGACGATCACGGACCGGGTAGCATGTCCGGGGCCCGCTGGAGACAGCGAAACCGGCACACATTACAGTGTTCGAGGTCAGCCACGGGGAAGTGGCGGAATGGCAGACGCGCACGGTTCAGGTCCGTGTGCCCGAAAGGGCGTGGGGGTTCAACTCCCCCCTTCCCCACCAATACGCGAGGGCTCCGCAGCGATGCGGGGCCCTCGCGACGTTTCGGGGCGTGCCGTACGTCACGCTATGCTCCGATGGTTTCTGCCTCCGATGGACCAGGAGTGGCGTGTGAGTGTCGCGTTCGTGACCGGATCGGGCGGGCTGATCGGCTCCGAGGCGGTCCGGCACTTCGCCGGCCTCGGTCTCGACGTCGTCGGCATCGACAACGACATGCGGCAGGAGTTCTTCGGCGAGGAGGCGTCGACCGCCTGGAACGTGCGGCGGCTGACCGACGAGCTGGGCTCCGCGTACTCCCACCACAGCATCGACATCCGCGACCGGGCCGCGCTCGACAAGCTGTTCCGGCGGTACGGCACCGACGTCGCCCTGGTGATCCACACCGCCGCCCAGCCGTCGCACGACTGGGCGGTGCGCGACCCGTTCACCGACTTCGACGTGAACGCCGCCGGCACGCTCAACGTCCTGCAGAACGTGCGCGAGCACTGCCCCGAGGCGCCGGTGATCCACTGCTCCACCAACAAGGTCTACGGCGACCGGCCGAACAGCCTGCCGCTGGTCGAGCTGGAGACCCGGTGGGAGATCGAGCCGGGGCACCCGTACGAGCAGGGCATCCGCGAGGACATGTCGATCGACGCCTGCCTACACTCGATCTTCGGCGCCTCGAAGGTCGCGGCGGACGTCATGGTGCAGGAGTACGGCCGCTACTTCGGCATGCGGACCGCCTGTTTCCGGGGCGGGACGCTGACCGGCCCCGCGCACTCGGCGACGGAGCTGCACGGCTTCCTCGGTTACGTGATGCGCGCCAACATGGAGCGCCGCACCTACAAGATCTTCGGCTACCGGGGCAAGCAGGTCCGCGACGCCATCCACAGCTCGGACGTGGTCTCCGCGTTCGAGGCGTTCTTCCGCGACCCGCGCCCGGCCGCCGTCTACAACCTCGGCGGCGGGCGGCACTCCAACACCTCCAACCGGGAGGCGTTCGCGCTGGCCGAGGAGATCACCGGCCAGGAGATGGTCACCGAGTACGTCGAGGCCAACCGGATCGGCGACCACAAGTGGTGGATCGGCTCGAACGAGGCGTTCCAGGCCGACTACCCCGAGTGGAAGCAGGTCTACGACGTGCCGATGATCATGCGCGAGATCTACGAGGCCAACGTCGACAAGTGGGTGCCGGGAGCATGATGGCGAAGGGCAAGCGGAACGTCCTCGGCGTCCTGGTCGACGCGACCGACTACGCCGCGGCGACCGAGCGGGTGGTGGCCGCGGCGCAGGAGCGCCGCCCGCTGGCGCTGACCGCGCTCGCCGTGCACGGCGTGATGACCGGGGTGCTCGACCCGGCGCACAACGCCCGGCTGAACTCCTTCGACGTGGTCACCCCCGACGGCCAGCCGGTGCGCTGGGCGCTCAACCTGCTGCACGGCGCCGGGCTCAACGACCGGGTCTACGGCCCGACGCTGACCCTGCACGTGCTCTCCCGGTTCGCCGACGAGGGCCTGCCGGTCTACCTCTACGGCTCGACCGAGGAGACCCTGGCGCGGCTGATCCCGGCGCTGGAGCGGATGTTCCCGGCGCTGAAGATCGCCGGGGTGGAGCCGTCGAAGTTCCGGGCGGTGCAACCGGGCGAGGACGTCGAGATCGCCGACCGGATCAGGGCCAGCGGTGCCCGGCTCGTACTGGTAGGGCTGGGCTGTCCGCGCCAGGAGGTCTTCACGTACGCCATGCGGCCGCTGCTGGACATGCCGCTGATGGCGGTCGGGGCGGCCTTCGACTACCACGCCGGCCTGCTGCGCCAGCCCCCGCCGTGGATGCAGCGGGCGGGCCTGGAGTGGTTCTGGCGCCTCGGCCTGGAGCCGAAGCGGCTCTGGCGCCGCTACGTGATCCTCAACCCGGCCTACCTGACCCGGCTCGCCGGGCAGAAGACGGGGCTGTGGAAGGCGAAGCCGCCGGCCCCGGCCACCGAGCGCCCGGCGACCTTCGCCGTCTAGGAGCGCCGGGGGGCCGTGGCGGCGTGCGGGGTCCGGCCGCTCCCGCCCGGCCGCTCCCGCCCGGCGGGGTCGCAGCGCGACAGGACGGCAGGTGACGGCCCGCGGAACAGGGCCGACACCTGCCGTCCTTTTATCCGGGGGTGCCGGGTCGATCGCAGTGCCGGTCGGCGGCCAGCTCCGCGGACCGCCTCGATCAGTCGCTCAGGACGCCTCGCGGACGCGCAGGTCGGCCAGCCACACCTCGGCCAGGTCGCTGAGCGCGACGCCGAGGACCTCACTGAGGCAGACCACGGTGCCGAACGCGGGCGCCGGGAGCCGGCCCACCTCGATCTTGCGCAGCGTCTCCGGGGAGATGCCGGCCGCCAGGGCCACCTCGACCGGGCTGCGGCCGCCTCGCGCGACCCGAAGCGCCGCCCCGAGACGTTGCCCCGCTGCGATCTGTTCGGGCGTGAGCGGTGGGCGAACCATGTGAGCAGGATAGATCCGCCCACCCGGGCCGGCAATGCGGACCCGGCGGACGCCCCGATCCGCGTGGTATAAATATACCGCCTGGGAGAGGGAAGGTTGATCGTGATCGAACTTAAGTCCGCCGAGGAGATCGATCGGATGGCCGTGACCGGCCAGTTCGTCGGCGAGCTGCTGGCGGAGCTGCGTGAGTTCGCCGCCGTCGGGGTCAACCTGATGGACCTTGAGCACCACGCCCGTCGCCGGATCAGGGAGCGTGGCGCCGAGTCCTGCTACTGGGACTACACGCCGTCGTTCGGCCGCGGCCCGTTCCGCAACGTCCTGTGCCTGTCGGTCAACGACGCCGTGCTGCACGGCCTGCCGCACGACTACGCGCTGCGCGACGGTGACCTGCTGAGCATCGACATGGCGGTCGGGATCGACGGCTGGGTCGCCGACTCCGCGCTCTCCGCCGTCATCGGCACCCCCGCCCCGGACGACCTGATGCTGATCGAGGCCACCGAGGTCGCGTTGCAGGCCGGGATCGACGCCGCGCGGCCGGGCAGTCAGCTCGGCGACATATCCGCCGCCATCGGCGAGGTCGCCCGCCGCTACGGCTACCGGGTCAACAACGAGTTCGGCGGGCACGGCATCGGCCGCACGATGCACGAGGCCCCGCACGTGCCCAACGACGGCCGCCCCGGCCGGGGGATGAAGCTCAAGCCCGGCCTGACGATCGCGATCGAGCCGTGGTTCTGCCGCGGCACCGACAAGATCAGATTCGACGAGGACGGCTGGACGATCCGCTCCGCGGACGGCTCGCGCTCGGCCCACTCCGAGCACACCGTCGCGATCACCGAGGCCGGTCCCCGGGTGCTGACCCCCCGACCCGGGCGCGAGGCGAGGCCGGGCGACCGCAGCGGACGGTCGGCCGCGACCTCCTGACGATGCCGGCGTACGCACGGCCGGGCGGAGCAGACCGTCGGTTCCGAGAGTGGCGGGTGAACCGCCTTGGCTCCGACGGAGCCTCGGAGTGTGACCAGCCCCCGCCGGTCGGGCTGCCGGCGATCCGGTGGTGACGCGACGGCGGGCCCCGGCCGGGAGTCCGACCGGGGCCCGCCAGCGTCGTCAGGTCAGAGGGTCAGGGTCCAGGTGTTGAGGTAGCCGGTGTCGCCGGCGTAGGCGTCCCGCACCCGCAGCTGCCAGGTACCGTTCGCCGCCTCGCTCGACAGGTTCGCCGTGTAGGTGGCGTTGATGTTGTCCGCGCCGTCGAAGTAGCTGCTGTTCTTCAGCCGGTAGGACGAGCCGTCCGGGGCGACCAGGTCGATGACGACGTCACCACGGTAGGTGTGCACGATGTTCACCGCGACGGTCGAGGCCGACGAGGCGTTGCGGGCGCAACCGGAGATCACGATCGAGCTGTTCACCGCGACGTTCGTGTCCGGGATCGCGACGTCGGTGCCGTTGCTGCCGGAGCAGCCGCCGCCACCGGTGCCGGTCACCGTCAGCGAGTACGTCGCGGTCCGGCTGCCGGAGGCCGCGGTGCCCGTCACGGTCACCGAGTAGGTGCCGGGCGGGGTGCTCGCCGAGGTGCTGATGGTCAGCGTCGAGGAACCGCCCGAGGTGACGGTCGCCGGGCTGAACGAGGCGGTCGCCCCGGAGGGCAGGCCGCTGGCCGACAGGCTCACCGACTGGGCGGAGCCGTTGGTCGTGGCGGTGGCGACCGTGGCGGTCACCGAGCCGCCCGGCGCGGTCGAGCCGGAGGTCGGCGAGACCGAGACGGAGAAGTCGTTGGTCGGCGGGGTGTCGCCGTTGACGACGTAGAGCAGCTTGTTGGGCGAGCCGGTGCCCGGGTTGCCCACCACGTTGCTGGTGGCGTTGTTCACCAGGTAGTCGCGGACCTGCTGCGGCGTCCAGGCCGGGTTGGCGCTGGCCACGAGGGCCGCCGCGCCGACCACGTGCGGCGTCGCCATCGAGGTGCCGCTGATCGTGTTGGTGGAGGTGTCGTTGGTGTGCCACGCCGAGGTGATCGACGAGCCGGGCGCGAAGATGTCCACGCAGGTGCCGATGTTGGAGAACGACGACCGGGCGTCGGTGTTGGTTGTCGAGCCGACGGTGATGCCCTCGGCCGTCCGGGCGGGCGACGTGTTGCAGGCGTTGGCGCCGGAGTCGTTGCCGGCCGCCAGGCCGTAGCTCACGCCCGAGTTGATGGAGTTGCGTACGGCCGTGTCGAGCGAGGCGTTCGCGCCGCCGCCGAGGCTCATGTTGGCCACGGCCGGCTTGACCGCGTTCTGGGTGACCCAGTCGACACCGCCGATGACGCCGGCGTTCGTGCCGCTGCCCTGGCAGTTCAGCACCCGTACGCCGACGAGCCGGACGCCCTTGGCCACCCCGTACGCCGAGCCGCCGACGGTGCCGGCGACGTGCGTGCCGTGGCCGTTGCAGTCGTCGGCCGAGCCGCCGTCGACGGCGTCGAAGCCGGAGGTGGCCCGGCCGCCGAAGTCGCTGTGGCTGAACCGGATGCCCGTGTCGATGATGTAGGCGTGCACGTTGCTCGCCGTGTTCGGGTACGTGTAGGAGCTGTTCAGCGGCAGGGCCCGCTGGTCGATCCGGTCCAGGCCCCAGGACGGCGGGTTGGTCTGGGTACCGGAGATCGAGACGGTGTGGTTCTGTTCGACGTACGCCACGGCGGGATCCGCGGCGATCCGGGCGGCGGCCCTGGCGCCGACGCGGACCTCGAACCCGCGCAGGGCGGCGCCGTAGGTCCGCGCGACCGCGCCACCGTGCCGGCCGACCAGCCGCTGCGCGGTGTCACCGACGCTGCTGCGGGCGACCGAGCTGTCCTTGAAGACGACGATGTAGCTGTCGGCCACCGCGGTGGCGCCCCCAGCGGCACGGATCGTGCCGGTGGGCTCGGCGGCCATCGCGGGCGTCGCGGTGGCGACCATCGCCAGCGCGGCCACCCCGACGAGTACGGACCTGCGTGGAAGACCCATCTTCTAACTCCCTCCGACCGGCGCCCGACCGTCCGACTGCCCGTGACGAGTGGATCGATGAATGCCGATCAAGCTGAGGGTAGAGCGGTGAACGGGAATGCAAACATGTCGGCTTACCCATAACACCGGGAGGATGTCCCCTACGGGAGGGGGTTACGGGACGAACCCGGGACGACCCCGGATTCACGAACGTCGAGATCGGGCAATGCTCTCCGTCATGGAGAGTCACCTCACCGTCCTGCTCCCGCTGGCCGCCGTCTGGCTCGCCGCCGGCTGGCTCGCCGACGGGCTGCCCCGGCTGGACCACGCGCTCGCCCTGCGCCGGCGTACGGGTTGGGTGCTCACGCTGACCCTGACCGGCCTCGGCCTGACGGCCGCCGTGCTGGTCGCCGGCCTCTCCAGCGCCGGCGCGACCCCGGCGGACCGGGCGGCCGCGGGGCTCGGCCTCGCCGCCGCCCCCGCGCTCGTGGTCGCGGCCTGCGGCGTACGCCGGATGCGCCGGCTCCGGGCCGGCGCCCGCGCGCTCGCCTCCGCGCCGGGAACCCCGGCGCCGCACGGCCTGCGGGCCGCCGCCGCACACCCGTTGATCGGGCTCCCCGTGCAGCTCACCGGGCTGGCCATGCTGCCGGCGGTGGCCGCGGCGGGCACCCCGGGCCTGCTCTCCGGCCCGGGCGTGACCGGCCCGGCGATCACCCTGGGCGTGCTGGGCGTGGCCGCCATCGGCGTACGCCACGCGCTGCGACACAACCGGCTCGTCGAGCGGGCCCTGCCGGCGGGGACGGCGTCAGCGCGGGCGGCCAGTCCCCTGCACGTATAGCAGCTCCAGGATCGCGCGGGTCGCCTCGAACCAGCGGTCGAGCCAGTCGGGCGGCGGGGCGCTGCCCTTCGGCGGCAGCTCCATCAGCAGCCCGCGCATCAGCGGGTGGTCGATCAGCGACTCGGTCGGCTCCGTCGACCAGCCACCGGGCGGGAAGGACGGCTCGGTCAGGGGGCTCGGGTCCAACGACGGCAGGGAGAGCGACGAGCCACCCTGCTCCGGCGGGCCGGCCGGGACGTCCCGGCCGCCCATCTCGGTGTCGGCGGACACCACCTCGGTCAGGACGGTGTCCCGGCGTGCCCCCCGGTACTTGCCCCCGAACCGTTCCGGCTTGCCCGGCCCGTTGGTGAGGTTCTCTGACCCGATCGTCGTCATCCGTCTCGCCTGCCTCGCTCGGTTTGCCGATCCGTGCGGCGGGTTGTCGACCAGCGCCGTATCGAGGGGTACAACGACACGGGCGCGATGTGGCGACGGGACGGTGGGGCGTCGTTCCGCCCGCCCGGCGAACGGCACGGCGATGCCCCCGCCCGGTCGTCGCCGGACGGGGGCATCCCGTCACACCACGGACACGTCAGGCCCGGTCGAACACCCGGCCCCTGGTGCCGGCGACGAAGGCGTGCCAGTCGCCCGGGGCGAAGATCAGGGCCGGACCCGCCTTGTCCTTCGAGTCCCGCACGCCGACCGCCCCCGTCACGTACGCCACCTCCACGCAGTTGTCACAGTTCGGCCCGCTCTTCGAGCTCTTGAACCACGTCGCCTGCGTCAGGTCCACGGGGAACCCCTTGGTCGCCATTTCCACAACGGCTCCTCTGCCAGTTTCGCGATGTGTGCGATGGACTCCTCTGGACGTATGGCCGCCGCGCGGATGTGATCGAAGATGAAGCTGTACTTCTGCAGTTCGTCACTCTTCTCGAGGAAGAGCCCACCCGTGGCATTCTCCGCGTACACGACATCCGGATCACTGGGCTCCGGGAAGCTGAGGATCGTGAAGGTGCCGTCCATGCCGGCGTGCGCTCCCACCTCGAAAGGCAGGATCTGGAGCGTCACGTTCGGCAGTTCCGCCACCTCGACCAGCCGTTTGAGCTGGCCACGCATCACTTCGTCCCCACCCACCGGACGGCTTACCACCGCCTCATCGAGCACCACCCACAGATCGACCGGATCATCCTGCGTCAACAACGACTGACGGCCCAGACGGACACGCACCCGTTGCTGTACCTGGTCGGGCGTGAAGTCGGGCCGGGCGGCCCGGATCATCGCGCCCGCGTACTCCTCCGTCTCCAGCAGGCCGGGCACCACCTGCTGCTCGTACGCCCGGATCGAGCTGGCCGCGGCCTCCAGCCCGACGTACGCGCCGACCAGCACCGTGCTGTACGGGTGCCACCAGCCCTTCTGCCGCGCCTCCCGGGCGATCTGGACCAGCTCGTCGCTCTCGGCACCCACGACGCCGTAGATCCGCAGCATGTCCCGCACGTCGCGCGGGGTGGCCGTGGTGTGGCCGGTCTCGATCCGCGAGACCTTCGACGCCGAGCACTCGAGCTGCTCGGCGACCGCCTCGATGGTGATCCCGGCCGTCTCCCGCTGCCGGCGCAGTTCGGCGCCGAGCCGACGACGGCGGATGGTGGGGCTGCGCCGCTCACTCACGGGATCACCTCGACAGGTCTCACCCGATCCACCTCCGCCTCGCCGCGCGCCATCCTCGCGTCACCCGCCGGGAGCGCGACCGTCGGACGGCGGGCGATCGTTCGCGGCGGGGGTGGTGCCGGTCATCGGCCGGCCGCGACGGGCGAAACCGGTCCCCAGTGTGCCGGGCAGACGTGAACCGCTTCAAGCGTTGCTTTGCGCGAGCCGCTCACTTATCGGCAAAAGTCGACGTGCAACTTGCATGAAGCACTTCGCTGATGCAGTCTGTCCGTGTGGCACGAGTTACTCACCGTCTCCGTCCGCTTCCCCGCTGTGGTGATCCCACAGCCCGTGGGACGCGTGCCGGTGGGCCGCTCAGCCATTGACAGACCAGACCTGCCCCGGGCTGATGACCCCGCCGCTGCACGCCAGTTGACTGCGGCGGTGGGAGCGGCGCCCGGAGCAGCCGGGTGTTGGTCGGGTGGCGACTCGCCACCAGCGGGCACGGCCCGACCTCCACCGGCGCGACACACCGGTCCACGAGGCACGACCCCGCCACCGGGCCATCGACGTCCCCCGACCCGCACCGCCGGCCCGTCCGCCGGCCGACCCTTCCCAGGAGCCCATGTGCTGCCCCGCTCCGGTGACGTACTGCACGTGACTCGCGCGGCGAGTGTCCAGTTCCTCAGACCCATCATGTTCCGGGTGATCCGGGTGCTCGACTGGCCCACCTACGACGGCTGGATCTGGCTCGACGGCTACGAGTTGAACGCTTCGGGGGACGCGGTCAACCGGCGGTCGATCTTCGTCCAGCGGGAGGGGCTGCGCCAGCTGCGGGCGGCTCCCGAGCCGCGGCCGCACACCGTGCGCCCACCGCGCCGGCCCGTGGCCCGTACCCCGGTCCGGGTGGGCTGACCTGCGCGATCGGCAGCCGGTGGGCGTGCCGTCGCCATAGGATGAAGTACGCCCACCCCGGCACGTTCCACCCCGCGCGTCCAGGACCCCGAACCTGGGATGGCCATGGTCAATCTGTCCGCCGCGCGGCGGCACCACCGCTCCCGTATCGCCTACGCCTTCGGACTCCTGGCGCTGATCGGCGCCGCCACCACGCTGGTGGTCGTGGTCCGCGACCCCGCCCTCTCGTCCACCACACGGCTGACCACCCCGGTCCCGGCACCGGAGATCACCGTGGTGGACGAGGGCCCGCCCGACGACGACGCCGGGCCGGAGCCCTTCGACGCCCCGTACGCCCCGTACGCGGAGGAAGCCGGGGCACTCGGGGCGGCCGACGGTCCCGCGCCGGCCACGGACGTGCCCGCCGGTTCTCCGGAGGTCCCGGCCCAGGCCGCCCGTTCCTCGCCGGACGACGTCCGCCGTTCCCTCTTCTGGTCCGGTGTCTTCGGTCTGGCCATCTCGCTGGCCGGCCTCGGCCTCGTCGGGACGAGACGGCGCATGTGGTGACGCGCGGGCGGGCCAGCGGGCCTCAGCGTCTCACCGGGTGGCGGTCGGCTCGACGGAGGGGGTGACCCCGCCGGTCGGCGAGGCGGCGCCCCGGGCCACCACCAGCGTGACCTCCTCGCCGTCGGGAATCAGCTCCCCCGCCTCCGGGTCGGTGCTGAGCACCGTGCCGGCGGGTCGGTCGGACTCCTGGTACTCCACCCGGTGGCCCAGCCCGAGGTCGTCCAGGATCGCCTGCGCCGTCTCCAACGGCAGGTTCACCACGGGCGGCATCGGCAGCTGTGCGGCCGGCGTGGTCGGCGACGCGGAGGGCGACGAGCTGGTCGGGGCCGAGGTGGGCGAGGCGGTGGTCGGCGCGGCGGTGGTCGGCGACGGCCGGGTCGCGGAGGCGGACGGCTGCGGCCCGCCCGGATCGTCGTCGTCCGTCGACTGGAGGGCGAGCCACAGCCCGACGCCGAGCAGGCCGAGCAGCAGCAGCACGATCACGCCCCAAAGGATCGGCAGCCACCAGCGTCGCGAGCCCTGCTCCCCGGCGTACCACTCGGCCTCCCGCGGGTCGGCGGGCCGGGGCGGCGGCACCTCCGCCCGGCCGGACCACGCCGCCGGGCCGCCGGACCGCTCCGGTGGCATGGCGGCCGTACGGTCCATCGGGGCCGTGCGGTCGGTCGGCACCTGCCGGGTCGCGTCGTCGGCGCCCGGGGCGCGCTCGTCGGGGCCGGGCAGCCGCTGCGTACGGTCGACGGGCTCCCGGCCGGTGCCCGGTGGGGGCAGCGGACGGGTCCGGTCGTCGTCACCCGCGGGCGGTTCCTGGCGGTCGTCGCTCATCGCACGTCCTTTCCCGGCCCGGGCGGGCGTCGTGGCCCCTGACCGCCAACCTAGCGGTACCGGGCGCCATCGGCCGGGATCAGCGTCACGGTGTCGGGGAGGCCGAGCCGCCGTCCTCCGGGTCGTCGCCACACCAGACCGACACCTGGTCGTTCCACCGGCCCGTGCTCTCGCCGGCCGGATCCTGGCGGGTGACCGTGCCCTGCCGGCCCGACCGGTACTGCGGGTAGAAGCCCTCGTCGACGAGCTCGTCCGCCCCGTCACCGCAGTCGTCGCCGACCACGTCCGGCACGGTGGCGGCCGGCGCCGGCCCGCTCACGTAGAGCGTCACGGTGCGGCCCGGCCGCACCTCGGTGCCGACCTCGGGGGAGGTGCGCTCCACGGTCCTCCCCACGCCGCCGCCGAAGACGAGCCGCCAGCCCAGCCGCCGCTCGCGCAGCTCGTCCCGGGCCTCCGTGAAGTCCTCGCCGACCAGCGGCGGAACCGTCAGCCCGGCGGAGCGGGTCGGCGGGCTCTTCGGGGGAGCGGCCGGTGTCGAGCGGGCCGGGGACGGGCGGGCGGCGCTCGGCGTGCCGGTAGGCAGGCTCTCCGCCATGGTCGGCGGGGCCGCTCGGTCCTCCCCACCGGCCAGGAGCCAACCGCCGGTCGCCCCGACGGCGGCGAGCAGCACGACGGCCAGCCCACCCCTGAGCAGCAGGCCCGACCGGCCCGGCCCGGCATCGTCCCGTGCGCCGGTGCCCTCGTCCGGGTATTCGTCCGTCATCCGCCCACCCCGCCTCGATCACCGGCGACCGTACCCGCCGACCCCGGCGCCGGCCGACCGGGGCGACCGTCACGACTCGCCGCGCCGAGCACGGGACGTTACGCTCCCCGGCATGGCCAGACGGGGCTGGGGAGGATCGATCGCTACCGCGGTCGGCATCGCTGCCGGCGCGGGCGCGGCCCAACTGGGCTTCGGCTACGGGTTGGGCATCATCAACTGGGCGCCGGCGGACGCGACCGCCGGTGCGACCGCCTGGGTGGCGGGCCTCATCTGGGCCACCTGGATCGCGGCCACCTCGACGGTCTGCGGCGCGGTCTGCGCCCAGCGGCTGCGCGAGCGCGCCCCGGCACCGGACGCGGAGGCCACGGGGTCGGCGCCGCCCGGTGGCGTCGTCGCGTCCGTCGCGCTCGCCGTGGCCGCCGGGGTGGGGGCGCTGGTCACCGTGCTGCTGGTGGCCGTACCGGCCCGGGCGGCGGTGGCGGTGCCGGACACCGGCTCGCCCCGGGACGTCGCCGCGGCCTACGCGGCCGTCGGCGTGCTGGTCGGGGTGCTGACGGCCGTCTGGGCGCTGCGCTCGCGGGCCGCCGCGAGCAACGTGCTCGCCACCGTCGGCTGGCTCTGGCTGCTCGCCGTGGTCGCCGTCGTGGACGGGGTGTTGGCCGGGCGCGGGCTGACCAGCGCCCAGCTCGGCATCTGGCAGCTCGGTCCCGACGACGGGCGGTACTGGATCCGGGACTACTTCTACTGGCCCGGGGCGCTGCTCTCCCTCGGCTCCGCGCTGGTGATCGGCGTCCTCGCCGCCCGGCGCGACGCGCGGCACGCCGACCACCGGGTCGGGGCGGCCGTCTCGGGGGCGGCCGGGCCGCTGCTCGTCGCGGTCGCGTACTTCCTGGCCGTGCCGAGGCTGACCGCGATCAGCCCGGAGCAGGTGTCGGCGCACCTGATCGCGCCGTACGCGGTGATCGTCGGGGTCGGTGGCGCCGTCGCGGTCGCCACCCTCGTCCAGCGGGCCGCCCGGCGCACCGCGCCGCACCCGGCGGTGGTGGTGCCCCGGCAGCGCACCGGCGAACCCGCCGACCACCCGGCGGACCCGGCGCACCGGCCGGACGACCTCCCGACCGGCGGAACCGGCGCCGACGGCACCCCCACGGCGCCGGGCGGCACCCCGACGGACCGGGCCAGCACCACGGGAACAGGGCTGGACGCCACCGCGACGGGTGGGCCGGCATCCCCGGAGCCCGCCGTCGACCGGGAGGCCGTGCCGGTGCCCGCCGTGGGTCACGCGCCGGCCACCGCCTCGACGACCGTCGTCACGGCGGGTGCCCCGGCCGGGGCCCCACCCGCGCCGTCGGTCGGGGACGGTGGGTCGCCGAGCGACGAGCCGTCCGCCGACGACCCGACGGGGGCGTCGACCTCCGGCCGCCGGCCCAGATCCGGCCGCCGCACCCGCTGACGCGGGCGCCGGCTAGTCGACGGGCCAGGTGTGCACGGGCTCGTTGCCGCGTTGCAGCTCGGCGTACCGCTGCACCATGTGGTGCAGGGCGGCGTCCCGGTCCATGCCGCGTTGCCGCTCCGCCGCCCAGACCGCCTCGGTCTGCCAGACCGCGCCGTTGCGGCCCGTACGGCAGCGCTGCTCGATGATGCCGAGCAGCCGGTCCCGTTCGGCCGGGGCCACCCCGAACCGGTCGAGCCCGGCGGCGGCCGTGGGCAGCAGGACGTCCAGGACGAGCTTGGTCACCGGCACCTCGCCGAGGCGGGGCCAGTGCAGGACGGCGTCCATCCCCCGCCGCGCGGCGGCGTGGAAGTTCTCCTCGGCGGAGCTGAACGTGAGCTGGCTCCAGATGGGCCGGTCGGACTCCGCCAGCCCGCGCGCCAGCCCGAAGTAGAAGGCGGCGTTGGCCAGCATGTCGACCACGGTCGGTCCGGCCGGCAGCACCCGGTTCTCCACCCGCAGATGCGGGCGGCCGTTCATGATGTCGTAGACCGGCCGGTTCCAGCGGTAGACGGTGCCGTTGTGCAGGCGTAGCTCGCCCAGCTCCGGCACGCCGCCGGCGTGCAGGACCTCGACCGGGTCCTCGTCCTCGCAGATCGGCAGAAGCGGCGGGAAGTAGCGGACGTTCTCCTCGAACAGGTCGAAGATCGAGGTGATCCAGCGCTCGCCGAACCAGACCCGGGGGCGTACGCCCTGCGCCTTGAGCTCGTCCGGCCGGGTGTCGGTGGCCTGCTCGAACAGGGCGATCCGGGTCTCCGCCCAGAGCTGGCGCCCGTAGAGGAACGGCGAGTTGGCCCCGACGGCCACCTGCACTCCCGCGATGGCCTGGGAGGCGTTCCAGTAGTCGGCGAAGCTGTCCGGGGCGACCTGGAGGTGAAACTGGAGGCTGGTGCAGGCGGCCTCGGGGGCGATCGAGTCGGTGTGCGTCTGCAGCCGCTCCACGCCCCGGATGTCGAGTTCGATGTCCTCGCCCCGGGCGCCGACGATCTGGTCGTTGAGCACCCGGTAGCGCTCGTTGGTGGAGAGGTTGTCCTCGACCAGGTGGCGTTCGGTGAGGGTGGGCAGGATGCCGACCAGGACGATCTTGGCGTCCGACTTGGCCGCGCGCTCGTCGGCCCGGGAAAGGCTGCCCCGCAGGTCCCGCTCGTAGTCGGCGAACCCGTTGCCCTCGATCAGCCGGGGCGGCGCGTTCAACTCCAGGTTGAACTGGCCCAGCTCGGTCTGGAAGAGCGGGTCGGCGATGTCGGCGAGGATCTGGTCGTTGCGCATCGCCGGCTCGGCGGACGAGTCGACCAGGTTCAGCTCGATCTCCAGCCCGGTCATCGGCCGGTCGGCGTCGAAGCCGAAGTCGTCGAGCATCAGGGCGAAGACGTCCAGGCAACGTCGGACCTTGTGCCGGTAGCGGACCCGATCCTCCCGGGAGAAGGCGCCCTGCTCGACGTCCCTGCCCATGTTTCCTCCCGGCGCGAGGCGCAGTCGGACCGTTCCGGCCCGGCAAGCGCGTGTGAACACTCCAGGTTAGGAGCGTCGGCATCGTCGGGACCAGAGGCGATCCCGGTGATCCGCCGGCCGGGACGACCGTACCGCCGGCGGAGCTGATCCCGGCGGCATCTCTACCCAGCCGGCGCCGTCCGGCACCGCCCGCGGCCGGAATGAGTCGTGACAAATCGCACCCACCCGGCGACCGCCCCCGGGAGGCGGCCCATGGGTCGGCCGGACACGCGTCCGGCCCGCGCCGTGGTGCGGCGCGGGCCGGAGACGGTACGGCGGATCAGGCCTGCCGGACGGCCTCGCCCTCGATCTCGATCTTGATCTTCTTGCCGACCAGCACGCCCCCGGTCTCCAGGGCGACGTTCCAGGTCAGGCCGAAGTCCTCCCGGTCGATCTCCGTCGAGGCGGAGAAGCCGAAGATGTCCTGACCGAACGGGCTGCGGCCGACGCCCTCGAACTCGACCTCCAGGTCGACCGTGCGGGTGACGCCCTTGATGGTCAGCTCGCCGGCGAGGACGAACTCGTTGCCGTCGCGGGACTTCACGCCGGTGCTGCGGAACTCCAGCGTCGGGAAGCTCTCGGCGTCGAGGAACTCGGCGCTGCGCAGGTGCGCGTCCCGGTCGGCCTGGTTGGTGTTGATGCTGCCGGCCTGGATGGTGGCGCTGACCGAGGACTGCGCCGGGTCCTCGGCGACGGTGATGACGGCGGTCGCGTCGGCGAACTCACCACGCACCTTGCTGACCATCATGTGCCGGGCGACGAAGCCCACGCGCCGGTGCGCCGCGTCCAGCAGGTAGGTGCCGGCGGTCGGGATGGTCAGGCCCTCCCAGTCGCGGGTGACCGGTGCGATGCTGCTGGTCATGGAACTGCCCTCCGGGGAAGATTGTTTAGTAACCCAACGGCTGCTTGAGCAACTATACGCATAACAATATTCCGTCTGTCAAGTGCTGGTACGATGGACGGGTGAAACAGAACGTGTTCGACGACCCCCGGATCACCGCCGTCGGCCTGCTCGTCGAGGCGCACGCCGGCCTGTCGGCCCGCTTCGCCGCCCAGTACGAGGAGCACGGCCTCTCACCGGTCGAGTTCGAGGTGCTCACCCGGCTCGCCCGCTCGCCCGGCAACCAGCTACGCATGACCGACCTGGCCGCGCAGACGTCGCTCTCCACCAGCGGAGTGACGCGGGTGGTCGACCGGATGGAACGCGACGGGCTGCTGACCCGGCGGGCGTGCCCCTCCGACCGGCGCAGTTCGTTCGCCGTCGTCACCGCCTCCGGCCTGCAACGGCTCGACGAGACGCTGCCCGGGCACCTGCGGATCATCGAGCAGTGGTTCACCGGTCAGCTCGAACCGGAGGCCCTGACCGCCCTGCTCGACGGCCTGCGCCGGGTGCGGGACGCGGTGCACCCCGGCGCCACCGCCGGCAGCACCGAGCCGATCCCGCACTGCGACGGATCGACCGCGCCCTGACCCGTCCACCGGGACCGACCGCCACCCCGCGCCCGTCTGGGGCTCCGGCGGGCCTGTCGAGCCGTCCGGCCGGGCCCGCCGGCCGCGGGGTGCCCGCCGGTGGACGACCGGCAGAAAGAGCGGCAGAACTGTCGCGGCCACGGGGCGATAGGCGACCAAACCGGACGGATCCGCGGGCGATCGGTGGCTAGTCTTCGGGCAGTGGGGACGCACCGGGGGGTGACGGCGCGGGCGACGAGCGAGGGGTAGCAAGAGGGCATCGTCGCCCGCGCCACCCACGGTCCACGCCGTGTTCCGTCCCACCTCGTGACCCCGCGCCGTCAACCGTGGTCGATCTCCCCGGGCGGCGCGTACCGGTCGGCGGTGAGCGCCCCGAGCAGCTGCTCCTCGTGCGGCAGCAACCGGACCCCGCTGTGCCGGCAGGCCCGGTCGAGGCCGACCAGCACGGCGCGATCCCCCGAGCTGGCGGCCAGCCCGACCAGCGCCTCCACCACGTCGCGCCGGTCCTGACCCTCGGCACCCGCCTCCGCCGCTGCGGCGAACCACTCCGCGGCCAGCTCGCGGTCGCCCCGGTGCAGGGCGAGGTTCCCCTCGATCAGCGCGCAGATCCCGTCCTCCGGGCGCACCCCGGGCGTCGCGGTCGCCCGGGAGCAACCGGCGCCCGGGGCCGCCCCGGACGGCCCCGGGGCCGGGCGCAGCTCCTCCAGCACCTCGGCCGCCTCGGCGTACCGGCCGGTCCGGGCCAACGCCAGTCCCACCGTGCCGAGCACCCGGCGACGATGGCTGGGATCGCCGAGGTCCGCCAGCGCGTCCACCACCCGCCGGCCCTGGTCGACGGCCTCGGCGTACCGACCCTCGAGGCGGGACACCTCGGCGAGGTTGGCCCGCGCGAGCACCCGTAGCCGCTGCTCCCCGCACTGGGCGGCGAGCCGGTCGACCACCGCCAGCCGGCGCCGGGCGGTCGCCAGATCGCCGACCCGGATGTCGTGCCAGGTCAGGTTGTTCTGCGCCACCGCCATGTCCCGGACCCGCCCCGCCCGGACGGCCAGCGCCAGCACCTCCTCGGCCTGCTCGCGCGCCTCGTCGTGCTCGCCGAGGGCGACCAGCAGCGCGCAGAGCACGGTGCGGGTCTCCAGCTCGCCGGTGAGGTCACCGGCCTCCCGGAACGCGGCCAGCGCCCACCGCGCCGCGGGCAGCTCCTCCGCGCCGGCACCGTGCTCGGCGGCGAGCCGCGCCACCCCCAGGGACGCCCACGCCCGCAGCGTCGGGTCGACGTCGGCGGTACGGGGATCGGCCAGCAGCCGCCGCAGCCACTGCCGGCCGGGGACGTCCCGCCCCCGGAACCGCCACCATCGGGACAGCGCCGCCGCCAGCCGCAACGCGGTCAACGGTTCGTCGACGGCGGCGTGCGCCAGCGCCGAGCTGATGTCGCCGGTCACCTCGTCCAGCCGGTGCACCGCGGCAGGCAGACCGGTGCCGACCAGCTCCGGTGCGGCCCGCGCCACCAGTCCGGCGACCACGCGCGCGTGCCGGCGCCGGATCGAGGTCAGCTCGCCGGCGCCCGTCGCCTGCTCGACGGCGAAGTCCCGCACGGCGTCGAGCAGGCGGAACCGGAACGGGCCGCTGCCCCGGACGCTCAGCAGGCCGAGTTCGAGAAGCCGGTCGAGCAGCGGAACGGGGTCCACCAGCGCCCCGTCGCCGTCGGCGGGACCAGCGAGCAACTCCTCGGCCAGCGCGACCGACCAGCGGTTGCGGAACGCGGCGAGCCGGCGCAGCGCGGCCCGCTCGGCCGGGGCGAGGAGGCGGTAGCTGGTCGCCACCGCGTCGCGCAGGGTCTCCGCCACCGCCGCCCGTGGACCCTCCGCCCGGCCCGGTTCCATCGGGTCCCAGCCCCGCCGCCCGGCCGGGCCGGACGAGGTGGCCAGGTCGAGGACGCGGTCGCCGTACCGGTCGAGCAGCTCGTTGAGGTCGAGGATCCGGCCCCGCGCCGCCATCAGCTCGATCGCGAGCGGGAGGCCGCCCAGGCGGCGTACGAGGGCGACCAGGGCGGGCAGCTCGGCGGGGCCGGGCGGCTCCCGGCGTACCTGGGCGAGCCGGGCCGTGAAGAGCGCCACCGCCGGGTACCCGGCCAGCGCCGACGGGCCGTCCCGCTCGCCGCCCGGCGGCGGCACGTCGAGCGGGGCGACCGGCCACACCCGCTCCCCGGGCAGGCCGACCGGGTGTCGGCCGGTGACCAGGACCCGTAGCGAGGGCACCGCCTGGGCGAGCCGGTGCACCGTCTCGGCTACCGCGTCGGGCGCCCGCTCGGCCGCGTCCACGAGCAGCAGCGCCGAGCGTCCGTGCAGGCGGGCGGCCAGCTCGGGCATCCGGGCGGCGCCGAAGACGGCGGTCGAGGAGCAGAGCACGTCGGCGGCGTCCGAGCCCTCGCCGATCAACACTCCCGCCGCCCCGCCGGGATGGTGGCCCGCTGCCGCGTGGGCCACCGACAGCGCCAGCGCGGTCTTGCCCACGCCGGCCAGCCCGACCAGGCTGACCAACCGGGGCCCGCGCTCGTCGGTGAGCAGCGCGACCAGCTCGGTCAGGTCACGGTCCCGACCGATCAGCGCGACCGGGGGCGGGAGCGCGGCCGGCGTACCCGCGAGGTGGTCGGCGTCGGCGCCGGCCGGCGGCGCGTCTCCCGGGGTGACCGGCGGGGTGGCCGGGACCGGCCCCCGCGCGGCGACCAGGAACGCCGACCGGGCCGCCCCCGTCAGCTCCAGCGCGCCGGCGAGCAACTCGACGGTGGTGCGCTGCGGTCGGGACGAGCGCCCCCGCTCAAGGTCGCGGACGGTCCGGACGCCGACGCCGGCCCGACCCGCCAGCTCGGCCTGGGTGAGGCCGGCGGCGAGCCGGTGCCCGCGCAGCAGCTCCGGCAGCCCGACACGACCACCCGGATGGCGCGATCGACCATGATCGGGAGTCATGCGCAGGAAGGGTACGGAGGGGGTGTGACCGACGGCAGTCGACCGTCGTCCTGCCGACGCCCCGCTGCGGATACCCGACAACGGGGCGGCGCGACGCGGGCTGCCGGACGGGCCCGGCGGCGCGGTGTCGACCGCCGACGCCGCCGGACCCGTCGTCGTCACATGCCCAGGTCGCGCGCGATGATCATGCGCTGCACCTCGGAGGTGCCCTCGCCGATCTCCAGGATCTTCGAGTCGCGCCAGAAGCGGGCCACCGGGTACTCGTTCATGAAGCCGTAGCCGCCGTGGATCTGGGTGGCCTCGCGGGCGTTGTCCACCGCGATCGTGCTGGCGTGCAGCTTGGCGATCGCGGCCTGCCGCTTGAACGGCTCGCCGGCGAGCATCCGCGCCGCGGCGTCGTAGTAGGCCAGCCGCGCGGTGTGGGCCTTCATCTCCATGTCGGCGATCTTGAACTGGATCGCCTGGTAGTTGCCGATCGGCTGACCGAACGCGTGGCGCTCCTTGGCGTACCGGATCGACTCGTCGACGCAGCCCTGGGCGAGGCCGACGGCCAGGGCGGCGATGGCGATCCGCCCCTCGTCCAGGATGCGCAGGAACTGGGCGAAGCCCCGGCCGCGCTCGCCGAGCAGGTTCGCCGCCGGCACCCGGCAGTCGTCGAAGGTCAGCTCGTGGGTGTCCGAGGCGTTCCAGCCGACCTTCGAGTACCCGGGCGCGACGGTGAAGCCCGGCGTGCCCGAGGGGACGATGATGGTGGAGAGCTCCTTGGCGCCGTCCGGGCGGGTGCCGGTGACCGCCGTGACGGTGACCAGCGCGGTGATGTCGGTGCCCGAGTTGGTGATGAACGCCTTGGACCCGTTGATCACCCACTCGTCGGTGGACTCGTCGAGCACCGCCCGGGTCTGGGTGCCACCCGCGTCCGAGCCGGTGCCCGGTTCGGTCAGCCCGAAGCCGGCCAGCGCCTCGCCGCTGAGCAGCTTCGGCAGCCAGCGCGCCTTCTGCTCCTCGGTGCCGAAGCGGTAGATCGGCATCGCGCCCAGCGAGACCGCCGCCTCCAGGGTGATCGCCACGCTGGAATCGACCCGGGCCAGCTCCTCCAGGACGAGGCAGAGCGCGAAGTAGTCGCCGCCCATGCCGCCGTGCTCCTCGCCGAAGGGCAGACCGAAGAGGCCCATCTTGCCCATCTGCCGGATCACCTCGTACGGGAAGGTGTGCTTCTCGTAGTGCTCCGCGATGACCGGGGCGACCACCTCGCGCGCGAACTCCCGCACGCTCTCGCGCAGCGCCTCTTGCTCCTCGGTGAGCCGGAAGTCCATGGAATCCTCCTGTGGGGATCAGCCGCCGGGCGCTCGTGACGCCGGGACGGGTCGCTGGTGCGGTTCCGGCCCGCGCCGGCCGGTGGGCCGGGCGCCGGGATCAGACCGGGGTGACGCCGTGCCGGCGCCGGGAGAACTGCCGGTCCTTGGTGCGGGCGGCGGCGAAGCGGCGGACCAGCTCGGCGCGCAGTTCGTGCGGCTCGACGATCGCGTCGACCACCAGCTCGCTGGCGAGCCGGACCACGTCGATGTCGCGCTCGTACTCCTCGCGCTTCGCGGCGACGAACGCCGCCCGCTCGGCCTCGTCCCCGATCGCCGCGATCTTGTTGGCGTAGACCGCGTTGACCGCCGCCTCGGCGCCCATCACGGCGATCTTCGCGGTGGGGAGCGCGATCGTGGCGTCCGGCTCGAAGCCGGGGCCGGCCATCGCGTAGAGGCCGGCGCCGTACGCCTTGCGGACCACCACGCAGATCTTGGGTACGGTCGCCTCCGAGATCGCGGTGATCATTTTGGCGCCGTGCCGGATGATGCCCTGCTTCTCCACCGCGCTGCCGACCATGAACCCGGGCACGTCGGAGAGGAAGAGCAGCGGCACGTTGAACGCGTCGCAGAGCTGCACGAAACGGGTCGCCTTGTCGGCCGAGTCGACGAAGAGCACGCCGCCCTTGAACATCGAGTTGTTGCCGACCACGCCGACGACCTCGCCGTTCAGCCGGCCGAAGCCGATGGTCAGCTCCTTGGCCCAGAGCGCCTGGATCTCGAAGAAGGAGCCGTCGTCGAGGAGGCCCTTGACGTACCGCCGCATGTCGAACGCCTGCCGCTCGCTCGCCGGCACCAGCGCGGCCAGGTCGACCTTCTCCGGCGCCGCGACGGCGGGCGCGGCCGGCGGCGCCTGCGTCCAGTTCGTCGGGAGGTACGACAGGTAACGCCGCACCACGTCGAGCGCGTCGGCCTCGGTCTTGCAGAGGAAGTGCCCGACGCCCGACTCGGCGCAGTGCACCTTGGCGCCGCCCATGGCCTCCAGCGTGGTCTTCTCGCCGGTGACCATCTCGACCATCCGGTCGGAGCCGAGATACATGCTGGCGTTGCCGTCGACCATGGCCACCACGTCGCAGAACGCCGGGATGTACGCCCCGCCGGCCGCGCTCGGCCCGAAGAGCGCGCAGACCTGCGGGATGGAGCCCGAGGCGCGGACCTGGTTCCAGAAGATCTTGCCGGCGCCACGGCGGCCGGGGAAGAGGTCGACCTGGTCGGTGATCCGTGCGCCGGCCGAGTCGACCAGGTAGACCATCGGCACGCTGGTCGAGTAGGCCCGCTCGATGGTCCGGATGATCTTCTCGACGGTGCGGGCTCCCCAGCTGCCGGCCTTGACCGTGGAATCGTTGGCCATCAGGCAGACCGGGCGGCCGTCGATGGTGGCGGTGCCCGTCACCACGCCGTCGGCCGGAAGGCCCTCGGCCATCGCGTTGGCGTAGAGGCCGTCCTCGACGAAGGAGCCCTCGTCCACCAGGAACGCGACCCGCTCCCGGGCGAAGAGCTTGCCCTTGGCGGCGTTGGCCGCGTGGTACTTGTCCGCACCGCCGGCCCGGGCCCGCTTGCGCAGCTGCTCCAGAGCCTCACCGTCGAGCGTCACGCCGACCCCCTCGCCGTACCGACCTGAACGATCGTTAGGTTAGCGCATCCCGCCCCACCCCGCCCCCTCCCACCCCCGGCTCCGCCCCGTCCCCACCCACCCCTCTCGCGCGATCTTGCACTTTCCGCCCCCGGTATGCGGCATTCGCGGCATTCAGCGGGACACAAACTGCAAGATCGCGGCCTAAGTGGGGCGGGGGCGGGGGGTTAGGTGGGGAGGGGGGTGAGGCGGGTGCGGGGGCCGGCGCGGAGGACGCCGGAGGGGAGCTTCCTGCCGACGAGTTCCTCGGCCAGCTCGGCCGCCTCGATCAGCGCGGCCAGGTCGATGCCGGTGTCGACGCCCATGTCGTGCAGCATGTGCACCGCCTCCTCGGTGGCCAGGTTGCCGCTGGCCCCCGGGGCGTACGGGCAGCCGCCGAGGCCGCCGACGCTGGCGTCGAACTCGGTGACGCCCAGCTCCAGCGCGGTCAGCATGTTGGCCAGCGCCGTGCCCCGGGTGTTGTGGAAGTGCAGCAGCACCGGGACGTGCGCGTTACGGTCGCGTACGGCGGTCAGCAGCTCGCGGACCCGCTGGGGCGTACCCATGCCGGTGGTGTCGCCGAAGGCCACCCGGTCGGCGCCGTCGCGGACCACCCGGTCCACGATGGCGGCCACCCGGGCGGGGTCGGTGTCGCCCTCGTAGGGGCAGCCGAAGCTGGTCGCCACGATCACCTCGGCCTGCGCGCCGGCGGCGTGCAGCAGGTCGATCAGCTCGGCGATGTCGTCCAGCGACTCCGCGGTGGAGCGGTTCACGTTGCGCCGGTTGTGCGTGTCGCTGGCCGAGACCACCACCTCGATCTCGGTGAATCCGGCGGCCAGGGCCCGCTGCGCGCCCCGGGTGTTCGGCACCAGCGCCGAGTAGCGCACGCCGTCGGCCCGCGCCGCCCGCTGCCACACCTCGTCGGCGTCGGCCATCTGCGGGATGGCCTTCGGGTGCACGAACGAGACGGCCTCGATCCGCCTCACCCCGGTGCCGGAGAGCGCGTCGAGCAGCCGCACCTTGGCATCGGTGGGGATCGGCTCCTCGTTCTGGAGCCCGTCGCGCGGCCCGACCTCGCGGATCGACACGGAAGCTGGCAGTTCCGCCATGGGGGTCACCTCACTGTGACGCGGTGCTGTCCTGGGCCTTCCAGCATGTCACCCCGCCCGCCGGACCGACGCGGTCGAGGGGGCCGCGTCGGTCCGGCCGGCGGGGGCGGGTGACAGAGCGCTCCGGCGGACCGGGGCTCGTCAGCGCATGCGGCCGACGATGCCCGTGTCGTAGTCGCCGGAGAGGAACTCCTCGTTCTCCAGCAGCTCGGCGAAGAAGGGCAGGTTGCACTTCGGGCCGGCCACCTCGAACGCCGCGACCGCCGCCCGCGCCCGCTCGACCGCCTCGGCCCGGGTGGCGCCGCTGAGGATGAGCTTGGCCATCAGGCTGTCGTAGAACGGGGTGACCGTGTTGCCGGCGACGTAGCCGGAGTCGACGCGGACGCCCTCGCCGGTCGGCTCGGTCCAGACGGTGATCGCGCCCGGGCCGGGCAGGAACCGCTTCGGGTCCTCGGCGTTGATCCGCAGCTCGATGGCGTGCCCGCGCGGGACGAGCGCGTCCGGGTCGAACGTCGGGGCCAGGCCGGCGGCGACGCGCAGCTGCTCCTCGACCAGGTCGACGCCGTAGACGTACTCGGTGACCGGGTGCTCGACCTGGAGCCGGGTGTTCATCTCCAGGAAGAAGAACTCCTGCGTGGCGGGGTCGAGCAGGCACTCGACCGTACCGGCGTTGCGGTAGCCGACCGCCTCGCCCGCGCGCACGGCGGCGGCGAGGAGCCGCTCGCGCAGCTCCGGGGAGACCGCCGGGGACGGCGACTCCTCGACCAGCTTCTGGTTGCGCCGCTGCACCGAACACTCCCGCTCGCCGAGCGCCACCACCCGGCCGTCGGCCAGGCCCAGGATCTGCACCTCGACGTGGCGCACCCGGGGGAAGTACCGCTCGATCAGCACCGAGCCGTCGCCGAACATCCGCTCGGCGAAGGAGCGCACCTTGTCGTACTCGCTGCGCAGCGCGGCCTCGTCGACGGCCACGCCCATGCCCATGCCGCCGCCGCCGGCCGCGGCCTTCACCATCACCGGGTAGCCGATCTCCGCCGCCGCCGCGACCGCCGAGTCGAGGTCGGCCGCCGGCTCGGTCGTGCCGGGCGCGACCGGCACGCCGGCCGCCGCCATCAGGTTCCGAGCATTGATCTTGTCGCCCATGGCGGTGATCGCGTCCGCGCCGGGCCCGACCCAGATCAGCCCGCTCGCCTCGACGGTACGGGCGAAGTCGGCGTTCTCCGACAGGAAGCCGTAGCCGGGGTGGATGGCCTGGGCGCCCGTGGACCTGGCGGCGGCGAGGACGGCCTCGACGTCGCGGTAGCTCTGGGCCGGGTTGGCCGGGCCCACGCAGACGGCCTCGTCGGCCTCCGTCACGAACGGCAGGCCGGCGTCGGCCTCCGAGTGCACCGCGATCGCGCGGACGCCGAGCCGCCTGGCGGTACGGATGATCCGGCGGGCGATCTCGCCCCGGTTGGCGACCAGCAGTGACTCGATCATGATTCCTCCCAGCATCCGGGATCGGGACGGATGTCAGGGAACCATGGTCGGAGTGCTGCCGACGAGTCGGGGGCAGCCGCCCACTCCCGCGGTGCCGGTCGCGCCGTGTCGCGTGCCGCGCCTCGGGTGGCGCGACGGCCGGGCGGCCGTGCCCCACGGGACGCGCCCCCACCCGGCCGGAGCGGCCCGCGACGCGGCCGCCCGGCGCCGCCGCACGTGCCCGGCAGCCGGTGCCGGGCCGAGGCCGGCACCCGGTCCTGCTGCGTCCGGTGCCGGGCGGAGGTCAGGCGTTGGGCTGCGTCAGGAGGGCGCGGTCAGGCGTTGGGGTGGGTCAGGAGGGCGGCGAGGGTGGCGGCGCGGAGCAGCTCGGCCCGGCGGCGACGGTCCACCTCGCCGCCGAGGAACGGCGTCGAGTTCATCAGGCCGAACGCGGCGTGGGCCAGCACCCGCGCCTCGCCGTCCGGCGTGCCCGGGTGCAGCGCGGTCAGCACGGTCACCCACTCCTCCACGTAGAGCCGCTGGAGCCGGCGGATCCGGCGGCGCGGCTCGTCTGGGAGGCGGTCCAGCTCGTTGAGGTGCAGGGCGATCACGGCCGGGTTCGCCAGCGCGAAGTCGACGTGGAAGTCGATCAGCGACTCCAGCGCCCCGCGCGGGTCGTCGGGGTGGCCCGCGGACCGCTCCTGGCCCCCGGCGAGCAGCTCCTCGCTGACCGGGATCAGCGCGGCGACCAGCATGGCCTCCTTGCCGGCGAAGTGGTGGTAGAGCGCCGGGCCGGTGACCCCGGCGGCCGCGCCGATGTCGTCCATCGAGACGCCGTGGTAGCCGCGGGAGGCGAAGAGACCGACCGCGATCTCCAGGATCTCGTCCTTGCGGGACCGGCGCCGGCCCGACCCCGCGGCACCGCTCGCTCTGCCCCGTGCCTGCTGCTCCACCGTCACCGGGCAAGCCTAGACCGCGAGCGCTCAGCGTGGAGGGTCGGTTACCCGTCGGTTGGCTCACGTCCGGACCGGTGGACGCGCGCCCCGGCTCCTTGACCCTCGACCCGGTCGAGAGCCGAGGCTCGCCGGCATGACCGCACCTCCACTCGGACGTGACTACCGGTTGCTCTGGTCCGCCGCCGTCTCGTCTCGGCTGGGCGACGCCCTGCGTACGCCCGCACTCGCGCTGCTGGCCGCGACCCTGACCCGCGACCCCCGGGTGATCGCCGCTGTCACCGTCGCCGGTCAGCTCCCGCCGCTGCTGTTCGGCCTGCTCGGGGGCGTGTACGCGGACCGCTGGGACCGCCGCCGGACGATGGCCGTGGTGGACGGGCTGCGCGCCGCCGTGGTGGGCGGCCTCGCCGCCGCCGTCGCCCTCGACCGGGCGGATGTCGTCGCGCTGGTGACGGTGGCCTTCCTGCTGGCCACGCTGGGTACCCTCTTCGACGCCGCCTCGTTCGCGATGCTCCCGTCGGTGGTGCCGCCGGCCGCGCTGCCCCGGGCCAACGGCCGCCTCCAGGCCGGCTCGGCGGTGGCCGGGGGCTTCGTCGGCGCCCCCGCCGCCGGGGTGCTCTTCGCCCTGGCCGCGCCGCTCCCGTTCGTCTTCGACGCCCTGACCTTCGCCGTCGCCGCCCTCCTCACCCTCGCCCTCCCCCACCCCCTGCCCCTGCCCCTGCCCCTGCCCCTGCCCCCCACCCCCGCCCCCGGTCCGCCGCGATCTTGCACTTTCCGCCCCGACAAAACAGCCCAGAAGCCACCCCGTCGGGGCCGAAACTGCAAGATCGCCGCTAGCGGGGGTGGGGGTGGGGGTGGGTGGGGGGTGTGGGAGGGGGTGGGGTGGGTTCGGGGGGATGCCACGTTGTGGCGGTTGACCGTGGTGACCGCCGGGAGCAACCTGGCGATCAGCGGGCTGATGGCGGTGCTGGTGCTCTACGCGCTCGACGTGCTGCGGGTGTCGCCGACCGGGTACGGCCTGTTCACCGCGGCCGCGGTGCTCGGCGGCCTCGCGGGTGGGCTGGGGGCGGGCCGGCTGGCCGCCCGGCTCGGCACGGTGCCCGCGCTGCGCGTCGTACTCGCTGCCCAGGCCGTCGCGCTCACCGGGCTCGCGATGGCCCGGCACCCGCTCCCCGGCGGGCTGGCGCTGGCCGTCTTCGCGGCCGGTACGACGGTGTGGAACAGCCTGTGGGCCGCGTACGGGCAGCGCCACGTGCCCGCCGCCCTGCTCGGCCGGGTGGGCGCCGCCCAGCGACTGGTCGGCCTGCTCACCGCGCCGGTGGGGGCGACGCTCGCCGGCCTGGGCGGCGCGGCGTACGGGGTGGCACCGGTGGCGGCGGCGGTGGCCGGGGTCTTCGTGCTGGTCACCCTCGCGGCGTGGCGGGTGCTGCGGCCGGCCGCGCCGGCACCCTCCGCCGCGCCCACCCGCACCGGGACAGCAGGCCGGCCAGGACGGCGCCCGTGGCGTTGAGCAGCACGACGCCGGCCCACCGCGCCCACCTCGGCGACGCCGCGCCGCCACGATTCCCCGGGCGTCGCGGCGTCGCGCCGGTGGCGCGCCGGCACGGCGGTGAGCAGGGCCAGCAGGAACAGCCGGCCGACGCCGGCCAGGGCGGGCAGCACGCCACCCCGGTCCCGCCACACCGGGCCCACCGGCGTGGCCTAGCCGCTCGCTCCATGGCGGTGGTGCAGGCCGGAGAGGCGCAGCGCGACCCGGTGCCGGGCCGGTGGTACGGCGCCGAGCAGACGGAACAGCAGGTTGCGGGCCGGTCGGGCGGCCGGCGGCAGGGTGGCGAGCCGGGTCAGCCGGGCGGCGAGGGACACCACCTCCTCGGCCATCGGCCGGCGCCGGGCGGCGTACCCGTCGAGCAGCGTGTCGGGCGCGCCGCCCAGCACGTCGGCGAGGGTGCCGCCCAGGTCGACCGCGTCCACGATGCCGAGGTTCATCCCCTGGCCACCGGCGGGGCTGTGCACGTGCCCGGCGTCGCCGGCCAGCAGCACCGGCCCGCGACGGAAGGTGTCGGCGATCCGGTGGTGGATCCGGAACCGGGAGCCCCAGAGCACCTCGGTCACCCGGTCGGGCCGGCGGGCCGGCCCGCGCTCGTCGAGCAGCGCCTGGAGGTACGTCCGGTCGAGGGTGGCGGGGGCGTCGGCGACCGCCGCGACCAGCCGGACCACCCCGTCGGGCAGCGGCGCCCAGACCAGCGGGCCCGAGCGGGCCAG
The DNA here is from genome assembly GCF_036906775.1 of Micromonospora sp. CPCC 205561. Lineage (NCBI taxonomy): Bacteria > Bacillati > Actinomycetota > Actinomycetes > Micromonosporales > Micromonosporaceae > Micromonospora > Micromonospora sp. CPCC 205561. The sequence goes on along the minus strand of NZ_JBAKHV010000012.1, from coordinate 72,569 downwards.
GAAGAGCGACACCCGGTCGCGGGGCAGCGCGCTCTCCAGGCGGACGTCGGCGAGGGAGAACGACTCCTCCCCGCCGGCCGGGCCGGAGAAGCCGATCCCGGCCCGCTCCCGGACCGTGCTGTGCATCCCGTCGGCGCCGACCAGGTAGCGGGCCCGGACCGTGGCGCCGTCCGCGAAGGTGGCGGCCACGCCGGCCGCGTCGGGGGTCAGCCCGGTCAGGGCGTACGGCCGCAGCACCGCGACGCCGTGTGCGGCGAGCTGCCCGGCGAGCACCTCCTCGGTGACCGCCTGGGAGACCATCAGCGCGTAGGCGTGCCGGGACGGCAGCGTGTGGAACGGCACGGTGAGCAGCAGCTTGTCGCGGTCGCGCACGGTGAACCCCGGCGAGCGCAGCCCGCGCGCCACCAGGGGGGCGCCGGCGCCGATCCGGTCCAGCGTCTCCAGGGTGTACGCGTGCACGACGGCCGCCCGGGAGGTGCGCGCCGGCCGGTCCAGCCGGTCGACGACGCTCACCCGTACGCCCCGCCTGGCCAGGGTGAGCGCGGTGGTCAGGCCGGTCGGCCCGGCCCCCACCACCAGTACGTCCGTGCTCGTGGGCAGCATCTCGACCTCCGCGTCCACCTATGCCAACAGATGTTGGCCAACCGATGTTGGCAACGCTAGGGCCGATGCGGCTGGAATGTCAACAACCGTTGGCATACGGTCGTCGGCATGACCGAGGCCGCGCCGACCCGTCCCCGCCGCTCCGACGCCACCCGGGCGGCGATCCTCCGGGCCGCCCGGGAGCGTTTCGCCGCCGACGGCTACGAGCGGGCGACCATCCGGGCCATCGCCGCCGAGGCGCGGATCGACCCGTCGATGGTGATGCGCTACTACGGCAGCAAGGAGGGGCTCTTCGCGGCGGCGGCCGAGTTCGACCTGCGGCTGCCCGAGCTGACCGACGTGCCGCCGGAACGGCTCGGCGAGCTGCTCGTCCGGCACTTCCTCGACCGGTGGGAGAACGACGAGACGATGGCCGCGCTGCTGCGTACGGCCGCCACCAACCCGGCGGCGGCCGAGCGGATGCGCGGCATCTGCGCCGACCAGCTCGGCACCGCCGTGGCCCGGGTCGCACCCGACCCGGCGCAGGCACCGCGCCGGGCCGGGCTGGTCGCCAGCCAGATCCTCGGCCTGGCGCTGACCCGGTACGTGCTCCGGCTGCCCCCGGTCGCCGACGCGGACCCGGCCGAGCTGGTCGCCTGGGTCGCGCCGACCATCCAGCGCTACCTGCGGGGCACGCCCGCCGCCTGACCGCACCTAGGCCGCCGCCCCGCCCCGGCACGTCCGCGCGCGATCGACGGTCGCCGCCCAACCTTTTCCGGGTCCCCGTGCGTCTGCCTGGTGACGCGGAAGAGCGACGGCCGGCCGGAGGGAGGGCGGATGGGAGCGGCGGCGACCGATGACGGGCGGGACAGCTACGTCACCTTCGTCGAGTGCCACCAGCACCGGCTGCTGCGCGCCGCCTACCTGGTCTGCGGCAATCGGCACCAGGCCGAGGACCTGCTCCAGGAGGCGCTGCTCAAGCTGGCCCTGCGCTGGCCCGCCGTGCGGCACGGCGACCCGGCCGCGTACGTGCGGGCCATCCTCTACCGGGACGCCGTCTCCTGGTGGCGGCGGCGGCGCCGGGAGTGGCTGAGCGCGTACCCGCCGGAGCGGGCCACGCAGGAGGGCGACGGGGCGCTGCGGCTGGCACTGCGCGACGCCCTCGGTCACCTGCCGCCCCGCCAGCGGGCCGTGCTGGTGCTGCGCTACTTCGAGGATCTCACCGAGGCGGCCACCGCCGAGGCGCTCGGCGTCACCGTCGGCACCGTCAAGAGCCAGTGCCACGCGGCGCTGCGCCGGCTCCGCGAGGTGGCGCCGGAACTCGGCCACGACGGGGGGCGGCCCGGCGACGGCCTGGTCACCGGGGTGGGGGTGAACCCGTGAGGGAAGAGGAACTGCACCGGCTGCTGATCCTGGCCGCCGACGACGTCCGGCCGGCCCGGCCGGCGGCGAGCGGCTGGGAGCGGGCCCGCCGCCTACGGCGCGCCCGCCGGGCCGCCGGCACCGCCGTGCTAGCCGTCGCCCTGCTCACCGGCGGCGCGGCGGTGGCCCTGCGTCCCGCCGCTGCGCCGCCGGCCACCACCGCGACGCCGAGCCGGAGCCCGAACCCGCACCCCGTGCCCGTGCAGACGCCGCCGGCCGACCTCGCCTATCCCGGGCACCCGCTGGGCCGCCTCGGCGACCCGGTCGGCGCGACACTCTCGGCCCGCCCGGTCCGCCGGGCGCTGGCGCTGCACCAGCCGGTCGACCCGGGCTCCGGCGCCGCCGGCCGGATCCGGGTGCTCGGCGACGACGGCGTCGTACGCGACCTCGACGTGGTCACCCCCGCCCCGACCCGTGACGCCGGAGGCAACGAGGCGGTGCCCCTGAAGACCGGGAGCCTCTCTCCGGACGGGCGGACGGCCGCCTTCGCCCAGACCGACGAGGTGATCGTGGTCGACCTGACCACCGCCGCCGTTCGCCGCCACCCGCTCAAGGGCTACCTGGAGCACGTCCTCTGGTCCGGTGGCCGGCTGCTCGTCGGCGACGACGACACCACGTACGAGCTGGACCGCGCCACCGGCTCCGCCCGGAAGCTGCCCGTGTCGCCCTGGGACGCGGTCGCGCCCGACCCGGCGGCCCCGCCGGACGTCCTGCACGAACTGGGCGGCACGCCGCCGAAGGGGACGCGGGTCCGGTGGGGCAGCGACGGGACGTACCGGAGCATCGGCGCGGTCGACTTCCGCGCGCTGCCGCCCGGTCACCGGGTCGAGGAGTTCTACGGGCGGGGCTGGCAACGCGGCGACCGGATGGCCCGGGCCGGCTGGATCACCACCGGCAACGTGAGCGGGCTGGAGGGCGTCGCGCTGCTGAACGCCGAGACCCACGTGGTGACCCACCTGCTCGACCTGGGGCGGGACCGCTGGAAGGGCTGCTGCGAGGTGCTCGGCTGGGACTCGGACGGCGCGGTGCTGCTGCGCCACAACCCGGGCGGGCTGCTGCGCTGGCGGCCGGAGACCCGCGAGATCACGGGCGTGACGCGGAACCTGTTCGGGGCGGTGTCGCTCTCCGCCGGTTGACCGGGTCGGCCCCGCCCGCGTACACCGCGAGGGCCGCTCCCCGCGCGACCGCAGCGGGCGCGCGGGGAGCGGCCGAGGCGTCAGTCCGCCAGGCCGCCGGGCTGGTCGCCCTTGACGACGGGGGCCCGGACCAGGTTGCCCCACTCGGTCCACGAGCCGTCGTAGTTGCGCACCTGCGGGTAGCCCAGCAGGTGCCGCAGCACGAACCAGGTGTGGCTCGACCGCTCGCCGATCCGGCAGTAGGCCACGATGTCGTCGTCCGGGCTGAGCCCGAGCTGATCGGCGTAGATGCCGCGCAGCTCGTCCGCCGACTTGAAGGTGCCGTCGTCGTTGGCGGCGGACTTCCACGGCTTGCTGACCGCGCCCGGGATGTGCCCGCCGCGCAGCGCGCCCTCCTGCGGGTAGTCCGGCATGTGCAGCATCTCGCCGGTGTACTCGCCCGGCGACCGGACGTCGACCAGCGGACGGCCCGCCGCCACGTGCGCCATCACCTGCTCCCGGTACGCCCGGACCGGCGCGTCGTTGCGCTGTGGCACCGGGTAGTCGGCGTGCGGCCGGGCCGGCTTGTCCCGGGTCAGCTCGCGCCCCTCGGCGACCCACTTCTGCCGCCCGCCGTCGAGCAGCCGCACGTCCGGGTGGCCGAAGAGGGAGAACACCCACAGCGCGTACGCGGCCCACCAGTTGAAGTTGTCGCCGTAGAAGACGACGGTGTCGCCCCGGCCGATGCCCTTGGCGGCGCACAGCTCGGCGAAGCTCCTCGCGTCGAGGTAGTCGCGGGTGACCTGGTCGTTCAGCTCGGTGTGCCAGTCCACCTTGACGGCACCCGGAACGTGGCCGGTGTCGTAGAGCAGCACGTCCTCGTCGCACTCGACCACGACGAGGCCCTCGTCGCCCAGGTGCTCGGCCAGCCACCCGGTGGTGACCAACCGCTGCGGGTCCGCGTACGACTGGAGTCGGGGATCAGGATCGCTCGGCACAGACATGATCCCCAAGGTACGCCGGATCGCGGGCCGGCGACCGGCCATCGGAAATCGGTGCAGCGAATCCGACGCGCCGCGCGTGACAGTGGCGAGACCCGCCGACCATCGAGGATCGCCATGACCGTACGGCACCGGACCGGGCCGCCCCGGGCCGCCGCGTCACCAGTGGACTTCGCCGACTTCTACCGGGCGCACTTCCACCGCCTGGCGGTGCAGCTCTACGCGTACCTGGGAGACCACGCCGAGGCGCAGGACCTCACCCAGGAGGCGTTCTGCCGGGTGTTGGAGCGCTGGAACCGGATCAGCACGTACGACGACCCCTCCGCGTGGGTCCGCCGGGTCGCCTGGAACCTGGCCACCAGCCGGCTGCGCCGGGTCCGCACCACCGTCCGGCACCTGGCCCGGCAGCGGGAGGAACACGTGCCCGGCCCGGAACCGGACCGGGTGGCCCTGAGCCGGGCCCTGGCCGGTCTGCCCACCAGTCAGCGACGGGCCGTCGTGCTGCACCACCTGGCGCACCTGAGCATCGCGGAGATCGCCGACCAGATGGACGCCCCCGAGGGCACCGTCCGCTCCTGGCTGTCCCGGGGGCGGGCGACGCTGGCCACCTACTTCACCGAGCGGCAGGAGGCCCACGGTGCGTGAGAACGCCTTGGACGAGATGTTCGCCGAGTTCGAGGCCGACGCCATGGCCAGCTTCCGGCCGCCGGGCGTACCGGCGGTCGAACGCCGGGTCCGCGACCGGCGACGACGTCGCGGGCGACTGCTGGCGGGCCTGGGCGCTCTCCTCCTGGCCGGACCGGCCGGGGCGTTCGCCGCCGGCCGGGGCTCCGACCCCGACCCGCCGATCCCCACCCCCGCCCCCGCCGTGTCGCCGACACCCACCGGCAAGCTCCCCGAACGGAAGGTCTCCCTGCCCGGCACGCCCGGCCGGCTGACCGAACTGCGATTCGTCGACGCCAGCAACGGCTGGGCGCTCTTCGACACCTGTGACAGGCCCGATCCCGGCGCGACCGACTGCCGGCGGACCGTCGGGCGGACCGCCGACGGCGGGGTGACCTGGCGACCGACGACCCCGCTCCCCGACGCGAACGGGTTGGCGCACCTGTTGCCGGTCGACGAGTGGAGGCTCACGGTGCGGGTCGGCGACGGGTACCTCGTGACCACCGACGGCGGCGCGGCCTGGTCCCGCCACCCGTTCGGCTCCCCGCCGCCGGTAACGCAGGCGAGCAGCGCCACCCGCAGCGGATTCTTCGTCCGCTGCCCCGAGAGGGACGGACAGGGCACGAGGGGTATGGAGTGTCCCCGAGGAGAACTGGTGCGGATCGGCTCCGGTCCCGTGCGGCCGCAGCCCCCGGTGCCCCTGACCGGCGGGACAGACCACCGGGTCGTCGAGGGTGGCGACGGGCGGCTCTGGCTGACCGTACGCGACGGAGGCCGGCTGACCGTCCTGGTCAGCGACGACGAGGCGGCCACCTGGCGGAAGCTGCCGACCGGCACGGGGGCGAGGGCCGGACGACTCCTCGTCTCTCCCGACGGAGCCGACACCTGGCTGGTGACCGCCAGCGAGAGCGAGTTCAGCGTGACGGCGGCAACGGAGGTGTGGCGGTTGGTCGGGGGTCGGTGGGAGCAACGACCGGGCCTGCCCGACGGCACCTCCGACGTCGCCGCCACGAACGGCGGGGTCCTCGCCGTCATCGGGGCCCACGGCAGCGCCGGATTCTGGGCCGGCGGACGCTACGTCGACGCGCCCCCGGTGACCGCCGCGCTGCGCACCGGCATCGACGAGAGCCCGTCCGTCGAGGTGCTGCGCGACGACACGGTCGTCGTGACCACGGCCTCCGCCCGAATCGTCGGCGTCGGTTCCGGCGTCACGCGCACCTGGACCCGGATCTCCTGACGACGCACCGTCGACGGGCCCGCCGACGCCGGTAGGTCCGTCGACGGCGCGGGACGGGCTTCAGGCGCGGCGGTGGGCGATCCGGCCGGCCACCACCGTCACCAGGCAGGCACCGTGGGCGTCGAGGACGGCCAGGTCCGCGCGCCCGCCGGATTCCAGCACCGGAGGTACGGCGACCGGCAGCACCAGCAGGTCGCCCCGGTCCACGGCGGCGCGCAGCGCGGGATCGGTCACCTGGTCGGCCAGCACCGCGGTCACCCCCCGGCGCAGCAGCGCGTGCACCCGCTCGCGGGGAGTGTCGGCGGCCGGCACCGGCCCGTCGTGCAGCAGCCCCGGCCCGAGCGTGCCCGGCCAGCGGCGGATCCGGGCCCCGGCGTACGCCTCCGTCAGCTCGGCCAACGGGCCGAGCGCGAGGATCCGGTCGGCCCGGACCACGACGGCCGCCCCGGCGGCGGGCGGGGCGTCGGGCCCGGCCCGCAGCAGCGGCGCGGTGTGCAGGGTGAGCACGACTCAGTCGGCGATCGGGTCGAGGGTGGGGCGCTTCGCGGTGACGGTGTCGCCGGAGGAGCGGCCGGTGAGCCGGCGCCTGATCCACGGCGCCAGGTGCTGCCCGGCCCAGCGCAGGTCGGCGGCCCGGGCGGCCAGCCAGGGCGTCGGTGCCGGCCGCGGCGGCACCAGCAGCCACTCCTCGTCGCAGCCGACGCCCAGCGCGTCGAGCACCTGCGCGGCGACCCGCCGGTGCCCGGCGGCCGAGAGGTGCAGCCGGTCGGTGCTCCAGAGCATCGGGTTCAGGTAGGCGTCGTCGGCGTACAGGTCGACCAGGATCGCCCCGTACCGCTCGGCGGTCTCGCCGACGGCACGGTTGAGCAGCTGGACCCGGGGGGCGACGAGCCGCTGACCGGGTAGCCGGGCCATCACGTCGGCGAACCGGAAGAGCACCACGTCCGCGCCGCCGGAGCGCAGCCGGCGCACCACGTCGTCGAAGCGGGCCACCAGCGCGTCCGGATCGAAGGTGCGGCGGAGCACGTCGTTGCCCCCGGCCGCGAAGCTGATCAGGTCGGGCTTCATGGCGAGTGCGGCGGGCACCTGCTCGGCCACCACGCCGGGGAAGAGCCGGCCCCGGATGGCCAGGTTCGCGTAGCGGAAGTCGGGGCCGACCTCGGCGGCCAGCCGGGTGGCGACCAGATCGGCCCAGCCCCGGTAGCTGCCGTCCGGGTAGGCGTCGTCCATGCCCTCGGTGAAGCTGTCCCCCACCGCCACGTAACTGCGCCAGCGCACTGCGTTCCCTCCCCGCTGTGGTGAGGAAGGGCACGTCGCGATCGCTTCCGGTGGAGGAAGGGTCCCTTCCCGACGCGGGACAGTCTTCATCAGCGAGCCCGCCGGCGGGGGGCGGCCGCGGGCAAACGTGGTGTAGGTCATCCACCCGGACCAGGCGCGGGTGCGCCGTGGCGTTCCCGCGGGCGGGAGGAGACGCTCCCGCGTGCTGACTGGCCTATCAGGCGGACGCGACATCGACCATCCGCCGGACCGATCGCGGATGCGGACCGTCGGCCGGTCGGCAGGAGCCGGTGTGATGAATGGCGGTGCTACCGGATGCGCGGTGACCCCCGGTATGCGAGCCTCGTCCGAGCCATTCTCACGTGGCCGTGTCACCTGTCACCGCCGAGTGACCCTCAGCAAAGCATATGGTGACGCCGCCCGTCAGTCCCTGGGGAGAAATACTGTGCCGAACCTTGATGGGGCACTGAAGAGCGCGATGAGCATCGACGGCGCGATCGGTGCCGCCCTCGTCGACTACAACAGCGGCATGACGCTCGGCGTGGCCGGAGGCACCGGGGAGATCGACCTGACCGTCGCGGCCGCCGGCAACACCGACGTCGTCCGCGCCAAGCTGCGCACCATCGACATGCTGAACCTGAACGACGAGATCGAGGACATCCTCATCACGCTCGGCAGCCAGTACCACCTCATCCGCCCGCTGACCAGCCGCACCGGGAAGGGGCTCTTCCTCTACCTGATGGTCAGCAAGAACGGCGCCAACCTGGCGATGGCGCGCCACCGGCTGCGCTCCATCGAGGAGAGCCTGGAGTTGTGAGCGGGATCGACGACACCCAGACACCCCTTCCCCGCCGCACCGCACGCGGCACGGGGACGCTGCCGCAACCGCGCCGGCTGCCGCCGTCGCTGTCCGGGAACACGTCGCTGCCGTACCCGGCGATCCGGCAGGAGTTGTCGGAACTGCGCCTCCAGATCCCCGGGGTGCACGGCTGCGTCCTCGGCGGCGTGGACGGCCTGCTCATCACGCACAACCTCCAGACCGACGTCGACCCGAACGACCTGGCGGCGCTCGCCGCCACCACTTACGGGCTGGGTCGCCAGGTCGGGCTCCGGCTGGGGCAGGGCGACTTCCAGCAGTCGACGGTGCGCAACGCCGCCGGATATCTGAGCGTCTACGCGGTGGCCCCGCAGGCGCTGCTCGCCGTGGTCGGCGAGGACAGCATCAACGTGGCCCGGCTGCACCTGCACGCCCCGGCGGTGGCCGGACGGCTCGCCGGCCTGCTGAGCCAGTTCTCGGACGCGACCGGGCAGGGCTCCTGACGGACGCGCGGAGCCGTCGCGCCCCGTGTCGCGACGGCTCCGGCCGTCTTCGGGGCCAACGGGTCGAACTCACCCGGCAGAGGGTCCACACGAGCCGCTCCCCGGGGTGCTGGTGGTGCACCCCCCGTTCCGGCGTGGTCGCCGTCGACCACGGTGGTTCTCCCGGCAGGGGACGCCCGTCGCCTCGACCGCCGGCCCGGACCGGTCCCGGCCACGAAGGCGGACGACGAGCGGCACCAGGGTGGCACCCGCCAACGCCGCCGCGGCCAGGAACGTGCCGCGGGTCGAGGTGACCTCCTGGATCGCCCCGAGCAGGAGGGGCGAGACGAAGAGGCCGGCGAAGGTCGCGCTGGCCAGCATGGCGGTCGCCTGGCCGCGCCGGGCGGGCGGGGAGTGCTCGGCCACCAAGACGGTCAGCGCTGGCACGGCCAGCCCCATGCCGATCCCGAACACGGCCGGCGCGACGAGCATCAGCACCGGGGCGCCGGCCAGCCCGAGGGTGACCAGCGCGACCGTGAAGACGGCGAGGGTGACCGCGAGCAGCCGCAGGTGGCCCAGGCGGGCCCGGGACCGCGCGTAGCCCAGCCCGACGATGCTCATGACCAGCGACGGGGCGCTCGTGAAGACCGCCACGACGGCGGTCTCGGTGATGCCGACCTCGGCCAGTCGCAACGGGAGGAAGACCAGGACCCCGTACAGCAGCAGGCTGGTCACCGCCTGGAGGCCGTAGATGCCGACGAGCGCCGGGTGGCCGCGGAGCAGGCTCCACATCGACCCCGGCGGGCCCGGACGGCCGCCCGGCACCTTGCCGGTCGGCCGCCGCCGCGGAAGCGTCCAGAGCGTGACCAGGCCGAGCGGCACCCCGACCAGGTAGACGCCGAAGGGGGCGTGCCAGGAGAGCCCACCCAGCGCCCCACCCAGCAGCGGGAACAGCACGCCGCCGAGGCTGATCGCGGTGGACCGCCGGCCCATCACCCGGTCGCGCTCCGCACCGGCGTGCAGGTCGAGCAGGCCGAGCGTGGTTCCCGCGAAGACCACGGCCGCGCCGACGCCGAACAGCAGGCGGGTGGCGATCAGCAACGGGTAGCTCTCGGTGACCAGGCCGGCGCCGCCGGCGAGCCCGTACCCGATCAGGCCGAGGGCCAGCGGGGTGCGCACCCCCCACCGGTCGATGGCCCGGCCGACCAGCGGGCCGGCGAGGGCGAGGGAGAGTCCGTGCGCGGTGAGGACCAGCCCGGCGGCGGTGCCGGTGAGCCGCAGCTCGCTCCGGATCAGCTCGATCACCGGGGTCAGCACCGCCCCCGCGAGGACGGTCAGCATGGAGCCGGCGAACAGGACGACCAGCGCCACCCGGCGGCCGGCGACCGGGGCGGCCGTGCCGGGCGTCGCGGCGACGCCCGTCACGAGCGGTGCCCCGCCGGGCGACCGGCGCCCGCCGGCGGGTGGGCCGCGCCGGGTGCCGGGCCGGCCGGGTCCGAAGTCGGCCGGGCCGGGCCGGTCACCGGGTGGGCCGGTTCCGACGCGGCGCGCCGCACCAGGGCCAGGGCGGCCGTCCAGGTGAGCAGTTCGCCGAGCGTCGCGCCCAGGACCTGCTCCTGGTGCGGGGCGGGAACCAACCGCTCCCCGGCGAAGTCGCCGAAGACCGCCGGGCGCGGCTCGTCCAGCAGCGGCAGGTCGAAGTCGGCGAGGTCGAGCAGCTCGAACGCGACGGCCGGGTGCCGCTCGCGGGCCGCCTCGTGCACCCAGTCCGCCACCGCCCTGCCCCGCCGCCCGGGGCGGGTGGAGCCCACCACGATTCCGATCCGTATGCGTTCCATTGGTGGAGCGTCCAACCTCGACCATGGTCGAGGTCAAGTCGGTAGCATGCCGAGATGGCCAGCCTTCCGCCCCACCACACCGAACTGACCGTCGGCCAGGTCGCGGCCCGCACCGGCGTCGCCGTCACGGCGCTGCACTTCTACGAGGCCAAGGGGCTGATCCTGAGCCGGCGCACCAGCGGCGGGCAGCGCCGCTACCCCCCGCGAGGTGATCCGGCGGGTCTCCTTCATCCGGGCCGCCCAACGGGTCGGCATCCCGCTCCGGCTCATCGTCGAGGCGCTGGCCGGCCTGCCGGGCGGGCGGACCCCCACGCGGGAGGACTGGGCCCTGCTCTCCAGCACCTGGCAGACCGAACTGGACAATCGCATCGCCCAGCTCCAGCGCCTGCGCGACGATCTGACCGACTGCATCGGGTGCGGCTGCCTGTCGATCGACCGCTGCCTGCTGCGCAACACGGACGACCATCTCGGCGAGACCGGCCAGGGCCCACGCCGCCTGCTCGGGCCGACTCACGGTGGACGACTCGACACCGCACCGGAAGGGCACACCGGGAACGGGGACGTGGTGTAGCGGATGCGCCACGGGGTACCGCAGTCTGATCGACTGTATGCGTTTCTGGAGGCTCTCATGACCGGTTACCGGGTCAGCGACGTGATGACGAAGCAGGTCATCTACCTGCCCACGGAGACCCCCCTGGACGAGGCTGCCAGGGTGATGAAGGAGGCGGACATCGGCGACGTGGTGGTCACCGACGGCGCCACCCTCGCCGGCATGCTCACCGACCGGGACATCGTGGTCCGGGCGGTGGCCGAGCGGAGCGACCCGGCCACCACCACGATCGGCTCGATCGTCACCCGCGAGGTGGTGATGATCGAGCAGCACTCGACCGCGGCCGAGGCGGCGGCCCTGATGCGGGAGCGGGGCATCCGGCGGGTGCTGGTCTGCGACAGCGAGCGCAAGCTGGTCGGGATCGTCTCCCTCGGCGATCTCGCGATGCAGCTCGATCCGCAGTCGGCGCTGAGCGAGATCAGCGAGCAGGCGCCCACCGTCTGAGCTGTACGGAAGGGGCCCCTCGCGACGTTCGCGGTCGCGGAGGGGTCCCCTTCCGACGGCGGTAGCCTCGGAGGCATGTCATCCATGCCGGCCAGGCTTTCCGAGATCGTCGACGAGTTCGCCGCCGCGCCCCGCGACGTGGTGCTGGAGATGCTGCTGGAGTACGCCGACGTCATCCCGCCGCTGCCCGCCGGCTCCGCCGACCGGGAGGGCATGGAGCAGGTGCCGGAGTGCCAGACGGCGTTCTTCCTGCGCGCCCGGGTGACCCCGGAGAAGACGGTGGAGACGCTCTTCGACTGCCCGCCGGAGGCGCCCACCACGCGCGCCTTCGCCGGCATCCTCGCGGAAGGGCTGGCCGGTGCCAGCGCGGACCAGGTGCTCGCCGTCCCCGACGACCTCTACCAACGGATGGGGCTCGCCCAGGCGATCAGCCCACTGCGGGTGCGCGGGGGCACCGCGATTCTGGCCCGGCTCAAGCGGCAGGTCCGGGAACAGGTCAGCTGACCGGAGGGTTGTCACCCGGCATGGAGATCGAGATCTACGCCGACGTCGTGTGCCCCTGGTGCTACATCGGCAAGCGTCGGCTGGAGCAGGCCCTGAAGTCGTACGACGGCGAGGTGACCGTCCGCTACCGGCCGTTCCAGCTCGACCCGTCGCCGGTGCCGCAGCCGCGTCCGCTCGTCGACGCGATGGCCGCGAGGTTCGGCGGGCCGGAGCGGGTCCGGCAGATGTTCGGGCACGTGACGGAGGTGGCGGCCCAGCTCGGCCTGAAGCTCGACTTCGACCGCGCGCTCGCCGCGAACACCTTCGACGCGCATCGCCTGGTCTCCTGGGCCACCGAGCGTGGACGCGCCGCCGAGACGGTCGACGCGCTCTACCGCGCCCACTTCACCGACGGCGTGGACGTGGGCTCCCGCGACGCCCTCGCCGCGCTGGCCGCCGAGGCGGGTCTGGACGCCCCCGAGGCGCGCCGTTTCCTCGACTCCGACGAGCTGGTGGCGGAACTCTCCGACGAGCTGGCCACCGCCCGGCAGATCGGAGTGACCAGCGTGCCGACCTTCGTGCTCGCCGGCCGGTACGCGGTCACCGGCGCCCAGGAACCGGAGACCCTGCTCGCCGCTCTGGCCGAGGCGGACCGCCGCGAGGCCGAGCCCCACTGAGCCGTCGAACCCGCTGAGCCGCCGGCCCCGCCGGGCCGCGACGGCCCGGGCCGCCGGCCCCGCGACGCCGAGAGCCGGCCGGACATTGATCGACGCGATGTTTCACGTGCAACGGTATCGATGAACGTAAGTGCTCAGGCCGACCTGGCCAGGCCCTCCACCACCTGCGCCCCGGGCAGCGCGCCGAGCGCCGGGCCAGGCAGTGCAATCTTGCTGTGCCGTACGCCCGATCCGATGATCACGTGCGGGGCGGCGATCACCCGCGCGTCGACCAGGATCGGCCACTGCTCCGGCAGGCCGATGGGGGTGATGCCGCCGTACTCCATGCCGGTCAGCTCCACCGCGTCGGCCATCGGCGCGAAGCTCGCCTTACGCACGTCGAGAGCCCGGCGGGCCACGCCGTTGACGTCGACGCGGGTGGTGGCCAGCACGACGCAGGCCGCGTAGCGGACGACGCCCTCGCGCTTGCCGGCCACCACCACGCAGTTGGCCGACACGTCCAACCCCACCTCGTAGGCGGCGCAGAAGGCGGCGGTGTCGGCCAACTCGGCGTCGATCGGTGCCACCAGCACGTCGTCGGCGTCCACCGGCGCCTCGGCGGGCCACTGCCCGAGGGCGGCGGCCACGGGCGGGGCCAGCAGGTCGAGCCGGCTACGGGCGGGTTCGGTCTTCAGCGTCCCCATCACGCCTGCGATCCTCGCACCCGTCCGCGCCCGGGGCAGCACGGGACCACGGGTGACCGGAGCCGACCGCCGGCAGGGGGTCACCCCTATCCACCCCGGGATCGCTCCGTACGGCGTGTGGAACCGGATCGCGCCGGGTACCGGCCTCCGGCATGAGTGACCTTCCGCTGCACATCCTGACCGACGCAGGCTTCACCACCGACGAGGCGAACTCGATCGTCGCCCACCTGATCAACGGTGTCGACACCCACGACGAGCGGAGCGAGACCGACCGGATCGACGTCGAGGCGCTCCCGCCGGAGAAGAAGGAGGCGATCGACAAGTTCAACCTCGCCGTGGCCGCCGACTTCTAGCCCGCACCACCGGCTCCGTCCCGGGCTGCCGTAACGGCAGGCCGGGACGCCCCGGTCAGCCGCCGGTGAGGAAGCCGTTCTCGCGCAGCAGCGAGCGGTCCCGCGCGGCGGCCCGCTCCTCCGCCCGCTCGGCCTGGACCCGACGCACCTCCATCTCCTCGAGAGCGTGCCGGACGGCGAGCCGGATCACGCCGTAGAGGAAGACGAAGCCGGCGACGTAGAGGACGACGGTGGTGACCATGACGAGCATGGCGTCACGGTAGGTCGGACGCGAACGCGCGGGGCGTTCATCTTGCGCCGGTTCCCCCGTACGTGTCCGCGAGGTGGTCGGCCCAGCTCCGGGTGCCCGTCGGGGTGGCCTCGGTGACCAGGCCGCCCGAGCGCAGGGCGCGGCCGACCGCCCCGGGGATCCGGACCGGGAGCAGCGGACGGCGCGACCGGCGGGCCTCCCGCCAGGCGCGGGCCGCCGCGTCGAAGCGGAGCACCTCGGGGCCGCCGTACTCCTCGATGCCGCGCAGCGGGCCGGCGGCGAGCCGCCGGACGAGGCGGTCCGCGACCTCGGTGGGGTCGACCGGCTGGGCGAGTACCGCCGGATCACCGATCACCGGGCCGAGGCGGCTCGCCCCGCGCAGCATCCCGTCGAGGAACTCCGGGAACTGGGTCGCCCGCAGCACGCTCCACGGCACCGGCCCGGCCGCCACGGCCTGCTCGGCGGCGAGCTTGTGGCGGTAATAGGGGATCGGCACCCGGTCCACCCCGACGATCGAGACGTAGAGCAGGTGCCGTACGCCCGCCTGGCCGGCGGCGACGACCAGCCGGCGGGTGCCCAGCACGTCCACCCGGCGGGTCTGCCGCCCCCGGTTCGGCGACGAGGCCAGGTGCAGTACGGCGTCCACGCCGGTGACCGCCCCCGCCAGCCCCTCCCCGGTGGCCAGGTCGACCTCCACCCACCGCACCGGCGACCCGGTACGCGCCCGTCGGCTCGTCGCGAGGACCTCCCAGCCCTCGGCGCCGAGCCGGGGCAGCACCACCCGCCCGAGCCGACCACTCGCCCCGGTGACCAGTACCCGCATGGGCTTCCTCCGTTCCGTCCGTCGCGCGTCCGCCGCGCCTCGACGGTGGTGACGGTGCCGGGTCGACGCGCGTGACCGGCTGTGCGGCGGCTCACCGCGACCAGCGGCGGCCCGGCGGCCACCACCACGGCCACCGGCGGGATGGCCGGCGGTTCGTCGCCCGCCCATCCTCCCGGGCCGACGGTGGCGACCGGGCCGGATCGGCGCATCCCCGGGCGCCTCCCGCAACGGCACGCCGGCGCGCACCGCCAGCCGCGCCCGGGTCCCGGTGGCCGGTCAACCGGCGCGGGGCGCCACCCGGCCCGCCAGCACGACGCCCAGCAGCGCCAGCCCGGCGGCCACCGCGAGGGTGCCGGCATAGCTGGCGGGCCCCGGGGCCGTACCGGCGGCGAGCACCGCCCCGGTCAGCGCCAGCACGGTCGCCGCGAAGAGCGAGTCGCCCAGTTGCAGCGACGAGCTGTTGCGTCCCTGCTCCCCGGGCGCGGACAGCTCCAGGGTGAGCACCGAAAGCGACGGGTAGAGCAGCCCCATGCCGAGCCCCGCCCCGGCCCAACCCAGCACCCCGACCCAGATCGGCACCGCCGGCACGACGGTGACCGCCACCACGGCGGTACCGGCGGTGATGCAGGTCAGCCCCGCCCTCGGCAGGGTGGCCCGGGAACGCGGCGACGGAATCCGCCCCTGCACCCAGGAGCCCGCCGACCAGGCGACCGCGCCGGTGGTGAGGACCAGGCCGGCGGCCGTCGGCGACAGTCCGCGCTCCCGGGACAGCATCAGCGGGATCACCACCTCCGCGCCGACGAACGCGGCCGAGGCGAGCCCACGGAGCCCGACCACCGTGGGCAGGCCCCGGCCGGCGCGCAGGAAACCGGCCGGCAGCAGCCGGGGCGCGCACACCAGCAGCCCGCCCAACGCCAGCGCCACCAGCGCGACGGCGGCGGCGCCGCGCTGCTGCCCCCCGATGTGCAGCAGTGCGGCGCTCGCCCCCGCCCCGCAGGCCCAGCCGATCCGGGCCGCCGCGCCCGCGGGCAGCCCGGTCACCGCGGTCACGCCGAGCGCTCGCAGGCCGGGATGGATCAGCAGCACCGCCGGCACCGCCACCGCCGGCACCGCCAGGAAGACCCACCGCCAGCCGAGGTGTTCCACGATCAGGCCGGCCAGCGCCGGCCCGACCAGCGACGGTACGACCCACGCGGCGGCGAACGCCGCGAAGATCCGCCGGTGCAGCGCCTCCGGGTAGGCCTGCCCGACGATCACGTAGAGCGCCACCGAGAGCAGGCCGGAGCCGAACCCCTGCACGATCCGGCCGGCGACCAGGACGCCCATGGTGGTGGCACCGCCGGCGAGCACCAGCCCCAGCACGAACCAGACGAGCCCGTGCCACATCGGGGTCCGTGGCCCCCGGGAGTCGCACCAGATGCCGGAGGCCACCATGGCGAGCACACTCGCGGCGAACGGGCCCCCGAAGGCGATCCCGTAGAGGGCCAGCCCGTCCAGGCTGCGGGCGACGGTCGGCATGGCGGTACCCACCGCCAACGCCTCGAACGCGAGCAGCGAGACCAGCGCGACGCTGCCGATCGTCATCGCCCGCAGCCGGGGCGCGAAGAGCCCCGCCTCGTCGGCGGCCGGCACCGCCGTGGCGGTCACCGCCGACCCGCCCGGCGCGTCGGGCGGAGCGACCGGTGGCCGACGCGGGCCCGTGAGCCCGACGGATCCACCCCGGGGCGGAGCGGTTCGATCAGCATGGGGTCAAGCTTCGGACCTCAACCCGGATTGAGGTCAAGGGTGATCCGGCTCTCCCGCGCCGACCGGCCTGCGCCGCCCCGGCCGGTGCCGCGCCGGGGCGTACCCCCGGCCGTCCGGGCGGGCCACGCTCCGCGCCGGGGAGAAGTCCCCGGCGCAGGCATAACGGACGGTCCGCCGGGAAAGCCGGCCGCCGGAGCTCAGGCGCGGGAGGCGAGATGGCGTACGGCAGGAGCAGCGGCAGCGGGGGGCCCGACCGGCGCCTGTCCGGTCGTACGCCTCGATGACCCTGCTGGGCCGCGCCGCCGGCCGGCTCCTGCCGCCGGTGGCCGTGCCGCCGGTCGTCGGCGAGGCGTCCCGGAACGTCGGCGCCGCCGCGACCCGGCTGGCCCGGGCGGCGGGACTGACCCGGCGTCGGGTCTGGTCCCGGCCGGGGCGGCACCACATCGAGGTGCACGGAGTCTGCCAGGACGGCGGCGACACCCTCGCCCGGCAGGTCGAGGCGGCGGTGCAGGCGATGCCCGGGGTGCTCTGGGCCCGCGTCAACGCCCCGTCGGGGCGGGTCGTCGTGGCGGTCGGTACGCCCGAGCCGGCCCTGCGGGACCTCATCGCCACCGTGGCCCGCGCCGAACGCGTCTGCCCGCACGAACCCGACCCTGAGATCCCGCCGCCGCACCCGCCCGAGGAGGGGCCGCGTACGCCACGCACCCTCGGCGCCCTCGCCTCCGACGCCCTGGGCCTGACCCTCGCCGCCGCCACCCGGATCCTGCCGTTCGCGCCGCTGCCCGGAGAGGTCGCCGGGCTGCTCGGCGCGGTCGACCTGCACCCGAAGCTGCACGCGCTGGCGGACCGGGGGCTGCGCGCCGACCCCCGCGCCGACCTGGTCTTCCCGCTCGCCGAGGCGGTCGTGCAGGGCCTCACCGGCGCGTGGGTCGGAATCGTGCTCGACGGGGCGCAGCGGGTGGTGCAGTGGGGCGAGGCGCGGGCCCAGTTCCGCGCCTGGGCGCAGGCCGAGCCCCGACTCACCGGGGCCCCGGAGCGGGCCGTGGCCCGGGCGCCGAAGGTCGATCGCCCCCGACCGAAGCCGGACGGCCCCGCCGAGAAGTACGCGAACGCGACGCTCGTCGCGGGCGTCGCCGCAGCCGCCGCGACGCCGGCGGTCGGCCGGAAGCGGGCCGCCGCGCTGAGCCTCTCCACGCTGCCGAAGGCCCCGGGCAGCGGACGCGAGGGGTATGCCGCGCAGCTCGGCCGGATCCTCGCCCGGCGCGGCGTGATCGTGATGGACCGCAGCGTGCTGCGCGAACTCGACCGGATCGACACGCTGGTGCTGGACGCCGCCGTGCTGGGCTCCGACCGGGCCGTGCTGACGGACCTGGCGCCGCTGGCCGGGGCGGACACCGGGCAGGTGGCCGCGCGCGCCTTCGCCCTCTTCGACCCGGCCGCGCCCGCCGAGCCGCGCGACGCCGACGGCTGGCGGCTCGGGCCGCTGACCGGGCTGGACGCCGAGCACCCGGGCGACACCCCGGACAGCCGGCGGCTGCGCGAGGGCGGCGGCACGCTGCTCGGACTGGCCGACGGCGGGACCCTGGCCGCCGTGCTGCGGGTCGAGCCGGAACCGGCGCCCGGTGTCGATGCCCTGCCGGCCGCCGCCCGCCAGGCCGGCCTGCGGGTGGTGGTGGTCGGCGACGACGACCGACGGCACCGCTTCGCCGACGTCCACCTCCCGGGCGGCGACCGGCTGCCCGAGTCGGTGCGGGCGTTGCAGCGCGACGGCGCGGTGGTGATGGTGGCCTCCGGCAACCGGGCCGCGCTCGGCGTGGCCGACTGCGGCCTGGGCGTCGCCGCCCCCGAGGACCTCCCGCCCTGGGGCGCGCACCTCCTGGTCGGCGACGACCTGCGGGTGGTGGCGCTGGTGGTCGAGGCGACGGGGGTGGCCCGTCGGATGCTCCGGCAGAACATCGGCCTGGCCGCGGCCGGCACCGGCCTCGGCGCGCTGGGGGCGCTCACCGCCGCGCCGGCGCGGTTGCCCGGTCGCGCGCTGGCCGCCGTCAACGGCGCCGCCGCGCTGGCCTTCGCGCACGGCGTCCTGCGGGCCCGTCGGCTGCCCGACCGGACGGGCAGCCCCACGCCGACGATCACCGCCTGGCACCTGATGCCGGCCGCGACCGTGCTCGATCGGCTCGGCGCCGGGCCGGACGGGCTCGCCACCGAGGAGGCCCGGCGCCGGCGGGTGGACGCGCCCGGCGGGCTTCCAGGGCCCACGGGGCTGCTCCGCGCCTTCGTCGACGAGCTGACCAACCCGCTCACCCCGGTCCTCGCCGCCGGGGCGGTCCTCTCCGCCTCCTTCGGCTCGCCGGTCGACGCGGCCCTGGTCGGCGGGGTGGTCGGCGGCTCGGCGCTGCTCGGGGCGGTGCACCAGCACCACACCGAACGGTCGCTGGCCGAGCTGCTGTCCCGCTCGGCGGTGACCGCCCGGGCACGCCGGAACGGCACGGAACAGGTGCTGCCGGCCGAGGATCTGGTGCCCGGCGACGTGATCGTCCTCGAAGCGGGCGACGCCGTCCCCGCCGACTGCCGGGTGCTGGAGTCGGCCGGCCTGGAGACCGACGAGTCCTCGCTCACCGGTGAGTCGCTGCCCGTCGGCAAGACCGACCAACCGGTCGTCGCCGCCGCCCTGGCCGACCGCCGGTCGATGCTCTACGAGGGCACCACCGTCGCGGCCGGCCACGGAACCGCCGTGGTGGTGGCCACCGGCGCGGACACCGAGGCCGGGCGGAGCCTGGCGCTGGCCGGGCAGGCCCCGCCGGCCAGCGGCGTGGAGGCGCGGCTGGGTCGGCTGACCCGCGCGGCGATCCCGCTCGCCGCGGGCTCGGCGGTGGCGGTGGCCGGCGCCGGGCTGCTGCGCGGCGTACCGCTGTCGGAGACCGCCGCCACCGCCGCGAACCTGGCCGTCGCGTCCGTGCCGGAGGGACTGCCGTTCCTGGTCAGCGCCGCGCAGCTGGCCGCCGCGCGGCGGCTGGCGGAGCACGGCGCGCTGGTCCGCAACCCGCGCACCATCGAGGCGCTCGGCCGGGTGGACGTGCTCTGCTTCGACAAGACCGGCACCCTCACCGAGGGGCAGCTGATGCTCGCCGGGGTGGGCGACGACGGCCGGTACGCGCCCCTCGACAGGCTCGACGACGGCCTGCGCCCGACCCTCGCCGCGGCGCTGCGCGCCACCCCGGCCGCCGCCGACCCCCGCGACCTGGCCCAGCAGACCGACCGCGCGGTCCGGTCCGGTGCCGAGACGGCCGGGGTGACCGAGCGGACCGGCGCCCCGGGTTGGGAGCCGGTCGGCGGCCTGCCGTTCGAGCCGTCCCGCGGCTACCACGCCACCGTCGGCCGCACCGGGGACGGGCTGCTGCTCAGCGTGAAGGGGGCGCCGGAGTCGGTGCTGCCCCGCTGCGCGGCCTGGCGTACGTCGGGTGGCCGCGACGAGCCGCTCGACGACGAGGGACGCGGCGGCCTGCACGCCATGCTCGCCGACCGGGCCGGGGCGGGACACCGCGTCCTCGCCGTCGCCGAGTGCCGGGTCCCCTCGCCCGACGTGACCGACGAGCAGGTGCACGAACTGACCTTCGTCGGCTTCCTGGCCCTCGCCGACGGGGTACGCGAGAGCGCCGCCCCCGCCGTACGCCGGATCCGCCAGGCCGGCGTGCACACCATCATGATCACCGGCGACCACCCGGCGACCGCGGAGGCGATCGCGGCCACCATCAGCGACCGGGACGACCAGCGCGTGGTCACCGCGGTGGAACTCGACCAGCTCGACGACGAGGCCCTCGCGGCGCGGCTCGCCGCCACCGACGTGGTGGCCCGCTGCACGCCCGCCCACAAGGTCCGGATCATCCAGGCGTTGCAGAAGTGCGGGCGTACGGTGGCGATGACCGGCGACGGCGCCAACGACGCGCCCGCCATCCGGCTGGCCGACGTGGGCATCGCCCTCGGTCGGCGGGGCACCCCCGCGGCCCGCGCGGCGGCCGACCTGGTGGTCACCGACGACCGGCTGGAGACCATCATCGCCACACTGGTCGAGGGCCGGGCGATGTGGTCCTCGGTACGCCACGCGCTCAGCATCCTGGTCGGCGGGAACCTCGGCGAGATCGCGTTCAGCGTGCTGACCGCCGCCGCCACCGGCCGCTCGGCCCTCACCGGGCGGCAGTTGCTCCTGGTGAACCTGCTCACCGACCTGGCCCCGGCGCTGGCGATCGCGATCCGGCCACCGGGCGCGGAGCACGCCGACGGGCTGCTCCGGGAGGGCCCGGACACCTCGCTCGGCGAGACGATGCTGCGGGAGATCGGGCTGCGCGCCACCGCCACAACGCTGGGCGCGACCGTCGGCTGGACCCTGGCCCGCCACACCGGGCGACGCAGGCGGGCGAGGACCGTCGCGCTGGTCTCGCTGGTCGGCACCCAGCTCGGGCAGACCGTGCTCGCCGGCGGCACCAGCCCCGCCGTGCTCGGCTCCACCGCCGCGTCGCTCGGGGTGCTGGTGGCGGTCGTCCAGACGCCGGGGGTCAGCCAGTTCTTCGGCTGCACGCCGCTCGGCCCGGTCGGCTGGACCATCGCGACGGGCAGCGCGCTCGGCGCCACCTTCGCCAACGGAGCGCTCACCCGCCTGGCGGAACGCCTGCCCCGGTCCGGTTCCCGCCCGCCGACGGCGTCCCCCGACCGGGACCGCCCGCCGGCATGACCGCGCCGATCCGGGGTACGGCTCCGGGTGGGGGTGGTCAGGGTGACGACGCAGCCGGAGGTCACGTTCATCGGCACTGCCACCACGGTGCTGCGGATCGGCGGGTTCACCCTGCTGACCGATCCGAACTTCCTGCACCGGGGTCAGCGCGCGTACCTGGGCAAGGGGCTCTGGTCGCGCCGCCGTACCGACCCGGCGCTGCGGATCGCCCAGCTGCCGTCGCTGGACGCGGTGGTCCTGTCCCACCTGCACGGCGACCACTTCGACCGCGTAGCCCGCCGGGAACTCGACCGGGAACTGCCGATCGTCACCACCCCCGCCGCCGAGCGCAAGCTGCGCCGCTGGGGCTTCCGGGCCGCCGAGGGGCTGCCCACCTGGAACTCCCGCGAGCTGCGCCGGGACGGCGAGACGCTGCGGCTGACCTCGATGCCGGGAAAGCACGGGCCGGGCGCACTGGACCGGCTGCTGCCCGACGTCATGGGCACGATGATCGACCTGGAACGTGACGGGGCCCGCCAGTTCCGCCTCTACGTGACCGGCGACACCCTGAACCGGCCGATGCTGGCCCACATCCCCGAGCGGTACCCGGACATCGACGCGATGCTGATCCACCTCGGCGGCACGCGGATCGCCGGGATCCTGCTCACCATGGACGCGCGGCAGGGTGCTGACCTGGCCGAACTGGTCCGTCCGAAGCTCACCGTGCCGATCCACTACGACGACTACCCGGTGTTCCGCTCGCCGCTGGGCCACTTCGTGGCGGAGGCGCGCCGGCGCGGCTTCGCCGGGAGCGTCCGCACCATCGCCCGCGGCGAGACCGCCCCGCTCACCCCGTCCGGCCTGTCGTCCCCGCCGGCGTCGTCGGCCTGAGCGGCACTGCCGCCCCCGGAGCGGACCGGAGGCGGCAGTTGGTCGTGACGCTCGGTCAGGCGCGCTCGGAGATCGCCTCGATGAGGTCGCCCACCGGGCGCTCGGGCAGGGAACGGGCCACGTCGGCGACGGCCACGATGCCGACGAGCTCGTGCCCGTCGATGACCGGCAGCCGGCGCACCTTGTGCTGGCTCATGGTCCGCAGGATCTCGGCCGCGTCGTCGTCCGCGCCGATGGTCACCGCCTCGCCCTGGGCCAGCTCGCCGGCGGTGACCCGGGCCGGGTCGCGCCCCTCGGCGAGGACCTTCACCACGATGTCGCGGTCGGTGAGCATCCCCTTGAGCCGGTTGTCGTCCCCACAGATCGGCAGCGACCCGACGCCCAACTGGGCCATCTGCTTCGCGGCCGTCCTGAGGTCGTCCTGCTCGCGGATACAGGTCACGTCGCTCGTCATGATCTCGCGTGCGGTAGGCATTGGCATGACACCTCACTTCCGGGGGTTGTTGACTGTCTCCTACCCCCGGCGGTCCGGCCCATGCGCCGGACGCGCCACGGTCGCCGAAGCCACCGCCCGGGCCCGGGCCGCCCCGCCCGTCAGCCCGCCGGGTGCCAGGTCGCGGCGGCGCGGCGCAGCCGGTCGTTGATCGCGCGGCCGACGCCGGCCTCGGGGACCGGCTCGACCAGGATCTCGTCGACGCCGGCGGCGTCCAGCCCGTGCAGCGCGTCGAACAGCCGCGCGGCGGCCTCGGTCAGCTCACCGGCGGCGGAGAGCACCTCCACCGCCGCCCAGTCGCCCACCGGCCGGGCCCGGAAGGCCAGGTAGCCGCGCCGGACCCCGTCGGCCGCCGGCGGCGCGCCGCCCGGCGCCAACCGCAAGGGCGTACGCGGGGCGTAGTGCGCCGTCAGGGTGCCGGGCGCGACGGGCTGCCCGGAGCTGCCCGGGCGTACGGTCACCGGGCCGGCGGCCTCCTCCAACGCCTCGACCGGCAGGGCGCCGAGGCGCAGCACGACGGGCCGCTCGCCCCGGGCGTCCACGATGGTCGACTCGATTCCGCACCGGGTCGGGCCGCCGTCGAGCACCACGTCCACGGCCGCGCCCAGGCCCCACACGACGTGCTCGGCCCGCGTCGGGCTGAGCTGGCCGAACCGGTTCGCGCTCGGCGCGGCCACCGGCACGCCGGCCTCGGCGATCAGCGCCCGCGCGTGCTCGTTGTCCGGCACCCGGACCGCCATCGTCGCCAGCCCCGAGGTGACGATCGGCGGGATCGCCGCCGGGCGGTCCACGATCAGCGTGAGCGGCCCGGGCCAGAAGCGCTCGGCCAGCGCGGCCACCGCCGCCGGCACCGTCCCCACCAGCTTCTCCAGCTCGGCGCCGTCGGCGAGATGCGTGATCAGCGGATCGAAGCTGGGCCGCGCCTTCGCCTCGAAGATCCGGGCCGCGGCCCGCGCGTCCAGCGCGTTCGCGCCGAGCCCGTAGACGGTCTCGGTGGGGAACGCCACCAGCCCGCCGGTACGCAGGACGGAGGCGGCCTCGGCGATGCCGCTGTCGGCCGGGAGCAGGCGCGGGTTTCCGGTGGTCACGATCCGACGCTAACCTGCCGGCGGCGGCGCCCCGCGGGCGACCGCCCACCCACCGGTCGCGGCACGCCGGCGGACCGCACCGATGAGCGAGGATGGGCGGCATGCTTCGTACCCCTCGCGCTCTCCTGCTGGACTTCGGCGGCGTCCTGGCCGACGCGCCGCCTCAGCCACCGGCCGCCCCCGCGCTGGTGCGGCGCCTGTCGGAGCTGGTCGGCGCAGCGGTGCCGGGCGAGCGGATCGCACGCGACCTGGGCGAGGGCCACCGGGCGTACGCCCGGTGGCGCGACGACGTGGGCAGCGCGGACGACCCCGTCGAGTTGCCGCACGGCCAGGTGTGGGCCGACTTCGTGACCCGGTCCTGGCCCCAGGAGGCCCGCGACGCCGTCGAGCGGGAGGCGACCGCGCTGGCGTACGCCTGGACGTGGCGGGAGCAGTGGGCCGTGCGTCCCGGCGTCCGCGAGGCGCTGCACCACGCCGCCACGGCCGGCCTCCCGATGGCGGTGGTCAGCAACACCCTCTGCGGTGCCGCCCACCGGGACTTCCTCGCCTCGGCCGGGCTGTCCGGGCTGTTCTCGGCCGAGTTCTACAGCGACGAGGCCGGGCCCCGGAAGCCGAACCCGCGGTTGGCGCACCTGGCGGCCCGGGCGATCGCGGTACCGATCGAGGACTGCTGGTTCGTCGGCGACAGCGTGCACCGCGACGTCGTCTGCGCCCGCCGGGCCGGCACCGGCGCCGCGATCCTGATGCGGTCGCCCCGCACCGATCGGGAAGCGGCGCTTCCCGGCGTCGAGCCGGACGCCCGGATCGAGGACGGGCACGGGCTCCTCGCGCTGCTGCGCCGCTCGGCCGGCGGGTGACGGGAGACCCGCCGCCGGCCGCCCCGGCGCTGCCCGCCCTCCCGGCGGACGGAGCCCGGCCACGGGTGGGGCGGCGGTCCCGCCGCCCTCACCAGGAGGGCTGCCCCGGCGGAGCGGGAACCGGCGGATCCGAGGGTGCGGGCAGGAGCACCGAGAGCACCCGGACGAGCGGACGGAAACCCGCGCCGTCGTAGATCCGGCGGGCCGGGTTCCCGTCGACCACCGACAGGCCGACGGCCGGCAGCCCCGCCTCGTACGCTCCGCGCATCGCGTGGGTGAGCAATGCCCGACCGAAGCCGCGGCCCTGGGCGCGCGGCGCGACGGCGAGGTTGAGGATCCAGGCGCAGACGTCGGCGGTCCAGGGCACGGGCCCGGCGCACAGGACGTGGCCGGCGCTGTGCCCGTCGGGATCCATCAGGCGCGCGCAGGCCGACAGGAGCGGCGGTACGGGCTCGCCACCGTCGAACATCGCCCGGACCTGCTCGCTGTGGCCGGCCCGCCACGGCCCGTCCGGATGCTCCGGCCCGTACGCCGCCGCCAGGGCTACCGCCAGATCCTCGTCCCAGCCCGGACTCCCCAGGGACCACCCGGCGGGCAACGCCACTGGCGCCGGCACCTGGCCCAGATCGTGACGCATGTCGGTCGCCGCCCGGTGCAGCCGGAGACCGCCGGCCACCAGGGCGTCCACCAGGCCGTCGTCGGCGGTTTCCAGCCGGAAGCCGGCGAGGTCACGGCGCGCCTGCTCGGCGAGCCGCTCGCGCGCCGCCCCCGGCAGCGGCGCGACCGCGGCCGCGACCCGCTCTCCCGCCTCGTCACGGACGCGCAACCGGGCCAGCGCCGTGCCGTCGTCGGCGAGGAGCAGCGAGTCGGCGCGGTCTTCCGGGTGCGGCCGCAGAGGCATCGGGCGAGCCTAGTGGCTCCTCCGGTCGGACTCCATCGAAAAGCCGGCTCGGGGGCGGGTCCGTCTGCCCGGCACATCGGGGCGCCGCCGCGTGCTCGGGGCCGGGTCTGCCCCGCCGCGTTCTCGGCGCCACGCTCCGGCGGCGGCCCGCGCTGGCGCCGGGTGGCGCGATGCCGATTCGTACGTCAGGGCGTCCCCTTCGGCTGGAACGAGCTTGTCCTATGCCTGTGCTCTACTCCCGTCATGCATGTCGTCGTCACAGGCGCACTCGTCGAGAACGGCGCGGTCCTGCTAGCACACCGCAGGCCGACCAAACGGGCGTACCCAGATGTCTGGGATCTGCCCGGCGGAGAAGTCGAAGCGGGTGAGTCGGAACTACAAGCCCTCGCGCGTGAGATGCACGAGGAACTCGGTGTTCACATCGTGGCGGAGTCCGCTTCGCGGTTGGGCGTGCTGCATGCCGGCAGTGGTGAGGACGCCGTTCACGTGGGCGTCTGGCAGATCGGAGAGTGGGTCGGCTCTCCGATCAACCGTGCGCCTGACGAGCATGACGACATCGCATGGGTCGGGGTCAGCGAGCTGGGCGGCCTTCCCCTCCCGCACGGCGTCTTGGCGGCAATGGTTCGCTCCCTGCCCGAGTTCACCTGCGCCCGCCGGCACTCAGAGGTCACCGACCGCAACCGGGACGACCGAGAAGCCAAGGTCGGCTGTCGGGCATGTGCTGGGACGGATTCGTCAGGCGGCGGGTTGGCAGAGAACAGGCGCCCTGCCAGCTGGCTTGTCGGGTGCCGCTGCCCATGAATGGGGTGGAGCAGCGCCCTGGTGCGCCGAGACTTTCGCTCGACGGTCGCGACGACATAGATTCGTGCCTTGGTGTCAAGCCACGGGGGTCGGGCGGGAGGGGCACGATGCGGATTGGCGAGCTTGCGGCCCGGACCGGGGTGAGCGCCCGGTCGATCCGCTACTACGAACAGCAGGGTCTGCTCGTGTCGATGCGTACGGCGAGCGGCCAGCGGATCTTCCCAGAAGCGGCGGTCGAGCGGGTCCTGCTGATTCAGCGATTGTTCGACGCGGGTCTGAGCAGTAGGCGCATGTATGAGCTGCTGCCCTGCATGACGAGACCGGACATTCGCACGTCGTGGCTGACCGACCGGCTCCGCGAGGAGCGCGAGCGCGCCGTCGCGGAGATGGCCCAGCTCGCCCGTACGGTCTTGGCGCTGGACTGCATCATTGAGGACGTGACGGTCGACGGGCCGACCGGCGGATCTGCGGCACGCGCTGTGGCGTGAGACCGGCGTCACTGCTGGCTTGCCCCTGACACCGGTGTCAACTTCTATCGTGCGGCCATGACAGCGATCCCTACCTCGCGCCCGGACGTCAACCTGCCGGTAGCAGCGCTGCTGGAGCCAGTCACGTTCGCCGGTCTGCCGCTGGCCTCCCGATTCGTCATGGCACCGATGACCCGGTTCCGCTCGCCGGGCGGGGTGCCGGCGCCCGAGGTAGCCGGGTACTACCGCCGCAGGGCGGAGCATGGCATCGGGCTCATCATCACCGAGGGGGTCTGGGTCGGCCATCTCACCGCAGGCCACGAGGACGCGGTGCCGCGGATGACCGCAGGGGACGCCGAGGCAAGCTGGCGGCGTGTGGTCGATGAGGTGCACGCGGTGGGCGGCCGCATCGCCGCGCAGCTGTGGCACCTGGGCAGCCTGCGGGAGCCGGTCGACGGGGTGGAGGCGTGGACTCCGTCAGGTGTTCGTGAGTCGGGTCGGCCGGCAAGCCACGCGATGACAGGGGCCGACATCGACGAGCTGCTGGAGTCGTACGCCGAGGCGGCAAGGGTGGCGGCCAGGGCCGGATTCGACGCGGTCGAGATCCACGCCGCGCACGGCTACCTGCTGGACGAATTCCTATGGCCGTTCACCAACCGGCGCACGGACGCGTTCGGCGGCTCGCCGGCGCGGCGGGCGGCATTTCCGGCCGCAGTCGTGCGCGCCGTCCGCGCGCAGTTCCCTGCGGACCGGCCGGTGATCGTGCGGTTCTCGCAGTTCAAAGAGCGGCGGTTTGACGCCCGAATCGCGGAGACTCCCGCTGAGCTGGACGCAATCCTGACCGCGTTCGCCGAGGCCGGCGCGAGCGCGCTGCACGCGTCCCAGCGGCGGTTCTGGCAGCCGGCGTTCCCCGGCTCGGGTCTGACCCTCGCCGGCTGGGCCAAGCGGCTCACCGGCCTGCCGACGATCACGGTGGGCTCGGTCGGCCTAACTCGCGATTTCCTGCGGCCCGGCGGTACCGAGTCAGTCTCCGGCTTGGTTGAGCGGGTGGCGGCCGGCGAGTTCGACCTCGTCGCGCTCGGCCGCATCCTGCTGGGCAACCCTGCCTGGGTCACCCACGCCGCCGCGGGACAGCTCGACGCCATCATCGATTACCGCAAGTCCCACGAGGACACATACCACTGAGTCACCGGTGTCGGGTTGCGCAGGGCAGCGGCTCGCAAGTCGGGTGGACGGGCCAGACCCTGAGCTACCTGCTTTCCGCAGTAGGCATCCGTGCAATCGGCGGAAGGAAGCCACGCCGCGACCCGAGGCTCGACGGCTACGAGCCGGCGCCCTACCCGAAGGGGTGACGACATATTGACGGCCGGGCTCGTGCGGAAGTGACGCGGTGACGCTAGCTTCGGGGACGACCGACGAGCCTCGCGACTCCGCGTAGCGACCATCGTGGTAGCCACGCCGATCGAGTTGCACGAGCAGGTCGAGCCGGTCTGCGGTTCTGGCGTGGTGAAGCCATCACCGTCGTCCCGGCGCCCCTCGTGCGTGCCGGTGATCTCCGATTCCTGACTACCCTAAGATCGATTGATGTTCCGCCCGGCCCTTCCAATTCGGACAGCGCGCCTCACCTTGCGCTCCATCACGTTGGACGACCTCGACGACGTACATGCGTGGCAGTGTCGGTCCGACGTCGTCCGCTGGATGTACGGGGCCGAGCCGCGCACCCGCGAGCAGTCACGGGCGTCGGTGCTCGCCATGTCGGGCGAGGATGTGCTGCGTGCGGAGGGCGACTGCCTGACCTTGGCTGCGGCGACAGATGCCGGGGTTGTCGGGATCGTGGAGTTGGTCTGGCGTAGTGAGCTGAACCGAGCGGCCGAACTCGGGTACGTCTTTCACCCCGACCATGGGGGTCGTGGGCTGGCCACGGAAGCCGCTACGGCTGTGATGGACTGGGGCTTCAGCGAGTTCGATCTACACCGAATTTACGCCCGATGTCATAGCAGAAATGGTGCGTCCGCCCGCCTGATGACCCGCCTCGGCATGCGCCAGGAGGCGCATCACGTGGAGAGTTACCTGCACCGCGGAGAGTGGGCCGACCAACTTGTCTTCGCCATCCTGGCTGCGGAATGGCGTATCCGGGCGGCAGCAGCAGGTCGCCGCTCATCCGGCTCCCGGTGATGGACAGGACGGGCCCGGACCCGCTGGTGCCGACCGGCGTCCCGTTTGGCTCGACCTCCTGGTTGGATCTGCCAGGAGCGGCTCCTTTGTCCCGGCCTGCGCCGACTGCCTCGCCTGCCATCCCGTCTGCCGCCGACCCACACGTCGTGGAGCGGGCCAGGGCCAGAGCCAGGGCGAGCAGCTCCGCGCGACCGCTGGGCTGGAGTGGTTGCACCCGCACGACCTGCGGCACGCGTTCGCCACGTTCCTCCTCGACCAGGGCGAGGAGCTGCGCACGGTGATGGAGCTGCTCGGGCACTCCACGATCCGGATGACGGCCGACACCTACGGGCACGTCCTGCCGGCACGGGCTCGCCAGGCTGCCTCGGCCATCGACCGGATCCTTGGCGAGGAGGGAACGGCGTGACCGCTTGGCTGTACGAATGGCTGTACTCGGGACCGAGATCAACCAGGGAAAGTGCTGGTGGAGCCCAGGGGACTCGAACCCCTAACCCCTGCCTTGCAAAGGCAGTGCTCTGCCAGTTGAGCTAGGGCCCCCGGGACGGACGGTGCCGCCGGTGATCCGCGCTGTCAGCGAAGGTCGGGAGCGGTGGTCGCCTCGTGCCACAGCGCGCGCTCGTCGTTGGAAGCCTTGACCTTCTTGGCCACCACGGCCGCCACACCGACGATGCCGGCCAGAATCAGGAGCTTCTTCAACATTGGGGCCTACCCCTCGCGCTCGACTTGCCGTCGGACGGTGTGCGGTGGGGCTAGCTGGAATCGAACCAGCGACCTCAGAGTTATCAGCTCTGCGCTCTAACCGACTGAGCTATAGCCCCGCGTAGCGACGAGCAAGGTTAACCCATCGGTCCGTCCGGCCCCAAATCGGGGGCGGCCCGCGCCGTGCGGCCCTTGCCGTCCCCCTGAACCTACCGGAGGCCCTTCGCACGGCCCAGGCAATTCCGCGGCCGCTCGGCGCCCCACACCGCCCGGCGACCCGCCCGGAGACGGGAGAGCCGGGGCTCCGCGCGTTCGGCGGTGCCCCGGCTCCCGGGTGGTTCAGTCGCGCTCGGCGAGCGTCAGCTCGATGCCGCCGACCAGGTCGGCGCAGACGTTGTAGACGAACGCCCCGAGCGTGGCGAGCGCCGTGAAGAGCACGACGTTGACCAGGCCGATCAGCGCCGAGCTGAGGATCACGCCCTTGGCGGTGATCTGGAAGCCGCTGGTGCTCTGACCCCCGCCCGCGCTGACCAGGTCGGTCAGGCTGTCGTTGACGCTGGTGAACACGCCCATCGCGTCGAGGGCCAGGTAGAGCACCGAGGTGGCGACCACCACGACGATGAAGAGCACCACCGAGACGGCGAACGCGAACTTCATCACGGACCAGGGATCGATCCGCTTGAGGTTCAGCCGGGCCCGGCGCGGTCCGCGCGAGGCGGCCGAGCTGACCGAGGTACGCGCGGCGCGCACCGCGTCACCCACGCGCGCGGCACCGACGGCTGCCGCGCCGCTGACACCCGGCGGCAGGCCGCCCCCGTTGGCCGGGCGGCCCGCGCCGGTCGGCCGGGCCCCGTCCGACTGCGGCTTCGCGGTGCCGGTGACGCGGGGCTGGGTGCCGGTGTTGCCCGTGATCCGGGGCTGGGTGGCGGTGACGCCGCCCAGCTGGCCGGCACCGGCCTTCAGCGGCTGCGTCGTCGTCGGCCTGGCGGCGGCCGTGGTGGCGGGGGCCGGCTTCTCGGCCCCCACCGCCTCGGTCTTGTCCGACCCGTCCGCGTCCTCGGAGGGCTTGTCCGGGGGCGGTGTCATTCCGGGAGCCCGGGTGAATTTCGGGGCAGGCGCGTCGGCGGGGACGGTCGCCCGGCCCACGGCCGCGCGGCCGGTCGCTGGTGTGCCGCTCTTCGCGGCCTCCTCGTCGACCGGGGTGGCCGAGGTCCCCGTGTTCCCCGACTTCGCCTGTGTCTCCGTCATTCAACTAGTCCTGTTCGTCAGGCTCGTCGGCATTGCGAGCAATCGCCACGATAGTCACGCCATCCGGGAGGTCCATCAGCTTGACCCCCATTGTGTTCCGGTCACGTGTACGGCGTACAGGCTTCACCGGAGTCCGGATGACACCACCGTTGCTGGTGATCGCGAACAGCTCGTCGTCCGGGTCGATCACCACCGCGCCGACCAGACCACCGCGCCGCTCAGTGATCTTCGCGGTCAGCACGCCCTTACCTCCCCGGCCCTGCACGGGGTATTCCTCGATCGGGGTGCGTTTCGCGTATCCCCCGTTCGTGGCCACCAGGACGTCCAGCCCCGCGCGGACGACCTCCATCGCCAGCAGCACGTCTTCCTCGCTGAAGCGCATGCCGATCACTCCCGAGGTGGCCCGGCCCATCGGACGCAGTGCCTCGTCGCTGGCGTTGAAGCGGATCGCCTGCGCGTTCTTGGAGACCAGCAGCAGATCCTCCTCGGGAGCGACGAGCGCCGCCCCGACCAGCTCGTCCTCGTCGCGCAGGTTGATCGCGATGATTCCGCCGGACCGGGGGGAGTCGAACTCCTCAAGCCGAGTCTTCTTCACCAGGCCGTTCTTCGTGGCAAGTACCAGGTAGGGGGCCACCTGGTAGTTCGGAATCTCGATGATCTGCGCGATCTGCTCGTCGGGCTGGAACGCGAGCAGGTTCGCCACGTGCTGGCCCTTGGCCACCCTACTGGCCTCGGGAAGCTCGTACGCCTTCGCCCGGTAGACGCGCCCCTTGTTGGTGAAGAAGAGCATCCAGTCGTGGGTCGAGCATACGAAGAAGTGGCTGACGATGTCGTCCTGCCGGAGGGTGGCCCCGCTGACGCCCTTGCCGCCGCGCCG
This sequence comes from Micromonospora sp. CPCC 205561, assembly GCF_036906775.1. Lineage (NCBI taxonomy): Bacteria > Bacillati > Actinomycetota > Actinomycetes > Micromonosporales > Micromonosporaceae > Micromonospora > Micromonospora sp. CPCC 205561. Next base: position 40,860 of record NZ_JBAKHV010000012.1, on the reverse strand, counting down.
CTGGGAGCGGTAGAGGTCGACCTTGGTCCGCTTGGCGTAGCCCGTGCGGGTGATGGTGACGACCACGTCCTCGCGGGCGATGAGGTCCTCCATGGAGACCTCGCCCTCGAACGGGACGATCTTGGTGCGCCGCTCGTCGCCCCACTTGGCGACGATCTCACCCAGCTCCTCGGAGACGATCCTGCGCTGCCGCTCGGGCTTGGCGAGGATGTCCTTGAGGTCGGCGATCTCCAGCTCCAGCTTGGCCAGGTCGTCAAGGATCCGCTGCCGCTCCAGGGCGGCGAGGCGGCGCAGCTGCATGTCCAGGATCGCGGTCGCCTGGATCTCGTCGATGTCCAGCAGCCGGATCAGGCCCTGGCGGGCGTCGTCCACCGTCGGTGAGCGCCGGATCAGGGCGATCACCTCGTCGAGGGCGTCCAGCGCCTTGGAGAGACCGCGCAGGATGTGCGCCCGCTCCTCCGCCTTGCGCAGCCGGAACGCCGTCCGCCGGCGGATCACCTCGATCTGGTGCTCGACGTAGTAGCGGATGAACTGGGCCAGGTTGAGCGTGCGCGGCACCCCGTCGACCAGCGCCAGCATGTTGGCGCCGAAGGTCTCCTGGAGCTGGGTGTGCTTGTAGAGGTTGTTCAGCACCACCTTGGCGACCGCGTCGCGCTTGAGCACGAGCACGATCCGCATGCCGGTACGCCCGGAGGACTCGTCCCGGATGTCGGCGATGCCGGCGAGCTTGCCCTCCTTGATCAGCTCGGCGATCCGCTCGGCCAGGTTGTCCGGGTTCACCTGGTAGGGCAGCTCGCTGACGACCAGGCAGGGGCGCCCCCGCTTGTCTTCCTCGACCTCCACCACGGCGCGCATCCGGATGGAACCGCGCCCCGTGCGGTAGGCGTCCTGGATCGCCTGGGTGCCCACGATCAGGCCGTGGGTGGGGAAGTCCGGCCCCTTGACGATCCCCAGCAGCGCGTCGAGGGTGGTGGCCTCGTCCTCGTCCGGGTGCTCCAGGCACCACTGCACCGCCGCGCCGATCTCGCGCAGGTTGTGCGGCGGGATCTTGGTGGCCATGCCGACGGCGATGCCCTCGGAGCCGTTGACCAGCAGGTTCGGGATCCGCGACGGCAGGATGGTGGGCTCCTTGGCCCGGCCGTCGTAGTTGTCCTGGAGGTCGACGGTGTCCTCGTCGATGTCCCGCAGCATCTCCATGGCCAGCGGGTCGAGCTTGCACTCGGTGTAGCGCATCGCGGCGGCCGGGTCGTTGCCGGGCGAGCCGAAGTTGCCGTTGCCGTCGACCAGCGGGTAGCGCAGCGACCAGGTCTGGGCCATCCGGACCAGCGCGTCGTAGATCGCCGAGTCGCCGTGCGGGTGGAACTGGCCCATCACGTCGCCGACCACCCGGGAGCACTTCACGTAGCCCCGGTCCGGCCGGTAGCCGGAGTCGAACATGGCGTAGAGGATCTTGCGGTGGACCGGCTTGAGCCCGTCCCGGACGTCCGGCAGCGCCCGCCCGACGATGACGCTCATCGCGTAGTCGAGGTAGGAGCGCTGCATCTCCACCTCGAGCCCCACCGGTTCGATGCGGTCGTGCGCGACGACGGCGGCGACGGTCTCGGGAAGCTCGGGCTCGCTCGGTGTGGACTCGGGGATATCGGTCACTGTTAACCCTTATCAGACTCAGAGTCGTTTTCGTGCTGTGGATAACGGCTGTGGAAACCGGCCATGCTGTGGATAACCCTGTGGATCGGCGGGCCGACCGGTGGACGACCGGCCGGCCCGCCGACGCCCGTCAGATGTCCAGGAACCGGACGTCCTTGGCGTTGCGCTGGATGAAGGAGCGGCGCGCCTCGACGTCCTCACCCATCAGCACGCTGAACAACTCGTCGGCGGTCGCCGCGTCGTCGAGCGTGACCTGACGCAGCGTACGCGTGGCCGGGTTCATCGTGGTCTCCCACAGTTCGGGGTAGTTCATCTCGCCGAGACCCTTGAACCGCTGGATGTCGTCCGGCTTCGCGTTGGGCTTCTTCTGCTGACGCAGTGCGATCAGGCCGTCCCGCTCGCGGTCCGAGTACGCGTACTGCGCGTCATCGCCCCGCTTGTTCCACTTGATCTTGTAAAGCGGCGGGGCGGCCAGGTAGACGTGCCCCATCTCGACCAGTGGGCGCATGAAGCGGAAGAGCAGCGTGAGCAGCAGCGTCTGGATGTGCTGGCCGTCGACGTCTGCGTCGGCCATCAACACCACCTTGTGGTAGCGCAGCTTCTCCATGTCGAAGTCGTCGTGGATGCCGGTGCCCAGCGCGGTGATCAGCGCCTGGACCTCGTTGTTCTTCAGCACCCGGTCGATGCGGGCCTTCTCCACGTTGAGGATCTTGCCCCGGATCGGCAGGATCGCCTGGGTCCGCGGGTCGCGCCCCTGCTTGGCCGAGCCGCCGGCCGAGTCGCCCTCGACGATGAAGACCTCGGACTCGCGCGGGTCGGTGGACTGGCAGTCGGCCAGCTTGCCCGGCATCGAGCCGGACTCCAGCAGCGACTTGCGTCGGGCCAGCTTGCGCGCCTGCTGGGCGGCGATCCGGGCCCGGGCGGCCTGGGACGCCTTCTGAATGATGATCTTCACCTCGGCCGGGTTGCGGTCGAACCAGTCGACCAGCCACTCGTTGCAGACGCGCTGCACGAAGCTCTTCACCGGGGTGTTGCCCAGCTTGGTCTTGGTCTGCCCCTCGAACTGGGGGTCGGCGAGCTTGACCGAGATGATCGCGGCGAGACCCTCGCGGATGTCCTCGCCGGAGAGCTTCTCGTCGCCCTTGAGCAGCTTCTTGTCGGTGCCGTACCGGTTGACGACGCTGGTCAGCGCGGACCGGAAGCCCTCCTCGTGGGTGCCGCCCTCGTGGGTGTTGATCGTGTTGGCGAACGTGTAGACCGACTCGCCGTACGACTCGTTCCACTGCATGGCGATCTCGACCGACATGCCCTCCTCCTCGGAACCGAACTCGACCACCGTCTTGTGGATCGGGTTCTTCGAGGCGTTGAGGTGCCGGACGAAGTCGGCGATGCCGCCCTTGTAGCAGAAGGTGACCTCGCGCGGCTTGCCCTCCTCGCCCTCCGGGACCCGCTCGTCGAGCAGGTGGATGGTGAGGCCCCGGTTGAGGAAGGCCATCTCCTGGAGGCGCCGGTAGATGGTCTGGAAGTCGAAGTCGACGGTCTCGAAGACGTCCGGGTCGGGCCAGAAGGCGACCGCCGAGCCGGTCCGGTCGGTCGGCTCGCCCTTCTCCAGCGGCGTCGGCTTGGAGTTGTGGTACTGCTGCCGCCAGACGGAGCCGGACTTGTGGATCTCCACCGCCATCTTCGTGGAGAGGGCGTTCACCACGGAGACGCCGACGCCGTGCAGGCCGCCGGAGACCGCGTACGCCTTGCCGTCGAACTTGCCGCCGGCGTGCAGCACGGTCAGCGCGACCTCGACACCCGGCTTCTTCAGCTTGGGGTGCAGGTCGACCGGGAAGCCCCGGCCGTTGTCGGTGACCCGGACCCCGCCGTCGGCGAGCAGCACCACGTCGATGGTGTCGCAGTGGCCCGCCAGCGCCTCGTCCACCGCGTTGTCGACGACCTCCCACACCAGGTGGTGCAGACCGCGCTCACCGGTCGACCCGATGTACATACCGGGGCGCTTGCGGACCGCCTCCAGCCCCTCGAGAACGGTGATCGACCCGGCGCCGTACTCCTGCTTGTCCTGCGCTGCCACCCTCGGCCACTTTCTCGCGCCCCGCGCGCCTGGTGGCGCGCCGGGCGCGGGTTCGGCGGACAGGACGCGACGTCGACGCGCGGACCGGCACCGGGGACAATTCCGGGTACGGGTCGAACGCGCCGGTCGCCGCGGTTGCCCGCGGATCGCGATCGGCTCGACCCGACGTGGACGATGATGGCGGGCCCCGCTCCGGGCCCGGGTCTCGTCGCTCCGCACCGGGTCTTCGTCTCTGCGTCAATCTTACTGTGCGCCAGCGACAGAACCACCACTCGGCACCCCTGCGGGGCGGCTGAGACCGACGTAGCCGGCCGAACCTCGCCGCCCGCGACTCCCCCTACACGCCAGGGGGCGATCGGGGGCGGCGCCGCCCGACGATCGGTGCCGGGCGGACGACGGAACGAACCGCCTCCGCCACGCCGTCCGCCCGGCCTTGATCTTTTCCGGCCGGAACCGGACGATCGAGCCGATCGAACTACCCGCGCTCTCGAAGAGGTGACGCCAGATGGGGCTGGACAACGTCGCGGTGCAGTGGCCGCGGACCGGCCGCTTCTACGACCCGGTCGCGCCGGCCGAGTTCGTCGACTTCGGCGACATCGTCGACATGCCGCGCATCTCCGCGCCCACCGCGGCGCTCGCCGAGCTGATCGCCAAGACCGGCACCGTGCGGGCGACCGCGTACACCGAACTGGTGGACCTGCTGCTCGGCCTGGAGGGTGTGCTCTACGCCACGGACGCGGCGGCCGAGGACGAGGACCCGGTGATCGACCCCGACGGCTGCGGCTGGATCGCCGGCGGCATCGAGCGGTTCGTGGCGGGTCACCGCCCGCACGGCGAGGCGGTGACCTTCGACTCGGTAAGCGAGGTGCTGCGGTCGCTGCTCGCCGACGGACGCCTGGCCGAACAGCAGCTGCGCTGGCTCGACAGCCGGCTGGACGCGCTGCGCGACGAGAACGGCGAGCCGCCGCAGTGGAACTTCACCTGCGCCGAGCTGGCGGTCCTGGCCGCCTTCTACCGGCGCTGCGCCGACCGGGGCTTCGCCGTCTACGCCGACGCCTGACCGCCTGCGGCGGCGGGACCGCCGGAGGTGCAGGGCGCGGTGCAGGGCGGCTCGCAGCACGCCCGGGAGGCCTGGAAGCAGGACCTGGAGCGGCGCAAGCAGTGGAGCCGCGAGCAGCGGGAACGCAGGCGCGCCGAGCGGGAGGCCCGGCGCGGGGAAAGCTGACGGTCAGCCGTACGTGTCGCGGGGGCCACGACCCCGGACCCGGCGGGGGCCCTTCGACCAGGACGGCGCGGCGGGGCCGTGGATGTGCAGCTTGCGCACCACGTTGTGGCCCACCTCGCTGGCGATCTGCTTCAGCAGCGAGCCGGCCAGCAGCCGCAGCTGGGTGGCCCACGCGGTCGAGCGGGCCTCCACGGTCAGCTCGCCGTCCTCCAGCTTCACCGGCCGGCTGTGCTGGGCCACCTCCGCGCCGACCACCCGCTCCCAGGCGCCGAAGACCGTCGCCTCGGCCGCCGGCTGCTGCCAGCCGCGCGCCTTGACGAGCCGGTTCAGCACCGCCCCGAGCGGCTGCGGGTCACGCGGGTCGGGCCCGGGGCCCGAGTAGCCGCGCAGCCGCCGCTCCTGCCCGCCGCCGTCGCCACCCCCGCCGGGGCCACGCCGACGCGTGCGTGCCGCCGCCTCCCGGCGGGCCCGCGCCGCGTCCAGCACCGCCCGGGCCAGCTCCGGCCCGTTCGAGCCCGCCGCGCCGCCGCCCGCCGCTGGGTCGCCGGCCTTGCCGCCGCCCCCGTCGCCGCCGCGCGCCTTGCCGGCGGGGTCTCCGCCCGCCGGTCCGCCGCGCCCCGGACCCAGGCGGGCCGGTGGAAGGTGGTCATCCGACACGTCGTACCGTCCCCTCGCCGACGGCGTACCGGGCACCGCGCAGGGACACCGGCACGTCCTCGTCGACCGCGCACGTCACCAGCAACTGGCTCGCGCCGCCGACCAGCTCCGCGAGCCGCTCCCGCCGCCCGGCGTCCAGCTCCGCGAAGACGTCGTCGAGCACCAGGACCGGCTCGATGCCGTCGGACCGGAGCAGGTCGTAGCCGGCCAGCCGCAGGGCCAGGGCGTACGACCAGGACTCGCCGTGGCTCGCGTACCCCTTGGCGGGCAGCGGGCCCAGGGTCAGCGCCAGCTCGTCGCGGTGCGGGCCGACCAGCGTGGTGCCCCGCTCGACCTCGGCGGAGCGGGACTCGGCGAGCGCGGCGGTCAGCGCCGCCACCAGCGTCGCCCGGTCGGTGGTGGGCTCGGACAGCTCCACCGACGCCCGGTACGCGATCCCGGCCGCCCCGCGGCCCGCCGCCACCGCGTCGTACGCCTTCGTCACGTGCGGACCCAGCGCGGCGACCAGCTCCAGCCGGCCGGCGAGCAGCTCCGCGCCGTGCCGGGCCAGGTGGGTGTCCCAGACCGCCAGGGTCGACAGGTCACCGCCCCGCGACCCACCCGTCTTGCGGGCCAGGTACGCGGTGCGCAGCAGGGCGTTGCGCTGCTTGACCACCCGCTCGTAGTCGGCCCGCACCCCGGCGTAGCGGGGCTGGCGGCTGACCAACAGGTCGTCGAGGTAGCGGCGTCGCTCGGCCGGGTCGCCCCGGACGAGTTCCAGGTCCTCCGGGGCGAAGAGCACGAGCCGCAGCGCGCCGAGCACGTCGCGCGCCCGGCGGGCCGGGGACCGCCCCAGCCGGGCCCGGTTGGCCTTGCCCGGCACGATCTCCAGCTCGACCAGCAGCTCGCGCCCCTCGTGCGCCACCGCGCAGCGGATCACCGCCGAGGAGGCGCCCATCCGGACGAGGGGGGCGTCCGTGGCGACCCGGTGCGAGTCCAGGGTCGCCACGTAGCCCAGCGCCTCGACCAGGTTCGTCTTGCCGACGCCGTTGGCGCCGGTCAGGACGTTCGCCCCCGGCTCCAGGTCCACGCCGATCCGCTCGTACGAGCGGAAGTCGACCAGTTCGAGCCGGCGGACGTACACAGGCTGTGGATGCCGGTCAGCGCTTGCGGACGGCGTGGCCGCCGAACTGCTGACGCAGCGCGGCGACGGCCTTCATGGCCGGCGAGTCGTCCTGGCGGGAGGCGAAGCGGGCGAAGAGCGAGGCGGTGATCACGTTCAGCGGCACGGCCAGCCGGACCGCCTCGTCGACCGTCCAGCGGCCCTCGCCCGTGTCCTCCGTGTAGCCGCTCAGCTCCGCCAGCTCCGGGTCCTCGTCGAGGGCCCGGTCCAGCAGGTCGAGCAGCCAGGAGCGGACCACGGTGCCCTCGCGCCAGGACTTGAACACCCCCGGCACGTTGGTGACCAGTTCGGACTTCGCCATCAGCTCGTAGCCCTCGGCGTAGGCGTGCATCAGGCCGTACTCGATGCCGTTGTGCACCATCTTGGCGTAGTGCCCCGCGCCGACCGGCCCGGCGTGCACGAAGCCGAACTCGCCCTCCGGCTTCAGCGACTCGAAGATCGGCATGAGCCGGTCGACGTGCTCCTGGGCCCCGCCGACCATCAGCGCATAGCCGTTCTGCCGGCCCCAGACGCCGCCGGAGACGCCGACGTCCAGGTAGCCGATGCCGCGCTCGTTGAGCCGCTCCGCGCGCGGCGCGTCGTCGCTGAACCGCGAGTTGCCGCCGTCGATGATGATGTCGCCCTCGCCGAGGACGCCGGCGAGCTCGTCGATGGTCGCGTCGGTGACGCCGGCGGGGACCATCACCCAGATCGCCCGCGGCGACTCCAGCTTCTCCGCCAGCTCCGCCAGGGTCGCGACGTCGCTCAGCTCCGCGTTGTGGTCGAAGCCGACCACCTCGTGCCCGGCGGCGCGCAACCGCTCGCGCATGTTGCCGCCCATCCGGCCGAGCCCTACCAGGCCGAGCTGCATGTGTTCCTACCTCCGTGCGTCGGGGTCTTCGCGGGGTGCGATCAGCGGGAGACGCGGATCGGCATGATGAGGTACCGGTACCCGGGGATGACCTCGCCATCCTCGCCTGCGGGCGAGATCACCGCGGGCTTGAAGGCGTCGACGAACGAGAGCACGGCGAACTGGGCCCCCATGTTGGCGAGGCCGTCGATCAGGTACTGCGGGTTGAAGCCGATGGTCAGGGGGTCACCGGTGAAGGTGGCCTCCATCGCCTCGCTGGCGCGCGCCTCCTCGGTGCCGCCGGCCTCGACCACCAGGCCGTCGGCGCTGAAGCTCAGCAGCACCGGGGTGGTCCGCTCGGCCACCAGGGCGACCCGCTTGACGACCTCGATCAGGGTGCTGACGGGCACCCGCGCCTCGGCGTTGTGGGCGGCCGGGAAGAGCGAGCGCACCGGCGGGTAGTTCGCCCCGTCGAGCAGTCGGCTGGTGGTACGCCGGGTGCCGCCGGCGAAGCCGATCATGCCCTCGCCGGCCGCGCCCTGGGAGAGCGCCATGGTGACCTGGCCGCCGATGGGACCGAGGGCCTTGGCGGTGTCGTGCAGGGTGCGGGCCGGCACGAGGGCGTTGAGGCTCACCTCGGGGTCGTCCGGGTTCCACTGCATCTCACGCAGGGCCAGCCGGTAGCGGTCGGTGGCGAGCATGGCCAGGGTGCCGCCCGACAGCTCGACGCGTACGCCGGTCATCATCGGCAGCGTCTCGTCGCGCCCGGCGGCGATGGCGACCTGGGCCACCGCCGCGGCGAAGGCGGCGGCGTCGACGGTGCCGGTGCTCTCCGGCATCTCCGGCAGGGACGGGTAGTCCTCGACCGGCATGGTGGGCAGGGTGAACCGGGCGCTGCCGCAGACCAGTTCGAGGTGGGCGCCGACGGCCGCGATGTCCACCGGCTTGGCCGGCAGCGCCTTGGTGATCTCGGCCAGCAGCCGACCGGAGACCAGGGCGGCGCCGTCGGCGTCCCCCTGCACCTCGACGGTGACCTGGCTGGAGACCTCGTAGTCGAAGCCGGAGACCTGGAGGTTCCCGTCGGTGACGCGCAGCATCACGCCGGCGAGCACCGGTACGGACGGCCGGCTGGGCAGGCTCTTCGCGGTCCAGGCCACGGCCTCGGCGAGCGCGTCGCGCTCCACTCGGAACTTCATCAATGCCTCCGCGTCGACGTCAGCGACAACTCTCTCATGCCGACCGCTGCCTACCGACCCGCCTGTCCGTGCGGGTACCCATCGCACCTTAGGGCGCGTGGGCATCGGCTGCGCGCCCGACCCCGTGGATCCAGGTGCCCGGGCGACTGCCGACGGCAGCGCCGGGCCCGATCCACAGGAAGCTCAACGGTGATGATTGGTTTTTGTTCTCTTAGAAGAGATAACTCGTCATCTTCATCGCACCTGTGCAAACTGTGGAGAACCCACGTCTTCGCAGCTCAGGCACGTTATCCACCGGTGGTTTAGCTGTGGAGAACCCCGGGTATAACTACGCTCTCCGTCCACAGGCGGCCGGCGTCCCCAGGTTGTCCACGGTTATCCACCGGTTGTCCACCGGTTGTCCACCGACTTTCTCCCCAGTCCTGTGGACAACCGCGAGCCGCGCGGACGACGTCATCCCCAGAACCTTCAACAGGTTCCCCACAGGCAGGTCCGAAACGGTGGACAACCACGCCGTTGTCCCCAGCCGTCCACAGCTCGTCCCCAGGACTTTTCCACAGCCTGTGGGTAACCGGGCGGTGGACGGTGGGTAGTTGTCCACAGGCGGTGGACAACGAGCTGTGGACAACGATCCGGGCGGTGGACGGACACGGCCCCGATGCTGTGGCCTACACCATGTCGAGGGTCAAGCCGAGGCGGCCGCGGAAAGGCGAAAACGCCCGGCCGGTGGGTCCCGGCCGGGCGTTTCCGTCTGCTCCCGCGTGCTCCCGGGCGGAGGGCGTACGCGACGACGGCTCCGATTCGGCGCGCCTGACGCCGCGCTGCGACCTGAGGTCGCCGCTCAGGTGTTCTGCTTGATCCGGTTGGTCAGCTCGGCGATCTGGTTGTAGAGCGACCGGCGCTCGGCCATCTGCTGGCGGATCTTGCGGTCGGCGTGCATCACGGTGGTGTGGTCCCGCCCGCCGAACGCCTGCCCGATCCGGGGCAGCGAGAGGTCCGTCAGCTCCCGACACAGGTACATGGCCACCTGGCGGGCGTTCACCAGCACCCGGGAGCGGGAGTGGCCGCGCAGGTCCTCCAGGCTGACCCCGAAGTAGTCGGCGGTGGAGACCATGATCTGGTCGGCGGTGATCTCCGGGCCCGCGCCGTCCGGGATGAAGTCCCGCAGCACCTCCTCCGCGAGCGACAGCTCGACGGTGGAGCGGGTCAGGCTGGCGAACGCCGTCACCCGGATCAGGGCGCCCTCCAGCTCCCGGATCGAGTTCGACACCCGCGAGGCGATGAACTCCAGCACGTCCGGCGGGGCGTAGAGGCGCTCCTGCGCCGCCTTCTTCTGCAGGATCGCGATCCGGGTCTCCAGGTCCGGCGGCTGGATGTCGGCGAGCAGCCCCCACTCGAAGCGGGTGCGCAGCCGGTCCTCCAGCGTCGCCAGCTGCTTCGGCGACCGGTCCGAGGTGATCACGATCTGCTTGTTGGCGTTGTGCAGGGTGTTGAAGGTGTGGAAGAACTCCTCCTGGGTGCGCTCGCGGTTCTCCAGGAACTGGATGTCGTCGATCAGCAGGATGTCGACGTCGCGGTAGCGCCGCTGGAACGCGCTGGTCTTGTCGTCCCGGAGCGAGTTGATGAAGTCGTTGGTGAACTCCTCGGTCGAGACGTACCGGACCGAGCGCGCATTGCCCAGCGTGGTGGCGTAGTGCCCGATGGCGTGCAGCAGGTGCGTCTTGCCCAGCCCCGAGCTGCCGTAGATGAACAGCGGGTTGTACGCCTTGGCGGGCGACTCGGCGACCGCGACGCTCGCCGCGTGGGCGAACCGGTTGGACGAGCCGATGACGAACGTCTCGAACATGTACTTCGGGTTGAGCCGGTTGCCGCCCGCGTCGGCACCGGGCGGCCGGCGGTCGTCGCGGCCACCGGGCCGGTGATCTCCGCCACCCCGACCCGGCCCGCTGTCGGTGCCGGTGTCGCGCGGAAGCGACCGGATCACGTGCTGGTCCCGTGGGGAGGCGGCGTCCTCGCGGTAGCGCTGCTCGTAGCCGCGGGCGTCGGCGGCCGGCGGGTCCAGCCGGGCGGCCTGCTCGTCGAAGCCCCGTCGGTCGGGGGCGCGCCGGGCCGGTGCCGACCGGTCGGGCCGCGGCGGCTCGGCGAAGGCCGTGCTGAACAGCGCCTCCTGCGCGCCCCGGTCGACCGGATCCTCCCGGTGCCCGTCGTCGTGCGCCGGGGGCGACGGGTCGTGCCGGCGCTGGGCGGGCGGCTGCCCGGAATCCTGGGCGAGGCCCTCCCGGTGCCCGACCGGCCCGTCGAAGCCCACCGGCGCGTCGGGGAAGTCGAGCGGCCCGGCGTCGCGGTCGGCCGGCCCGGCCTCGGGCAGGCTGCGGTAGACGGTGCCCGCCGGGCGGCCCGAGCCGTCCTCGGGCACCCGCACGGTGACCGCCACCTGGATCGGGCGGCCGAGCCGGCGGGTGAGCGCGTCGGTGATCGCCGGGCGCAGCCGGGACTCGATCACGTCCCGGGTGAAGGCGTCCGGGACGGAGAGCAGCGCGGTGTCCTCGACGATGGCCCGCAGCCGGGTCAGCCGCAGGTACGCCCGCTGCTGCGCGGAGATGATCTCGTCGGCGAGTTCGTCGGTCGTCGCCGTCCACACCGCGGCAAGGTCGGTCGTACCGGCCACCGTCGTGCCACCCCCTCGCCTCTGCTCCGCCGACGCCGCCGTCTTCTCCGGTCGGTCGCCCCGGGCCCGCCGCGTACGCGCGGGTGGAACGACACCCACCCGGACGGCCGACCGGTCCTCGTCCACAAGTTATCCACAGCCTGTGTACGTACCGATTGTGGCCGCCCGCCGGACGCGGGTCGGACCTGCCCCTGCCTGAACGGGCTCTGAAGCGGGTTTCACCGTGCCGAACGATTCACTGCCTTGTCCGGTCTTGCCCGCCGGCGTCGACCGGACCTTTCGACGCTGACCGCAATCGGGCACGGTAACAGCGTTGTCGGCGCGCCATCAACCGCTGACGCGCGGCGACCCTTGGCGACATCAGCGAAAACCGCCGCTTCGGTCGTCGGCCGGGCCGGTCTCCGCCCCCGGCTGGAGGTGTTTGACGGTGATTGCCGCCCTGCGTAGGGTGGAATGGCTGCTCTCTCGCCCTCTGCTAGGGTGATGGGTGCTTGCTGTCCGCGGTTGCCTCCCCGCATCGCCGAGGTCCCGCATCGCCGGGCAGCACCGATCGGGGGCCACCGCCGAGGTGGCCTGGACCGCCACACGACCCCGGCGACCCCTCGCCCGGGGCGTACGAAAACGGAGAGCCTGACGTGAGCAAGCGCACCTACCAGCCGAACAACCGCCGGCGCGCGAAGACCCACGGCTTCCGGCTGCGCATGCGCACCCGGGCCGGCCGCGCCATCCTTTCGACCCGTCGGTCCAAGGGCCGCGCCCGCCTGTCGGCCTGAGGCCGACCGGGGCAGGTCCGGGGGACGTGGGCAGTCGTGCTGGCGGCCGCACAGCGACTGCGGCGCAGCACTGACTTCGCCGCAGCGGTACGGGGTGGTCGACGCGCCGGCCGTGGCGCGGTCGTCGTCCACCTGAGCCTGCCGACGGTCCTCGACGTCGCGACAGCAACCTCGCCGGAGCCGGCGCGGAGCAACGGCGCGGAGCAACCCTCCGCGCCGGCCCGCGCCGGCTTCGTCGTGTCCAAGGCCGTCGGCAACGCCGTGGTCCGCAACCGGGTCCGGCGCCGCCTGCGGCATCTGGTCCGCGAGCGGCTGGCCGGTCTGCCCACGGGAAGCACCCTGGTCGTACGGGCCTTGCCGGCCGCGGCCGACGCGTCCTACCCCCGGCTCGGCACCGACCTGGACGCGGCGATCGCCGCCGCGAGGGTGCCCCGGGGACGGCGGGCCCGGTGACCCCGGGACCGGCCGCGCCGCGGCCGTCGACGACCGGTGCCCGGGTGCTGAGCGGGCCGATCGTCGCGTACCGTCGGTGGATAAGTCCGGCTCTGCCGGCCCGCTGTCGGTTCTACCCGTCGTGCAGCGCCTACGCCCTGGAGGCGGTGGCCCGGCACGGCGCGATCCGGGGAGCTGGCCTGACGGCCCGGCGGCTGTTGCGCTGCCACCCTTTCCACCCAGGTGGACACGACCCGGTGCCGGAGCCGGGCGCCCGCCGCCGTGCCGATGTGACTGGAGCCTGAGAATTGAGTCTCGACTGGATCTACTACGCGATTTCGTGGATCCTGCTGGCCTGGCATGGGGCCTGGGACGCCATCGGGGTGCCGGACGCGGCGGTGATCGGCACCAACTGGGCCTGGATCCTCGCCATCGTCTTCCTGGTGGTCACCGTCCGGGTGATCCTCTTCCCCGTCTTCGTCAAGCAGATCAAGTCGCAACGTGCAATGCAGGCGCTCCAGCCGCAGGTCAAGGCGTTGCAGGAGAAGCACAAGGGTGACCGGGAGACGCTCCAGAAGGAGATGATGGAGCTCTATCGGAAGGAAAAGGCCAACCCGCTCATGGGCTGCCTTCCGATGTTCCTCCAGATCCCCGTCTTCCTGGGTCTCTTCCACGTCCTCCGCCGCCTCAACCCGGACAAGAGCGAAGCGGGAAAGACCCTCTACGGCTGGACGCTCGGCCAGTTCGAGAGCGCCTCGGCGGCGAAGCTCTTCACCGCCCCGATCGCCGGCAAGTTCGGCTCGACCGCCGAGGAGCTTTCCCGGCTCGGCGCCAACGGCACCACCGTGAAGATCATCGCCGGCATCCTGGTCCTGGTGATGATGGGCACCACCTACCTCACCAGCCGTCAGATGATCCTCAAGACCGGCTGGGCCGAGGACCCGCAGCAGCGGATGATCCAGAAGCTGATGCTCTACGGTATCCCGCTGTCGCTGCTCATCTCCGGCGCCATCTTCCCCATCGGTGTCATCATCTACTGGGTCACGAACAACCTCTTCACGCTCGCGCAGCAGCAGTGGGTGCTGCGGAAGTTCCCGCCGCCGCCGACCGCCGCCAGCAAGCCGGGCACCTCGGCCCGCAACCCCGTGCAGCCGGCGAAGACGGGCGGCCTGCTGGGCCGCACCAAGGCGGCCCCCCAGGCCCCGGCCAAGCCGGCCGCGCCGAAGGTCGCCGGCCCCAAGCCGGGCGCCAAGCCGGTCAACCCCAGGAAGAGCGGCCCCGCCAAGCGGCAGGGCTGACGACCTCCGGGCCGCCGTCGGGAGACCGGCGGCGGCCCGTTCCGCACCGTGCAGCCGCCGTACGGCCGGCGCCGGACGGAACCCGCCGCGCACGGCGCGGTCACGGGCGAGACTGCCCGTACGACAGACGTGCCCGTGGGCACCGGCGACCTCCCGCCGGCCCCGGGAAACCAGCGGACCGACGGTCCGGCCGAGCGAGTACGGAGATGACACCGTGACCGACACCAGCACCCCGCACGCCGACCAGTCCCTGGACGACGAGGGCACCGAGCCGACCGAGGTGGACGGCGAGACCGAGGAGACCGGCGAGGAGTCGGGCACCCGGGAGAAGAAGACCGTCGGCGAGAGCGAGCTGTTCCGGCAGAGCGAGATCGCGGCCGACTACGTCGAGGGCCTGCTCGACATCCTCGACTACGACGGCGACATCGACGAGTTGGTCTCCGGCGGGCGTCCCGTCGTCGAGGTGGTGGGCGGCCGGCTGCAGAACCTGGTCGGTCAGCGCGGCGCCACCCTGGAGGCGCTCCAGGAGCTCGCCCGGCTCGCCGTCTTCCGGCAGACCGGCACCCCGAGCCGGCTGCTGCTCGACGTCGGCGGCTACCGGGCCAACCGGCGCAAGGAACTCGCCGCCGTCGCCAAGAACGCCGTCGAGAAGGTCAAGGAGCACGGCGAGCCCGTGCGGCTGGACCCGATGTCCGCGTTCGAGCGCAAGTGCGTGCACGACGTGGTCAACGCGATGAGCGGCGTCGAGAGCGAGTCCGAGGGCGTCGAGCCGAACCGGCGCATCATCGTCCGGCCGGCGGACTGACCGGGTGACCCACGACGACACCACGGCCGGTGCCGTGGCCGGCCCGGGTGGCACGCCGCCCGGGCCGTCGCCTGTTCCGGCCGAGCCGACCGTGACCCCCGACGACTCCCGGTCCGCCGCCGACGGCGAGGCGGATCCGGCCCCCGCCGTCGCCGTGCTGCCGCCGGAGCTGGCCGACGCGGCGCGCACCCTCTTCGGCGACCGGCTCGACCTGGCCGCCGCGTACGCCGAGCTGCTGGCCACCGACGGCGTCGTCCGCGGCCTGATCGGCCCGCGCGAGGCACCCCGGATCTGGGACCGCCATCTGCTCAACTGCGCGGCCGTGGCCGAGCGGATCCCGGAGGGCGCGACGGTGCTCGACGTCGGCTCCGGGGCCGGACTGCCCGGGCTGGTGCTGGCCATCGCCCGGCCCGACCTCACGGTGACCCTGATCGAACCGCTCGCCCGGCGCACCTCCTTCCTCATCGAGGCGGTGCAGCACCTCGGCCTGGCGAAGTCGGTGCGGGTCTTCCGGGGGCGGGCCGACGAGGCGGCGTCCGGCGCGACCGGCGTCGGCCCGTTGAGCGGGGACGTGGTGACCGCACGCGCCGTCGCGCCGCTGGACCGGCTCTCGACGTGGTGCCTGCCGCTGGCCGTGCCCGGCGGCAGACTGATCGCGCTCAAGGGGGCGTCGGCCGCCGACGAGGTGACCGAGCACGCCGGGACCGTGACCCGGCTGGGCGGCGGCGAACCCGAGGTGCGCCGTTGCGGGGAGGGCGTGATCGACCCGCCGACCACGGTGGTCGAGATCGTGCGGGAGCGGGTTGTCGCCCCGGCCCGGCCCAAGACCCCGAAGAGGTCACGTGGCGGCCGTAACCGGCGGGGCTGAGTTCCGCCGGATGCCGCGTACCGGCTTCCCGGCCGGCCTCTGCCTCGTTGAAACGGTACGGGTGAACGGGAAGGATGAGAACCCGACGTGGACCAGTCACGCCCGTGAGCCGTAGGCTGGCCGCGCGTCGATAGTGTGGAGCGGGCGGCAACGGACGTTCACCGGTCCTGACCGCTCCCGCCGGGCCGTACGCTCCGCGGTGCGATTCGCGTGCGGCCAGTTGACGGGGTGCGGACCGACCATCCGAAGCGGGCAGGGATGACAGGTGCATGACGACGGCAGGTACGACGATCCGCGCGTGACCAGGTCGACGGGCGACCCGGTTTCACGTGAAACCGACTACCCGAGCTGGTCACCCGACGAGCCGTCCCGTGGCCGGTCGGCCCGACCGTCGGGCTGGGACGCGCCGGTTCGCCCGGAGGGCGTCGAGCCGGCCGCCCCGGCACGCGCGACACCCGACGCCCCACGCCCCGGCAACTCGGCCGGCGGCCGGGTGGTCCCCATCCGGCGTAACGCCTCGGCCTCGGCCCGGTTCGAGCCCGCCGTACCGCAGCAGCCCACCCCCGACGCGGTTCCGGACGCGTCCCCCGACCCCGACCCCGTTTCCGTCACCGACACGCCCGCGCCCCCGGCCGGCTCCCACGGGGCCGGCGCCGAGGCCGCGTACGTTTCACGTGAAACCCCGACGCGCGAAGAGGATGACCCACCGTTGGCTATGGAGGCGATGCGCGCCGTGCAGATCCTTAATCCGAGTGGCGAGGTGACCATGCCTCGTCCGGAACGGACCCGGGTCATGTGCGTCGCGAACCAGAAGGGCGGCGTGGGGAAGACCACGACCACGGTGAACCTGGCGGTGGCGCTCGCCCTGCACGGCAACCGGGTCCTGGTGGTCGACCTCGACCCGCAGGGCAACGCCTCGACCGGGCTCAACGTGCCGCACCACACCGGGGTGCCGGACGTCTACGACTGCCTCATCAACAGCGTCCCGCTGGAGGAGGTGGCCCAGGCGGTCGAGGGCATCCCCAACCTCTGGTGCGTACCGGCCACGATCGACCTCGCCGGCGCGGAGATCGAGCTGGTGTCGGTGGTCGCGCGCGAGTCCCGGCTGGTGAGGGCCATCGCCGCCTACCCCGGCCACTTCGACTACGTCTTCATCGACTGCCCGCCGTCGCTGGGACTGCTCACGGTCAACGCGCTCGTGGCGGCGCAGGAGGTGCTCATCCCGATTCAGTGCGAGTACTACGCGCTGGAAGGGCTGAACCAGCTGATCAACAACATCAACCTGGTCCGGCAGCACCTCAACCCCAAGCTCGACGTCTCCACCATCCTGCTCACCATGTACGACCGACGTACCCGGCTGGCCGACGCCGTCGAGCAGGACGTCCGGAACCACTTCGGCGACAAGGTGCTCCAGGCGGTCATCCCCCGCAACGTGCGGGTCTCGGAGGCGCCCAGCTACGGCCAGTCGGTGATGACCTACGATCCGGGATCGCGGGGGGCGACGAGCTACTTCGAAGCCGCCCAGGAGATCGCCGAACGTGGCATCAAGGAGCCGGTGGGCCGGAATGCGTAGTGGGGCACAGTCGCTGGGAGGCGTGGCATGAAGAACCGACCTCGGGGCGGTCTGGGACGGGGCCTCGGTGCCCTCATCCCGACCGGGCCGGCGCCGACCGTCGTCGCGACTGAGCCGGCGGCCGACGCCGCGGCCGTAACGGTCGAGAGCGTCGACCAGGTCGAGACGGCACCGCCGGTGGTGACCCCGCCGATGCCGGTCCCGCCGGTGGAGGAGGCGCAACCCGGGCCGGCGCTCAACCCGGTACCGGGTGCCCGGTTCGCCGAGATCCCGGTCGACTCCATCGTGCCGAACCCGAAGCAGCCCCGGCAGGTCTTCGACGAGGACGCCCTGGAGGAGCTGAAGATCTCCATCCAGGAGGTGGGCTTCCTCCAGCCCATCGTCGTACGGCAGCTCGACGATGAGAAGTACGAGCTGGTCATGGGCGAGCGGCGCTGGCGGGCCGCGCAGGCCGTCGGGCGGGAGCACATCCCGGCCATCGTCCGGGACACCCGCGACGACGCCATGCTCCGCGACGCGTTGCTGGAGAACATCCACCGGGCGAACCTGAACCCGCTGGAGGAGGCGGCCGCCTACCAGCAACTGCTGGACGAGTTCGGTGCGACCCACGAGGAACTGGCCCGGCGGATCGGGCGGAGCAGGCCGCAGATCTCGAACACCATCCGGCTGCTCAACCTGCCTCCGCAGGTGCAGAAGCGGGTCGCCGCCGGCGTCCTCTCCGCCGGGCACGCCCGCGCGCTGCTGAGCCTCGACGAGCCCGAGGCGCAGGATCAGCTCGCGCTCCGGATCGTCGCCGAGGGACTCTCGGTCCGCGCGACCGAGGAGATCGTCGCCCTGGCGCTGAGCGACGGCCCGAGCAAGAAGGAGCCGGCCAAGCGCCGGTCGAAGCCGCACGCGCCGGCCCTGACGGACCTCGCCGATCGCCTCTCCGACCGCTTCGACACCCGCGTGAAGGTGGACATCGGCCGGAGCAAAGGCAAGATCACGATCGAGTTCGCGACGGTTGACGACCTGGAGCGGATCGTCGGCATCATCGGCGTCGGCCAGGAGGAGGAACCGGAGGCCTGACCCTCTCTTCGTACCGCCGGCCGCGTGAGCCCCTGAGGTCACGCGGCCGTTCCATGTCCGCCCGGGACGGCCTCACCCTTGCGACCGTACGTTCCGACTTCGTCGCAACCCCGTCGGGCCGGCTCGGGCCGGCCGCCTCGGGTCGGCCCCGTAGGACCAGATCCCCCCGACGGGCGCCAGCCCTGCCGGTGGGCGGTGACCAACCGAGCGTCTACGGCTCCCTGCCTTCCCTGCGGCACGCGCCGGTTGCGGCACCGCCGTTCGTCCGGGCGACCGCTGCGACTCCTGTGGACGCCCTCCGGCGTGGTCGTCGGTCCCGGCGGGCGTCACGTCGGCGTGGCCGTCTCCTCCCGGTGGCGCGTATGCCGGCGTGCCGTTCTCCTCCCGGCGGACCGCGTGCTCCGGACGTGGCCGTTCTGCCGGAGACGGTCGCGTCCCGGGCGGCCGCTGTCCCGCGGGTCGACATCCGGCCCGTCCGGCGCGTGGCCGCCTTCGAAGTGCCGCACTCCGGTCTGCCCGGGAGCCGTGCCTGCCAAGCTGCCGCTCTCTGCCCTGTCCCCCGGGGTCCGCCTTCCGGCATTGGCCGTGTCCGGGCCTGGCCGTGGCGTGATCCCATGAGTTCGGGCTGCCGGCTTCGGGAGGGCCGCCTCCCGGGGCGCCGCAAGCCGGTCGTTCGCCGACGCCCGAGCGGTTGAACGGTCGGTTCTCGACCCGCACCGATACCGTCGCGTCGTTGCTCCCACCCGGCGCCCCCGGCCGACGTGGAGCGCGCCGACCAGGAGGCGCCAGGGGCGCTGCGATCGAGCGCCCGGCTCCCAGTCAGGGTGCCGCCTCCTGCCGCCCTTCAGCGGGCTCAGGGACGGGTGTCGAGGGGCTTCGTGTCCAGGCCGGCACTCGCGCCGAAGCGCCTCCCGGTCGGCAAGCACCACGTACGGTGGCTCGGCGGGTGCGGCTCCGCGTCGACAACTTCTCGCCGGTTTCACGTGGACCGAGGAGCATCGGAATCCTGGGTGACGCGTCTCGTTCGAGCTTCGGCTGGAGCCGTAGCGCAGTGCTCCCTCCTTGAGGGCCGTGCCGTCTCGGGCAGCCGTTGCTGCACCGCGGAGGCGCTCGTCGGGGCGTTCGCGGATCGGGACGGGCTGGCCGAGGAACCACCAGGCGCCTAGGCGCCTGGTTTCACGTGAAACCTGTCCTCCGGTCGCCACGAGTTTGCGGACGACGAGCGGCGCCACGGCCCGATTCCCTGGCTCCGCGTCACGGCCGGTGGGCCAGGCGGCTGACATCTCCGACGCGTTGCTGGAGAACAGGGAGTTCCCCTCCGGCGGTCCCCGGCTGGCGGCGGCACGCGTGGCTGACGGGGCGCTCTCCGATGTCGCCGTCCCACGAAGAGAGGCAAGGTGAGGGTGCACTCCGTGGCGCTACGGCCGTTTCACGTGAAACCACATCCGTCGGCCTCGCCGACATCCACGGGAGCCCCGAAAGTTATCCACAGCGGTTATCCACAGGGGCACCCTGTTTCACGTGAAACCCCGCGTGGAACAGGGTGCCAGCCTGTGGATGACGGTACGTGTCCGGCCTCTCATCCGCCTGTGGATGCCTGTGGACAACCTCATCCGCCGCGCCTCACCGCAGCTCCGGCGGTCCCGTCCGCTGGGGCGTTCGGGTAGGGACAGCGGTGCCGGAACCGGTTAGTGTCAGCGTCGTGCACGACACCCCTCCCTCTGTTCCGGACTTCACCCAGTGGCCGTCCTTCCCCTTCGAGGGCGACCTTCGCGTCAAGAAGCTCGATGATCCGGTCCCGGTCGAACCGCCACGCAAGGGCGAGGGGCATCGGGAATGCACGGCCTGCAATGCGCCTGACGACGCCTACATCTGGGTGGGCGAGCGATGGCGCGTACGAGCCATGGACCGCCCCACCGGGCTGCCGATGGTGCTGATCCTGGAATCCCGCACGCACCTGGATCTCGGCGACCTGCCGAACCTCCTCGCCGCCGAGTTGGGCGTGATGACCGTGCGTCTGGAGCGGGCGATCCGCTCCCTCGACGGGGTCGCCCGAGTGCACGTCAACCGTTGGGGCGACGGCTCGGCTCACCTGCACATGTGGTTCCTCGCCCGACCCCACGGGCAACTCCAGCTGCGGGGGACCTTCCTCTCCCTGTGGGACTCCATCCTGCCGCCCATTTCGGAGGCGCAGTGGCGAGAGAATCTCGCCATGGTCGCCGCCTGGCTGGCGGAGTTCGGTGGCCGGCCGTTGGCGGAGCCGCCGCGCATCAAGTGGCAGGCGCCCTCCAGCTTCACGGGGCAGCCCGCCCCGGAGGGCGATGAATTCCCGCCGGGTGAGGCTGTGTCGGTGATCGAGTCGGCCGAGGAGACCCCGCCGGCGCAGGAGCCGGGCATCGCGACGACCGCAGACGGCGATCGCTCCGACGACTGACCCGACCCGGGCGGGCAGCCGCCGCGGATTTACCGGCGACCGCCCGTGTCGCGTCGGAAACAGCTGGCGGAACAGCGTGGCGGAGAGCGTGGCGGAGAGCGTGGCGGAATCAGCGCGCCGGAAGGCGAGGCGCAACGAGCGCGGCGGAACGGTGCCGCGCTCAGCGGTGGCGGGCCGCCGCGCGCGCCACCAGGGCGCCGACCATCCTGCCGAAGTCCAGGCCGGCCGCCTGGACGGCGAGCGGCAGCAGAGAGGTCTCTGTCATCCCCGGCGAGACGTTGGCCTCCAGGACGTGCGGCTGCCCGGTCGAATCGACGATCAGGTCGACGCGGCTGAGGTCCCGCAGGCCCAGCGCGGCGTGCGCGGCCAGGGCGACGTCGGCGACCGCGTCGGCCACCTGCGGTTCCAGCCGCGCGGGCGTGTGCCAGGTGGTCCGGCCGGCGGTGTAGCGGGCGGCGTAGTCGTACACCCCGTTGCGGGGCACGATCTCCACCGCGGGCAGGGCGCGCGGCCCGTCGCCCAGGTCGACCACGGAGACGGCCACGTCCATGCCGGGCACGTAGCGCTCGACGAGGGCCGTGGGGTCGTACGCGAAACAGCCGACCATCGCGGCGGGCAGGGACGCGGCGTCCCGGACCACGGCGGCGCCCAGCCCCGAACCGCCCTGGGCGGGCTTCACCATGAGCGGCAGCCCCAGCCGGTCGACGATCCGGTCCAGCACCGCCACGGCGCCCAGCTCCGAGAAGCGGTCGTGCGGGAGGGCGACCCAGTCCGGGGTGGGGATGCCCGCCTCGCGGAGGACCGCCTTCGCGGAGGGCTTGTCCCAGGCGAGCCGCGACGCGCGGGCGTCGCACCCCACGTACGGAATGCCGCAGAGGTCGAGCACGCCGCGCAGCGACCCGTCCTCGCCGGTGGCGCCGTGCAGGGCGATCACGACGGCGTCCGGCGGGTCGGCGGTCAGGGCCGGCAGCAGCGCCACGTCGGCGTCCCGCAGCTCGGCGTCCATGCCGACGGCGCGCAGCGCGTCGAGCACCCGGCGGCCGGACCGCAGCGACACGTCGCGTTCGTAGGAGAGCCCGCCGGCGAGCACCAGCACCCGCAGGTCGGCGGTGACGGCGGAGTCGGTCACGACGGAACGGTCGGCAGCGGTGGGAGCCATGCCGGAATCATGCCAAGTCGGGTCCCGGCGTGTCCGAGCCGGCCTGCCCGCGCCGCGCCCCCGGGCGGCCGACCGCCCCGAACACCCGCCGCGTGGCGATGTCCTGCTCCATCACGCCGGCCAGCCGGCGCACCCCCTCGCGGATCCGCTCCGGAGACGGGAACGAGAAGTTGAGCCGCATGTTGCCGCTGCCCGTGCCGTCGGCGTAGAAGCCGGTGCCCGGCACGTACGCCACCCGGGCGGCGATGGCCCGCGGCATCATCGCCTTCGAGTCGAGGCCCTCGGGCAGGGTCGCCCAGACGAAGAGACCGCCGGCCGGCGTCGTCCAGGTCGTGCCGGCGGGCATCAGGTCGTCGAGCGCGGCGAGCATGGCGTCGCGTCGCTCCCGGTAGACCTCGCGGTAGACCTTGAGCTGCTCCCGCCAGGGCATCGTGCCGAGGTAGGTGGAGACGGCAGCCTGCGCGTAGCCGCTCGGGCAGAGGATCTGCGCCTCGCTGGCGATCACCAGCTTGTCGCGCACGGCGTGCGGCGCGAGGATCCAGCCGACCCGCAGGCCCGGAGCGAAGGTCTTGGAGAAGGTGCTCAGGTAGAAGACCCCGTCGCGGCGTCGCGCGCGCAGCGGCGCCGGCGCATCCCCGGCGAAACCCAGCTGGCCGTACGGGTCGTCCTCGATCACGAGCAGGCCGGCGCGCTCGCAGATGTCGAGCACCCGCTCACGCCGCTCCTCGGTCAGCGTCACGCCGGTCGGGTTCTGGTAGGTCGGGATCGTGTAGAGGAACTTGACCCGCCGCCCGGCGCGCGCCTGCTCGGCGATGGCCGCCTCCAACGCCTCCGGGATCAGCCCCTCGTCGTCCATCGCCACGTGCGCCACCTGCGCCTGGGCGGCCTGGAACACCCCGAGCGCGCCGACGTAGGTCGGGCCCTCGGCGAGCACCACGTCACCCGGGTCGAGGAAGAGCCGGGCCACCAGGTCGAGGGCCTGCTGCCCGCCCACGGTGACCACCACGTCGTCGGGGGAGGCGCCGCAGGCGGCGTCGATGCCGGAGAGCGCCATCACCTCGCAGATCCGCTCGCGCAGCTCCGGGGTGCCCTGGCCGATGCCGTACTGGAGGGTGGTGACGCCGTGCTCCGCACCGAGCCGGCCGAGCATCTCGCCGACCGCGTCGAGCGGTAGCGCGGCGATGTAGGGGGCGCCGCCGGCGAGCGACACCACCTCCGGCCGGCTGGCCACGGCGAAGAGTGCGCGGATCTCCGAGGCGGTCATGCCCCGCACGCGCCGGGCGTACCGGTCGGTGTAGTCGTCGAGCGTCGTGCCGGTCATGACATCACCTCGATGGCTGCTCGGGTGGCTCCGCCCCGCGTACCCGGGACGCCGGCGACCATGGCGACGCGGGACGCCGGTGTCGATCCTAGTCGCCGGCGGGCAGGACGCCACCGTGACGACGACGGGCGTCCACATCGCGGACCCGGTCGGCGCCTCGGAGGGAGGGGCATTCGCGCGTCCCCTCCCGCGGCGTCCGATTGCGGCGTACGATCGCTCGTCGGGGGCAGGAAGGCGGCCTTGTCGTTCCGTGCCGGTCTCACCTCCGAGCCTAATGTGGGGATGCACGAATGTCGCGACGTCTGGTCAGCTTGACCCTCGACACCCTGGAGGACCTGCCCCGCCCGTGCCGGCAGTGTGTCTACTGGGAGCTTGATCCGGTTTCTGCGGACCGGGCCTGCGCCACCGGCGACCCGGGGCTGGAGAAGGAGGCCTGGGTCTCTCAGACGCTGCTGGAGTGGGGTTCCTGCGGCAAGCTCGTATACGTCGACGGCATGGCGGCCGGGTTCGTGCTCTATGCCCCGCCGGCCTACGTGCCCCGCTCGATGGCGTTCCCCACCTCGCCGGTCTCCGCCGACGCGGCGCTGCTGATGACGGCCAACGTGGTGCCCGCCTTCGCGGGCGGCGGACTGGGCCGGATGCTGGTGCAGGGCGTCGCCCGCGATCTCACCAAGCGGGGCATCAAGGCGATCGAGGCCTTCGGCGACGCCAAGTTCGGTGACGCGGCCGACCCGGCCGGGGCCTGCGTCGCACCGGCCGACTTCTTCCTCTCCGTGGGCTTCAAGACGGTCCGCCCGCACCCGCGCTTCCCGCGCCTGCGGCTGGAGTTGCGTACCGCGCTGAGCTGGAAGTCCGACGTCGAGTACGCGCTGGAGAAGCTGCTCGGCTCGATGAGCCCCGAGACGCTGCTCCGCCCGGTCCGGCCGGCCCCGGCCACCCGCACGTCCGCCGGCTGACGCCGCGTCGGCGCGTCCGGCCAGGCGCGTGCCGGCCGGGGAACCTGTGGCGGCCGGCAGGCGGCGGCTCAGTCCACCACCGTGCCGGCGGCCACCACCGCCCGCAGTTCGCTCACGTCGATCGAGCCGGTGGGCACGTCGCGCTCGACGGGGAAGTACATCCGCTGCACGGCGGCCACGACGGCCTCGACCACCCGGTCGCGGAACCGGGGATCGGTCAGCCGGGCCCGGTCGCCGGGCGAGGTGAGGTAGCCGACCTCCACCCGTACGGCTGGCATGCGGGTGAGCCGGAGCAGGTCCCAGGCCTTGGCGTGCGTACGGCAGTCGCGCAGCCCGGTGCGCGCGACGATCTCCCGCTGTACCAGCCCGGCCAGCCGCTCCCCGGTCGCCGAGGTCACCCCGTTGTCGGTGCCGTAGTGGTAGGTCGCCACCCCCTCGGCCTCCGGGTTGTCGTGCCCGTCGAGGTGCAGGGAGATGAAGACGTCGGCGCCGAGCGAGTTGGCCAGCTCGGCCCGGCCGACGTCCGGCAGGCACTCCTCGGGGGCCGGCCCACGGGTGAGCTGGACCCGGACCCCGGAGGCGGCCAGCCTGCCCTCCAACCGACTGGCCAGGTCGTGCACCAGGTCCGCCTCCGTCCAGCGCAGCCGCCCGTCCGGCACCACCACGCCCGGGTCGGTGCCCCCGTGCCCGGGATCGATGACGACGGTGCGGCCCACCAGCGTCGGGCCGGACTGGCGGATGGCGTCGGACTCGCGCAGCCACTGGGGCCGCCCGCCGACGACCTTGCGGCCGAGCCGGCGCAGCGCGTTCATGGTGTGCGGCCCGCACGAGCCGTCGGGAGTCAGCCCGACCTCGCGCTGGAACTGCGCCACCGCCCGGGAGGTACGTACGCCGTAGATGGCGTCGGCGCGCCCGACGTCGTACCCCATCTCCAGCAGCCGCTCCTGGAGCGAGCGGACGTCCTCGCCGGTGAGCGGCTCGGGGACCGCGTGGTAGAGCGTGCGCGCGCCGAGCCGCCAGCGTGCGGCGTCCAGGGCCCGCCAGGTCTCGGCGCCGACCCGACCGTCCACGCTGAGCCCTCGGGACTGCTGGAAGGCGCGCACGGCGCGCTCGGTGTGCGCGTCGAACTCGTCGGCGTCCGGCGTCGCCGGAGGGAGCAGGTCGAGGCCGGTCAGCACCGTACGGATCTCCGTCACCGCGGGTCCCCGGTCACCGGGTCGGATCGGACGCACGCACGACCCCCTCTGCGCGGACGGTTGCTGGCCGGGCGGCCCCGGCTTGAGGTTATGCGGTTCCGCGGCTCCAGGTGCGGCGCGCCGGGAAAAAGACGTCGACCCCGTGCCCGGGCGGACCGGGGACGGGGTCGACGCGTGTCCGCGCTGTTCAGAGAGCCGATTCGATGAGCTTGACCAGCTCGCCCTTCGGCTTGGCGCCGGCGATCGACTGCACCGGCTCGCCGTTCTTGAAGACGGTGAGGGTCGGGACCGACATCACCCGGTAGGCGCGGGCGGTCTCCGGGTTCTCGTCGATGTTCAGCTTGACGATCGTCACCTGGTCGCCCATCTCACCGGCGATCTCTTCCAGCAGCGGCGACACCTTGCGGCACGGACCGCACCACTCGGCCCAGAAGTCCACCAGAACCGGCTTGTCGGACTTCAGTACGTCGGCGGCGAAACTCGCGTCGGTGACCGGCTTCGTTGCTCCCACTATGACCCTCCTCCGGGTGTGTTCGGTTGTTCAGCCCTGCAGCGTGGCGATGAAGCGCTCGGCGTCCAGCGCGGCGGCACAGCCCGTACCGGCGGCGGTGATCGCCTGCCGGTAGGTGTGGTCCACCAGGTCACCGGCGGCGAAGACGCCGGGCACGCTGGTCCGGGTGCTGGGCGCCTCGACCTTGACGTAGCCCTCGTCGTCCATCTCGACCTGCCCCCGGAAGAGCTCGCTGCGCGGGTCGTGACCGATGGCCACGAAGACGCCGGTGACGTCGAGGACCTTGGCCTCGCCGGTGTGCGTGTTGCGTACGCGCACCCCCGAGACCTTGCCGTCGTTGCCGAGGATCTCCTCGACCACGGTGTTCCACTCGACCTTGATCTTGTCGTTGCCCAGCGCCCGCTCGGCCATGATCTTGCTGGCCCGGAAGGAGTCCCGGCGGTGGATGATGGTGACGGAGTCGGCGAACCGGGTGAGGAAGCTGGCCTCCTCCATCGCCGAGTCGCCGCCGCCCACCACCACGATGTGCTGGTTGCGGAAGAAGAAGCCGTCGCAGGTCGCGCAGGACGAGACGCCGTGGCCGAGGTACTCCTGCTCGCCGGGGACCCCGAGCGGGCGCCACGCGGAGCCGGTGGAGAGGATCACGGCCCTGGCCCGGTACGCGGTCTGACCCACCCAGACGGTGCTGACGGCGTCGGAGCCCAGGCTGCCGGTGTCCTTCAGCTCGACCCGCGTCACGTCGTCGGTGAGGAACTCCGCGCCGAACCGCTCGGCCTGCTTGCGCATGTTGTCCATCAGCTCGGGACCGAGGATGCCGTCGGCGAAACCGGGGAAGTTCTCCACCTCGGTGGTCGTCATCAGCGCACCGCCGGACTGCACGCCCTCGATGATGAGCGGTTTGAGGTTGGCGCGCGCCGCGTAGACCGCCGCCGTGTAACCGGCGGGCCCGGAGCCGATGATGATCAGGTTGCGGACCTCGTCCACTGCCGTCTCCCGATTGTGTTGTTCGTCATCGGCGCGCACCGATGCCGATCCGGTGCCGACGCCCCTCGCGGTGCCGGCAGTCTGATGTGCAGAACGTCATCGTACGAACCGGGAATTCCCGAGCCGGTCAGCCGGTGGGTCAGGTCACGTGGACGGGCAACCGCCCGGTGACCGCGAATTCACCCTACCCGCGTGCGGTAGCGGCTGTCCGAGCCGGACCCGGGGACACCGCATTCCGGCCCGGTCGCCCAGGCCCAGGTCGCTCCGGTGGCGTCGGTGAAGCGCACGACCAGCGCGGGCCGGCCCTGGAACCGGGCGTAGTCGACCACCTCGACCACCAGCGGCCCGCTGCCGTGCTCGGCCGTGATGGCGGCGATGCAGGCGTCCAGCGCGACGGGAGCGGTGAGCCGGTCGAGGCCGGTCGCGGAGCCGGGCACCCGCCCGCGCTCCGCCTCGACGTCGGGCTGCCCGCCGGGCGAGGCGGCGGTGGGACGCAGCGACTTCGGCGCTGCGGGAAGGTCGGTCAGGGAGCGCGGGGAGTAGTCCTTGCCGCTGCGCACCGACGGCTCGCCGTGGACCCGGAACGGCGTGCCGAGGACGGGACCGGTGCTCTCCCGGCTCCCCGGGGCGGACAACGCGTTGTCCGCGGCCCCGTCGCCCCGCTGGTCTCCGGTGAGCTGGCCGATACCGAGCCCGACCGCCGCGATCGACGCCGCGGCGACCGCGACGGGCCCGGCCAGCCGCGTCCAGCGGCGTCGCCGTCGGCCCGGCCCGGTGCTCCGGCCGCCGGACTCCGACCGGGGTACGCCGGCGGGACGTCGCCCGGAACCGCCGAGCGGCTGGGCCGGCACCGCGCCGACGCCCGTCCTGCCCGCTGACGGCCCGGCATCGTGTCCCGGCTCGGAGTGGTCCGGCTCGGAGTCGATCGCGGTGGGGTCGGCGGGACCGGTGGCGTGGGACAGGGCGGCGACGATCCGGTCGGCGACGTCCGCCGGCATCTCGGGTGCGGGTGAGCCCCAGGCGGCCAGGCCGGCGCCGACGTCCGCCATGGCCGGGGCCAGCAGCGCGTACGCCTGCGCCCAGGCCGGGTCCTCGTCGACCAGCCGGGCGACGACCTCCTCCTCCGGGGTGCCGTCCAGCGCCCCACCGAGGTAGTCGGCGAGCAGGTCGTGGTCGACCTCCCTGAACGCCCCGGCCGTCACGCGTCCTCCTGGTGGTTGTCCCGCCGGGATCGTCCCGACCCCGATCGGACGCCCTCGGGCGGCCCCGGGTTCCCTCGGGTGACGGCCGGCACGTCCGGGCCGGACGCGAGGCCCGACTCCGCCGGTCGCGGGGCGGGCTGCGGCACGGGTCGGGGGCGCAGGTGCCCGAGCTGCGTCGCCAGGCGGGCCCGGCCCCGGGCGCACCTGCTCTTGACCGTTCCCTCGGCCACCCCGAGGATCCGGGCCACCTCGGCGACCGGGTAGCCCTGCACGTCGACCAGGATCAGTGCCGCCCGCTGCTCGACCGGCAGCCCGGCGAGCGCCTGACGGACCACGAGCGCGGTGTCGTGGTCCTGCACGGGCGCCGCCGGTTCGACGCCTCCGGTGGCGAAGCCGGCGTCGTCCCGGACGCCGTCCGGCAGCGGCACGGTGGGATGCGACTGGCGGCGGCGGATGCGGTCCAGGCAGGCGTTCACCACGATGCGGTGCAGCCAGGTGGTGACCGCCGAGTCGCCCCGGAAGCGGGCGGCGGCCCGGTGCGCCGAGAGCAGCGCGTCCTGGAGGGCGTCGGCGGCTTCCTCGCGGTCGTTGAGGGTGCGCAGCGCCACCGCCCAGAGCCGGTCGCGGTGCCGGTGGAAGAGCTCGGCGAACGCGTCCCGGTCGCCGGCCACGTGGGCGTGCAGGAGGTCGAGGTCCGCCGAGCCGGGGGGTGGCACCGACGACGCGACCGGTGGGCCGCTCGCTCCGCCCACCGGTCCGCCGGTCGTCCGCTCCGCGCCCACGCCCGTCACCGCGTCCGGCGGGTGCGGCGCCCGGGGTACGGCTTCCGGCTCACGACCCCTGGACCGTGATCTCCTGGACGCCGAGCCTGTAGCCGCCGTCGCTCTCGGGCAGCTCGGTGATCCAGAACAGCAGGTAGCGGTACTTCTGGTCGGCGTTGAAGCCGTTGAAGGTCATCTTGGTGCCTTCGTGCTCCTCGAACGGCTGGCCGATCCGGGTCCGCTGATACTCGGCGACCAGCGTCTTGTCCCCGGACGAGGTGG
Organism: Micromonospora sp. CPCC 205561; assembly: GCF_036906775.1. Lineage (NCBI taxonomy): Bacteria > Bacillati > Actinomycetota > Actinomycetes > Micromonosporales > Micromonosporaceae > Micromonospora > Micromonospora sp. CPCC 205561. The sequence goes on along the minus strand of NZ_JBAKHV010000012.1, from coordinate 11,776 downwards.
AGGGCTGGTCGCTGGCGCCGGCGAGGAGCTGGGCGGACGCGCCCCGGGCGGAGAGGATCACCTGCACGGACTTGACGGTGCGCTGGCTGCCGAGGTCGATCCAGACCCCCATGCCCTTCTTCAGGTTGCCGAAGTTGGGCCGGTTCTCGTAGGTGTCGGTCTCCCAGCCCTCGTCCTCGTTGCCGTCGTGGACCTTCTCGGCGCCGTCCAGCTCGTCCCGGCTCTTGCTGTCCGGGTCGATGATCCGCGCCGTGCTGATCTTCAGTGGCCCGGCCGTGACGGCGGCCGGCGCGGCCTCGCCGACGGGCGCGTTCGACGAGGGCGCGGCGACCGGGCTGGGCTTCGGGTCGTCGCCGCCGCGCAGGGTGCTGATGCCGATCAGCAGGCCGACCAGGGCGACGGCCAGCAGGCCGGCGATGCCGATGGCGACCTTGCGCCCGCCGGCGGCCGCCAGCGGGGACGGCTCCTCGCCGGTCTCGGCCGCGAAGCGCAGCGGGCCGGCGTTCTCCAGGAACTGCTCGTCGGCCGGCACGTCCAGCCGGGCCAGCTCGGCCGCGAGCACGTCGGACGAGGGCGGCTCGATCTCGGCGTCGAGCAGGTCCATGGTGAGGTCGTCGAGGTACGCCGGCACGCCCGCCCGTACCTGCCGGGGGGCGGCGATCGTGCCGGCCGCGTCGCGTACGGCATCGGGGATGGCGGCCCGGCCGTGGCCGGCGGTGGCGCCGCGCAGCGGGGCCTCGGCGTGCGGCCAGTGGCCGGTCAGGGCGAAGTAGAGGACGCCACCGATGGCGCGGACGTCGCTCTGCTGGCTGTCGGCGCCGTCGGTGCGCGCGTCGGCCAGCACGACCCGGCCGTCATCGCTGATCATCACCGTGCCGGGGTGGACGTTGCCGTGCACCATGCCGGTGGCGTGCACCGCGGCGAGGGCGCTGGCGACGGCGTTGCCGATGGTGGTGGCGCGGGCCGGGTCCAGCGGGCCGTCGGCGATCAGCTCGCGCAGCGACTGCCCGTCGACCCACTCGCGCACCACGTACGCCCGCTCGGCCTCGTCGATCGCGTCGTAGACGCCGACCAGGTTGGGGTGGATCACGCGGCTGGCCGCGACGGCGCCCTGGAGCATCTCGGTGGCGGAATCGCCGCCCGGGTAGCGCAGCACGACCGCGACGGGGCGGCGCAGGATGACGTCGACCCCGCGCCAGACCAGCCGACCGGCGCTGTCGTTGTTGATGTGCTCGACCAGCTCGTAACGCTCGGCGAGGATCTCACCGGCCGTGGGAGCACCGAAGGTCATGACCTGAGGAGCGCTCTCCTCCGCCTCCTGACCCTCGCCGACCTGGGTCACCCGTCCTCCCTCGGTGATCGTGTCGATCGATGGACCCGCGCTGCTGGGCATGTGGCTTCCCGCTCTGCCTTCGAAGGAACAGGCCGACCGGTGTCGACGCGGAGCGTCGGCGCCTGCCGTACCCGTCGAGAGCGACCTTACCCGGGTTGGCCGTCTCCCCGACATGTCATCTTCGCGCCGCTCCCGGGTCGACCTGCCAGCAGGCGGTCGACTTGTCCGGTTGCGACCGTTGTCGGCCACGTTGCTGGCACATGTACTAGCCAATCTAGAGGTCGGCCACAAGCGGCGACCGGGAGGGCCCCGGGCTCCGGCGAACGCGCCGACGCCGTCGGGTTCCCCTCCGCCCGGGTCGCCATGCTCAGCCGTACGGTTGGTTATCCACAGGCCTTTTCGGTGCCTGAGCGGTGGATCGGGGAGTTATCCACAGGCGCATCCCCAGGCTGGTGATCCTCGTTCACAGAGCGTGCAGTCCGTCCGCCGCCGTCGCGCCGACGCCCGGAGGCGACCCGGTCAGCGGCCCAGCCGGCGCCGGACCATGCCCACGACCTCGGTGATCTCGCTGATCCGCAGGACGGTGGCCAGCCCGAGATAGGTCCCGCCGATCACCGCGCCGCCGACCACGAGCTGGACGATGGCCTGTACCCGGGTCGGCGTGTCGTCGCCGGGCAGCAGCTTGACCACGAGCAGGCCGACCAGCGCCGCGCCGAGCGCCGCCACCGCGACCCGCCCGCCGGTCCGCATGATCTCGCCGAGACCGATCCGGCCCACGCGGGGGCGTAGCAGCCAGGCGGAGGCGATCGCGGCGGCCAGGTAGGAGACGGCGTTGCCGATCATCATGCCGGCGCCGGCGAAGCTCGCCGAGAAGGCTACGAAGAGCACGATCTGCACCCCGATGCGCAGCGCCACCACCGGAATGTTGATCAGCGCCGGGGTGCGGGTGTCCGGCAGCGCGTAGAAGGCGAAGGTGAAGAGCTGGCTGACCGCGAACGGGACCAGGGCGAGCGCGGCGGCGAGCAGCACCACCGAGGTGGCGGTGGCGTTCTCCGCGTCGAAGGCGCCCCACCGGAACAGGGTGAACGCGATCGGGGTGGCGAGGACGGCGTAGCAGACGGCGATCGGCGCGAGCACCGCGGTGACCGTCCGGGTGCCCCGCGACAGGTCGGCGGCCAGGTCCGCGTAGCGGCCGTCGGCGGCGGCCGCGCTCATCCGGGGCATCAGCGCGGTGATGATCGAGACGGCGATGATGCCGTGCGCCGTCATCAGCAGCAGGAAGACGTTGTTGTAGATCAGCGGGCCGGCGGCGTTCTCCCGGCCGGCCCGGTTCAGCAGGTTGAAGAGCACGATCAGGCCGATCTGGCTGACCGCGACGTAGCAGAACATCCACGCCCCGAGCCGGCCCAGCTCGCGCAGGCCCAGCTCACGGAAGTCGAAGCGCAGCCTCCAGCGGAAGCCGACCTTGCGCAGCGCCGGCAGCAGGCCGGCGGCCTGGATGGCGACGCCGAGCAGGGTGCCGCCGCCGATCAGCAGGATCCGCCCGGTCGTCATCTCGTCCGGCTTGATGATGTCCGCGCCGAAGATCGCGATGTAGAGGCCGGCGGTGGCGATCACCACCAGGTTGTTCAGGATCGGCGCCCACATCGGGGCGGCGAAGTGCCCCCGGGTGTTCAGCACCGCGCTGATCAGCGCGCTGAGGCCGGAGAAGAAGATCATCGGCAGCATCAGGCGGGCCAACGACGTGACCAGCTTCGAATATTCGCCGGCCGACTCGCCGCTGCCGTAGAGCATCGTCAACCACGATGCCGACAGCACTGCCAACAACGCGGCCACGCCGAGCGCCAGCACCGCCAGGGTGAGCAGCCGCTGGGCGTACGCTTGGCCGCCGTCCGCGTCCGACTTGCGCCGGCGCACCAGCACCGGGACCAGCACGCTGGTGAGCACGCCGCCGAGCAGGAACTCGTAGACCATGCCGGGCAGGATCTGCGCGGTGGTGTAGGCGTCACCGACCAGCGCGCCACCGAGCGCCGCCGCGATCACCAGGTTGCGCAGGAAGCCCGTACCCCGGCTGACCAGGCTGCCGATCGCCATCACCGCGCTGTTGGTCGCGGCGCTGGCCTCGCCCACCTGCTCCTGCGGCGGCGCGGTCGACTCCAGCGCCGGCTGGTTGAGCGGCTCGGCGGAGATGAAGGTGGCGCCGTCCGACGGCCGGCCGGGCGCGGAACCGCCCTGGGCGGCGTTCGCGCTGCGGTAGAGACCGCCGCTCATTCTGTCGCCTCCAAGGCAGAGAGGTACGTCGGAGCCGGGGCACGGCCCGCACGTCACAGACGATAGTCAACGGCCACCCGTTACCCGCGCCCGGCGGACCACATCCCCGCCCGGACCGATAGGCTGGCGCTCCCATGTCCGAAGCCTCCGCTCCCCACGCCGCCGACCGCCGCGAACTCACCGCCGCACAGCGCAACGCCGTCGCCGAACTGCTCCGGGTCTCCCCGGTCGCCGACGAGTTGGGCCGCCGGTTCGCGCGGGCCGGCCACGAGCTGCACCTGGTGGGCGGTTCGGTCCGCGACGCCCTGCTCGGCCGCCTCGGCGACGACCTGGACTTCTGCACCGACGCGCATCCCGACGAGACCCTGCGCGTGGTACGCGGCTGGGCCGAGTCGATCTGGGAGACGGGCCGGGAGTTCGGCACCATCGGGTGCCAGCGCGACGGGTTGCGGCTGGAGATCACCACCTTCCGCGCCGAGTCCTACGACCAGGTCAGCCGGAACCCGGTCGTCGAGTACGGCACCGACCTCGCCGAGGACCTGCGGCGGCGCGACTTCACCATCAACGCGATGGCGGTCAGCCTGCCCGAGCACCGGTTCACCGATCCGCACGGCGGGCTGGACGACCTGGCCGCCAAGGTGATCCGCACCCCGGGCACCCCGGCCGAGTCCTTCGGCGACGACCCGCTGCGGATGCTGCGCGCGGCCCGGTTCGCCGCCCAGCTGGGCTTCGCGGTGCACCCCGAGGCGTACGCGGCGATGGTCGGCATGGCCGCCGATCTGGACCGGATCACCGCGGAGCGGGTCCGTGACGAGTTCACCAAGCTGCTCTGCGGCGCCGACCCCATCACCGGGCTGCGGCTGCTGGTCGACACCGGGCTCGCCGAGCGCTTCCTGCCGGAGCTGACCGGGCTCAAGCTGGAGATCGACGAGCACGCCCAGCACAAGGACGTCTACGAGCACACCCTCACCGTCGTGAGCAACGCCGTCTCGTACGAGACGGAGGGGCCGGACTTCGTCCTGCGGATGGCCGCGCTGATGCACGACGTGGGCAAGCCCGCCACCAAGGCGGTGGGCACGGACGGCCGGGTCAGCTTCCACCACCACGAGGTGGTCGGCGCCCGCCTCACCAAGGCCCGGATGAAGGCGATGCGGTACCCCAAGGAGATCACCTCCAAGGTGACCGCGCTGGTCGGGCTGCACCTGCGCTTCTACGGCTACGGCCGGGGCGAGTGGACCGACTCGGCGGTGCGCCGCTACGTCGCCGACGCCGGCGACCTGCTGCCGCGCCTGCACAAGCTGACCCGGTCGGACTGCACGACCCGCAACCGGCGCAAGGCGGCCCAGCTCGCCGCCGACTACGACGCGCTGGAGGAGCGGATCGCCCGGATCGCCGCCGAGGAGGACCTGGCGCGGGTCCGGCCCGACCTGGACGGCAACGCCATCATGGAGCTGCTGGGCGTGCCGCCGGGGCCCGTCGTCGGGCGCGCCTGGAAGCACCTCAAGGAGCTGCGGCTGGAACGCGGCCCGCTGGACCGCGACGAGGCCGAGGCGGAGCTGCGGCGCTGGGCCCGCGACGAGGGCATCACCGGGTAGTCCCGACGGTCGGCGGGGGAGGCGTACCGCGCGCCACGCCACACGGTCAGGGCGCCGCCCCGGAGGGGGACGGCGCCCTGTCGCGTCAGCGGACCGGGCCGCTGCCGATCGCGTCGCGTCAGCGGGCCTCGACCGCGGTGCCGTCGACCGACGGCTGGCCGTTGCCCGGGGTCGCCGACGCCGAGCCGAGCTTCGCCAGCAGGCCGGCCAGGTCGATGCCGGTGAGGTCGCTGCCGAGCTGGAGCCCCTGGGCCACGTTGCCGGCCACGGACTTGGTCAGCGAGGAGGCGCCGTCGGTGGAGATGACGGTCATCTTGTCGATCGCGCCGATCGGGGCGCTGGCCGCCTCGACCACCTGCGGCAGCACCTTGACCAGCAGATCCAGCACGGCCGCCTCGCCGTACGCCGCGAAGGCCTCGGCCTTGCGGGCCATCGCGTCGGCCTCGGCCTGACCCCTGGCCAGGATGGCCGCGGCCTCGGCCGTGCCCTCCCGCTCGACCGCCTCGGCGATCGCGGAGCGGCGGCGCTGCTCGGCCTCGCCCTCCTTGGCGCCCTCGATCGCGTTGGCCTCGGCCAGCGCGGCCCGGCGGGCCCGCTCGCCCTCACCGGTGAGGCGGGCCTGCTCGGCGGCGGCCTGGGCGGCGGCGATGACGGCCTGGCGCTGCGCGTCGGCGTTCAGCACGGCCGCGTTGCGGGACGCCTCGGCCTCCTGCTCCACCTTGTACCGGGCGGCGTCGGCCGGCTTGCGCACCTCGGTGTCGAGCTGGCGCTGCTTGAGTTCGGCGTTGCGCTCCGCGACCTTCTGCTGCTCGGAGAGGATCGCCTGGTCCCGCTCGGCCTGGGCGAGCGGCCCGGCGGCGGCGGACTTGGCCCGGGCCGCGTCGATCTCCGCCTGGATGGCGGCCTGCTTCAGCGACAGGTTCCGGTTGGCCTCGGCGATCGCCTCCTCGGCGAGCAGCCGCTCCTGCTCGGCCTGCTGCCGGGCCCGCGCCTCGGCGATGGCCGCGTCCTTGAGCACCCGGGCGGCCTCCGGCCGGCCGAGGTCCTGGAGGTAGGAACCCTCGGCCAGGATGTCCTGGAGCTGGAAGGTGTCCAGCACCAGACCCTGGTTGGTCATCGAGTGCTCGGCCTCCTCGGCGACCGCGCTGGCGAAGGCCGCCCGGTCCCGGATGACCTCCTCGACGGTGAGTCGGCCGACGATCGAGCGCAGCGCGCCGGCCAGCACCTCCCGGGTGAAGTCCTCGATCTCGTCCTGCTGGTGCAGGAAGCGCTGGGCGGCGGCGCGGATCGCGTCCTCGGTGCCGCCGACCTTGACGATCGCGACGCCGTGCAGGTCGGCGCGGATGCCCTGCTTGCTGACCGCGCCCTTGATGCCGACGTCGATCCGCCGGCTCGACAGGTCGAGCGACTGGAGCTTCTGCACCACGGGCAGGACGAAGACGGACGCGCCGAGCACGACCTTCTGCCCGGAGTTGTCGGTCGACCGGCCGCCGTCGGCGGTCTGGGTGGTGCGGCCCTTGCGGCCGGTGACGATGAACGCCTCGTTCGGCCCGGCGACCTTGATCCGGGAGAGCACGAAGAGCACGAGCACGAGGATGAGGAGGACCGCGCCGCCGATGGCGATGAGAAGGGGCATGTGACCGTCCTGTTTCTTGTGGGGGTTCAGTAGGTCTCGACGTGCACGCTGGTCTCGCTGAGCGCCTCGACCACGAAGATCTGGGCGCCGACCGCGATCGGTCGGTCGGCGCGGGCGTTGAGCTTGACCGGTTGGCCGGCCACCCGGACGCGGACCTCGCCGTAGCCGTCGGCCGGCACCGGGGTGACCACCAGGCCGAGCGCGCCGACCAGGTGGTGACGGGTGGGGGTGGGGTCGGTGCGCATGTCGCGGGCCGCCCGGCTCAGCCGGGACGCCGCCCAGGCGGTGGGTACCGCCGCGGCAACGCCGCCGGCCAGGGCCACCGCGATCATTCCGGGCGTACGCCCGCCGAGCAGCTCGTTGACGATCGCGGCACCGAAGCCGAGCGCTCCGGTGAACCCGGCGACCGCCTCCACCGACACCGGGCCGTCGAAGTCCGGATTGCCGAAGTGGAGCAGCTCGGCACCGAGCAGGGCCAGCGCGAGCACCGCGACGCCCGCACCGCCGATGATGAGAAAGATCAGCGTCCCCGTGGCCACGGCCCGCACGGTATCGGTGCCCCGCAACGCGCCGCCGCCGAAGCCGCTGGCGATCCGGCTCTCCGGCAGGACCGCGGCGACGCAGGCTCGGCGGCGCTCGGGCCGAGGGACGTGTCGGGCCGCCGGGGGATAATGGGCGGATGCGCTGGACCGTGCTCGACTCCCCGATCGGCGAGTTCTCCGTCGGCACCGACGGGACCCACGTCTGCCGGGCCCGCCTCGGCCGGGTCGAGGACGCCACCCAGGAGCCGGGCGACGACGCCGCCCGCCAGGCGATCGCGGAGCTTCGGGCGTACTTCGCCGGCGAGCTGACCGACTTCGCGGTGCCGCTGAAGGCGCCGGGCGGGTCGGAGTTCGAACGGGGCGTATGGCGCGAGATGAGCACCATCCCGTACGGCGAGACGCTCACCTACGGCGAGGTGGCCCGGCGGCTCGGTGACCGGGGTGCGGCCCGCGCGGTCGGGATGGCCTGCAACCGCAATCCGATCCCGGTGCTCGTGCCGTGTCACCGGATCGTCGGCGCGGGCGGCAAACTGGTCGGCTTCGGCGGCGGCCTGGACCGCAAGGTGAAGCTGCTGGAGTTGGAGGCCGGGGTCGCCCTGCGACACGCCTGGTCCTGATCCCGGGGCGGGCCGCCCGTCCCACCACCGGCCGGGTCAGCCCGGGGCGGGCAGGCAGCCGCCGTCGGCGATGCGCGCGCCGATCTCCACCGCGACGTCGCCCGGCCGGACGCTGCCGAAGACGCACGCCCGGCCGGTCCAGCCCGCGAAGATCAGCCCGTCGGCGGGGCCGAGGTCGAGTCGACCCGGTGGCCGCACGGTGACCTCGGTCAGCCCCGTAGCCACGATCGCGCGCCGGACGGCCTCCTGCCCGGGCTCGTCCCGACCGCCGGCGGACAGCAGGTTGAGGCTTCTCCTGACGTCCGCCGCGCAGGCCCGGGCACCGCTGGCCGCCTCCTCGTCGAGCGTGCCGCGCTGCCGGAAGGCGTCGTTGGTCGCCTGCTGGCGGCGGAACTCCTCCGCGCGGCGCTGCTCGTCGGTCAGCGGATGTCGGGTGCCGGGTGGACGCGACGTGGTCGCCGGGGCACCGCCACCGGGCCGGCCGACGTTCCCGGGGCGCGCGACCGGCGCCCCCGCCCTGACACAGTCGGCCTCGGCCGGCGCCGCGGAGGTGGCCGGACGGGCCGATGCCACGCCGCCTGCCGGTGCGGTGGCCGGATCGGTGCCCGGCGCCGCGCAGCCGACGAGGACCGGAAGGAACACCGCGCCGGCGACCGCCCCGATGACCCGTAGTGCCGCGCCGCGCGAGCCGCGGCGAGCGATGGATGCCACGTCGGTCAGCCTAACGGCAGGTCGCCGACCGCTCGACCCCGTGTGACGGCGATGGTCGTCGCGCGTACGGCTGCGGGGCCGGACGCGTCGAGGGCCGGGTCCCGTGGACCCGGCCCTCGACGGCGGTGCTGGTGGTCGCGCGTCAGCGCTCGACGTCACCGGCGATGAACGCCTCCACGGCGGCGTGCGCGTCGTGGTCGGCGTACTGCACCGGCGGGGACTTCATGAAGTACGACGAGGCCGACAGGATCGGGCCGCCGATCTTCCGGTCCAGCGCGATCTTCGCGGCGCGTACGGCGTCGATGATGACGCCGGCCGAGTTCGGCGAGTCCCAGACCTCGAGCTTGAGCTCGGCGTTGAGCGGGGTGTCGCCGAAGGAGCGCCCCTCCAGGCGGATGTACGCCCACTTGCGGTCGTCGAGCCACGGCACGTGGTCCGACGGGCCGATGTGCACGTCGCTCTTGCTCATCTCGTGCGGGATCTGCGAGGTGACCGACTGGGTCTTCGAGATCTTCTTCGAGACCAGGCGGTTGCGCTCCAGCATGTTCATGAAGTCCATGTTGCCGCCGAAGTTGAGCTGGTACGTGCGCAGCAGCTCGACGCCCCGGTCCTCGAACAGCTTCGCCAGCGCCCGGTGCACGATGGTGGCGCCGACCTGGCTCTTGATGTCGTCGCCGACGATCGGCAGGCCCGCGTCCTCGAACTTCTTGGCCCACTCCGGGTCGGAGGCGATGAAGACCGGAAGCGCGTTGACGAACGCGCAGCCGGCGTCGATCGCGGCCTGGGCGTAGAACTTGTCGGCCTGCTCGGAGCCGACCGGCAGGTACGAGACCACGACGTCGACCTGCGCGTCGCGCAGCGCCTGGGCGACGTCGACCGGCGTGGCGTCGGACTCCTCGACGATCTCGCGGTAGTACTGGCCCAGACCGTCGAAGGTCGGACCGCGCTGCACCGTGACGCCGGTCGGCGGCACGTCGCAGAGCTTGATGGTGTTGTTCTCGCTGGCGACGATCGCCTCGGCGAGGTCCATGCCCACCTTCTTGGCGTCCACGTCGAACGCCGCGACGAACTGCACGTCCGAGACGTGGTAGTCGCCGAAGGTGACGTGCATGAGACCCGGGACGCGGTCGTTCGGGTCGGCGTTCCGGTAGTACTCCACGCCCTGCACGAGGGACGAGGCGCAGTTACCCACACCGACGATGGCGACGCGGACGGAGCCCATAGCGTCTGCCTCCTTCTTCTTCATCACGGCCGCTCTGTCCTGGACTCTCCAGGCGGGGGCGGGCTGTTGTCTTCTCGTCGGCCGCCGGCCGTCCCGGTTTCCGGGACCGTCGGGGCACGGCCGGAGCGCTCGTTGGCGATGAGCTCCTCCAGCCAGCGGACCTCGCGCTCACAGGCGTCCAGGCCGTGGCGCTGCAGTTCCAGGGTGTAGGCGTCGAGACGCTCGGCCGCCCGGCCGAGCACGTCGCGAAGCCCTTCACGACGCTCCTCGATCTTCCGCCGGCGACCCTCCAGGATGCGCAGTCGGGTCGCCTGGTCGGTCCGGGCGAAGAACGCGAAGTGCACTCCGAAGCCCGTGTCGTCGTACGTCTCCGGCCCGGTCTGCGCGATCAGTTGGGCGAAGCGTTCCTTGCCCTCCGCGGTGATTTTGTAGACCACCCGACCTCGCCGGCTGGTCAACGCGGGGACCTCCTCGGCGGTGGTTGTCGCCTCGGCGGCCTCGGTGATCCATCCGGACGCCTGCAACCTGCGCAGGGTCGGGTAGAGCGAGCCGTAGCTGATCGCCGCCCGGATCGCACCGAGCTTGGCGGCCAACTCCTTGCGCAGCTCGTAGCCGTGCATCGGAGCCTCCTGGAGGAGGCCGAGGATGGCGAGCTCGAGCACGGGCCATCCCCTCTGTACCCTCGTCGCGGAGGCCATGACCGCCGCGATGTATCGGACCGATACATCGCACGCTAGCGGATCGTCTTGATCAGGGCAAATCCCCGTTCCGGGGTGTCGCGGTCACTCATCGTCACCGTGGTCGCCCCGTCGGGCGGGACCGCGTACCCTTCTCCGCATGCGTACGCAGCGCCAGGTTGTCGACTACTCGCTCCGGAAGCGAGCGGTGCTGCGTGAACTCCTCGCCGGCAGGGTCGGCACGTACGACGTCTGCGACGCGTCCCCGTACCTGAAGAACGCTGCCCGCTTCCACGGGGAACCGACCGACGAGCGGTGCCCCGTCTGCCGGAGCGAGAACCTCATCCACGTCCACTACATTTACGGCGACGAACTCAGGCAGTCCGCCGGCCAGGCCCGGACGCTGGCCGAGTTGCCGGTGCTGGCGATGACGGTGCGTGAGTTCCAGGTCTTCGTGGTGGAGGTGTGCCTCGGCTGTGACTGGAACCATCTCGTCGAGCAGTACCTGCTCGGCCGGGACGGGCTGGCCGGGGGGCCCGAGAGCGGGCCCGACCAGGAGGCGGCGGGCGGCACGGCCGCCCCGGGCGCCGGTGCGGCCGGTCGACGGAGGCGAGAGGCGCAAAGGTGATCTCCGCTCGATCGGCCGACCCCGGCCAGCACCCGTGGACCCGGGGTCACCGACGGATCGTTGGTCTGATTAGCCCGAATGATTCGCAAGTGGCGCCAGTCGACCGGCACGCGCGTGCCGCGGTGACGGGTGTCCCATCTCACGGCAAACCGATGGCGGCGCAGCGCCGCCCCATCGCAACGGCAGGGTGTGAGGAATGAACTCGTACGGCGATCCCAGTTCCCCGCGCGGGCGGGCCCAGATCCCGGGCCAGCAGGGCGAACCCGGCGGTGACGCCCGTGGGAGCGGCTGGTCGGCCGCACAGGACAGTACGGCACCCGCGGGGCGCGCCCCGGCCCCGCCCCAGGGCGCTGCCGGTGGGCGGGCCTCGGTGGGCGGCTCGGCGGCGGTGCCGCCGCGCGGCGGTTCGGGGTCCGTCGGCTCGGCCTCGGTCGGTTCGGCGTCCGTGGGCTCGGCCTCCGTCGGGCGGCCGGGCGCCGGCCGGGCCTCGGTGCCGGTCTCGCCGGCACCCGGCGCGGGTCGCGCGGGTGCGGGGCGCGCGTCG